>JAQBBE010000188.1:0-4591 GCA_032126435.1 Desulfobacterales bacterium | reverse complement strand
TAAGGGCTCAAAATTTTGCAAAGATGCTTCCAGATTCTTGGCATCCGACGGCATCCCGCAATCCACAAGGCATGTGGCCCCTTTCCGACGATCTTCAATAATGTAAATATTGCCGGCCGTTCCCCTGAATTGATGGATTGCGCGATGATCCGTAAGATTCACGGTTTTCGTAATCATATTTTTCTTCTCCCATGAATTACTTGCGCTCAAAGTTCAACGGTACAGGGCTTCCTGTGGGTTCCTTTACGCGCTTCATCTCTCTTCAACCTTGAACTTTGAACCTTGAACCTGAGTCGTTTAACCTTCTTTACTCGTACTCCATCGCCACAGGACTTCTCATGATAAGATCGATGGACGTTGCCGATGTGAGGGCAGCTTCAGGAAAAACCCGTTTAAGGGACCGGATGTGTCTCAGGTTGTCCGCGGTCCGCAGAATCAGCATGGCAAGGTCTCCCTCCTCCGTCTCGGCGATGGCGAGCACTTTTTCCCAGGGCTGACCGGCGGCCCAGGCGTAAATTGCAGCTGCCGGCCGCAAAAACAACGGCCGGACTTCAAATCCCCGGTCCGCCATGAGCGCTGCGAACGGTCGAAGGCCTTTTTGGACACCTTCAAAGGCAGCCAGCAGAGTTTTTGGCTTGAGCGCCTTCTCCATACGATCGTCCGATTCCCGCTCATTGACGAACAGTGTGGTCATGGCCGCAAGCAGCGCAGGATCGGATTCCGGAAAGATCCCGCGTCGAAAACCCTCAGCGGTCATCAGCGGCTGATCGACCCTCAGCTGGGATGCCCAGATGCCGTCGGCTGTCAACACGCCGTCTTGGGTGACATAACCGGTTTCTTTCAGAAAATCGAGATGGTGCAGAAAATCCAGCCAGAGTTTCTTGTGTTCGTCTCTGAATGGTTTTCGGCCGTCTTTTTTTCTTTTCTCTTTAACAATCATGTAGGTTGCAAAGGATTTACTTAAAAGATCTTCGATCTGGTCCGGCGTATGGGATAAAAGCAGGTTAAGAACCATGGAAAAGTTTATTTTTATCTGGCTGGATACATCCGCGGAGCGCGATGTCGCCAGCTTTGCAATGCGCCGGATGTCCATGAATTTTCCCGGAACTGCCATCGCAAATCCGATATGGTCCATTCCCCTCCGTCCGGCCCGACCGGTCATCTGATGAAATTCAGTGGGGTCCAGCGGAAGAAATTCCCGCCCGTTGAACCGGTCTGAATTAAAAAAAACAATGGTCCTTGCAGGAAAATTGACACCGGCTGCAACCGTAGAGGTGGCAAAAACGGCATCGAGAAGCCCCTCGGTCATGAGTGTTTCCAGTATCAGTTTCCATGCCGGGAGCTGGCCGCTGTGATGGGCGCCCACAGCCAAGTGTTCAAGTTGCCACAGCTGCCGGTGCCCGGCAATGTGAGGACTTTTGGCCACAAGTTCTTCGATTCTCTGACTGCGGACGGCGGTTCGGTCCGGATCGTGTGTCAGGTCGTCGGCACACAGATCCAGGGCATTGTCACAATCGGCTCGGGATTTGAGGAAAAATATTGCCGGGAGAAGACGGTATTTGTTCAATACGCGCAGAATATCCCCAAAAGGAGGAAGTTTATAGGGCGGTGCAAGGAGAACCGGACGACTGCTGCTCGCGTACGCCGCCACCTTCTTGTTCAGTGTGCCCTTTCCTCGACGGCCCCCCGTTAACAGGGGGAAAAGGGTCCCTGAAGGGTGGAAAAATATCGGATAAAGGGGCACCGGACGATGGGTTTCTTCAACGATCCTGCATTTTTTCAAGCGGATTGACGAAAGCCACCCGGCGATAATGCCTGAATTCCCGATGGTGGCCGACAGCAAAAGCAGCGGTATCCTGGAAGGAAGATAGATCATGATCTCTTCCCAGACCACACCTCTGTCTTCATCGCCCAGAAAATGCGCTTCGTCAAGAACAACAAAATCGGTGAAGAACGTTGTCCCCTGATGCATGGCATCGTAAAGCTGATTCCGCAGGATTTCGGTGGTTCCCACGATGATGGGTGCATCAGGATTTTCTTTTCGGTCACCGGTTAAAATGCCGACGTTTTCCGGCCCGAAAATTTCGGAAAATTCAACGTACTTGGAGTTGCTCAAGGCTTTTAAGGGGGAAGCATACCATGATCTTCCGCCTTTTTTGTGAATTCGGGCGATGGCCTGCTGGGCAATCCAGGTCTTCCCGGCACCGGTCGGAGCGGTAACCAGGCAGTCGGATCGTTGGATTGCCGATACGGCTTCAAGCTGAAACGGGTCAGGTTTAAAGGGCCTCTTTGCCGGCACGCCGATGTCGGCAAAAACTCTTTTTAACTCGGCATCGGCGCCAGGCCTGATTTTGAGGATCCGGCGGCCCAGGCTGACCCCGACTTTTCTAACTTTTGGTTTATCGGCGTAACGTCTTTTTCGCTTCATTAAAGCTTGGCTATCATGGCATCCACACTTGCTTTTGCCGTTGAATCCACATCAAACGGGGAAACACCGTCCAAATCCGCCTCTATCAAAGCGTCATCATACGGTATAAAGCCCAGAAGTTCAAAACCATGCAGATGCTTTTTTAAATATTCTTCATCTTTGGCACTCCGGATCTTGTTACCGACGACCGCGATATTTTTCAAGCCGATCTCAGATGCAAGCTTTCGAATGTGGGCGGCGGTATCGATACTTCGACGGCCGGGCTCCACCACCACGATCAGTCTGTCCACTGCAGAGGCGGTTGCTCTTCCCAGATGTTCGATGCCGGCTTCCATATCCATGACCACCACTTCGTCCCTTGCCAGAACAATATGGGTCATCAGTGCCCTTAAAAGGGTGCTTTCCGGGCATATGCATCCGGACCCGCCCTTTTTAACACCGCCGAGCCGCATGAGCTTGATGTTATCGATTTTCGCCGAAAGCGCGTCCGGAAGATCGTCCACCTTGGGGTTGAGTTTGAAAAAACCGCCGATGCTGCCGGGTCGTGCTTCAGTTCTTTCAAAAATAAGCTCTTTCATCTCGGCAATGGGGGTTATTTTGTCGGCATCAGGGATCCCGAGTGCCGCCGCAAGATTTGCATCCGGATCCGCATCGATGGCCAGCACATGTTTCCCCTGTGCATTCAATGTCCGTATCAAAAGGGCGGAAAATGTTGTTTTACCGACCCCGCCTTTGCCGCTGACTGCCAGTTTCATATCTTTATCCTTTCCATTTGAAGGCGATCAAAGCGCGTTTAATATAATCAATTAAATTTACCCTAACGTTGCACTTATAAGTTGAATTCAAGGCAACTATTAGAGTTTAATCACAATATAACACACGATCCTGTTCAAGCAAGAAGATATATGATGCCGAGGGGTTTCATTAATTTTTTTGAGCAATTTTTTTTGTTAATTTCTTGACGCATCTGAATTTTAAATATAGATACACTCAAATTTCATGCCCAACGACCTTGGCTATGTTGTTTTGGTATTTTTTTTGTTTTAATAATACGTTATCTTCATCTTTTCTGAGGTGATGAATGTTAAAATTTAATTTCAAAGCGTCCTTTCACCGATATCTCTTTATCGCCGCAGCGGTCTTTTTGCTGACCGCTGCGGTCGCATTGGCCAAAGAACCGGACCCGGGCAAGGGACCGCCGCCGACGCCGGTCCGGGTTGCCGTCGTTGAAAAAAAGACGGTTTCCAATCAGGTGTCCCTGGTTGGAACAACCGAGGCCTTTGAGGAGAGCACCGTTGCTTCTGAAGTGTCCGGAGTGGTTAAATATTTCCCGGCAAAAGAGGGGGATTTCGTCAAAAAAGGAGACGTGCTTGTAAATTTAAAAGAGACGGAAGTGAGGCTTCGCCTTAAAAGCGCCATTGCTGCCAGGGAAAAAATCCTGGCGAACCTTCAGAATGCTGAAAAAGAGCTCAATAGTGTCAGCAGGCTGAAAGAGACAAACAGTATTGCCGAAAAACAATATGATACCGCTTTTTATACGCATCAGGCACTTTCCCAGGAATTACTGCAGCGCAAGGCTGAAATAGATCTTCTCGAATACGAGATAAATCAACAAAAGGTTTTAGCGCCCTTTTCGGGTTTTGTCGCAAAAGAACACACGCAGATCGGGGAATGGATAAACAAAGGCGGGCCTGTTGTGACCCTTCTGGGTCTTGATAAAATTCGAATAACCGTAAACGTTCCGGAGCGCTATTCGGTGTTGCTTCTGCCCCAAAGTGACGTAAAAGTATCCATACAAAGTGTATTCAACGATCTGTTTTCAGGTAAAATATATTCCGTGCTTGCACAGGGAGATCCCAGTTCCAGGACCTTCCCGGTAAGAATACACCTTGAAAATCCGGATCACAAGATTAAAAGCGGCATGGAGGCGATCGTTACATTCAACCTGCCAGACAAAAAAAACGCCCTTCTGGTGCCAAAGGACGCCATCGTAACCGCGGGAGACAACAGGATGGTTTTCCGGGTGGCCGACGGTAAAGCAATGCCGCTGAATGTAAAGATCCTCGGCTATTATGACGGCGGTGTCGCTGTTGAAGGGAGTCTGCAACCCGGTGATCAAGTGGTCATCCGTGGAAACGAGCGCCTCAGGCCCGGACAACCGGT
>JAQBBE010000187.1:0-4638 GCA_032126435.1 Desulfobacterales bacterium | reverse complement strand
CGTTCAAAAAAGATCCGTTCGTGGGCGGCGTGCTGGTCGATAAGAACAAGCCCGTCAACTGACTCGCAGAGAATATAGGTGTCATGAAACTGACCGATCACCCTTAAATCGCTAAACCTTTTTCTTGACCAGAGCGCCGTCTGGTTGCCGGTGGGCATGAGGCCAAGATCCCGTTTGAGCGGGGATGCCGGATACTGGTTGTTGGATGCCGGATGTTGGGCTTTGATGTGCTGTTCGGGAGTTCCGAAATGGGTTGTAGGTTCGGCAACACCCGGCTGCCCGGCGGACGGACCGCTTTCTCGGGTTTTCTTCAGGGTCCATCCAGGCTGATCAGAAAAACGCAATCTATCCTTCACAACCCCGGCAACGGTATCATGAACCTTATTCTGCTGCGCAAACCTCACCTCGTGTTTGGTGGGGTGTACATTAACATCCACCTGATCATAGGGCACACGGATAAAAAGGACGGCCACCGGATACTGTCCCTTTACCAATCTGCCATGATACCCTTCCAACAGGGCATGCTGGATGACCCGGTCACGGACATATCTGCCGTTTACATAGACGTAGATCCCCCGGGATGTACTGCGTGTCACCCTGGGAGAAGACATCCAGCCGGCCATGGAAAGACCATCTCCGTTAAATTCCATTTTCAAGAGATCATCTTTGATGTTTCTGCCCAGGACATCGACGATCCTGTCCGCAGGATTGTCTGTAGCCGGCCAGTTTTTAACACATCTGTCGTTGTGGGAAAGCCTGAAGTGGACGCCGGGCCACCCCAAAGCCGTACTGGAAACCGCATCTGCAATGTGCCCCATCTCCGTGTTTACGGTCTTTAGGAATTTTCGCCGGGCAGGCGTGTTAAAGAAAAGCTGTTTAACGGTGACCATGGTCCCTTGTGGTGCGCCGATTTCCGAAACTTTTTTAAGGGTACCCCCTTCAACAATAATTTCGGTTCCGGCCTGGGAGGTTTGCTCCCGGGTTACCAGAGAAAATTTTGAAACCGCGGCGATGCTCGGCAGGGCTTCACCCCTGAAACCAAGGGTGTTGATTGCAAACAGATCTTCGTCTTTGTGTATTTTACTGGTGGCATAGCGTTCCGGTGCCAGAAGGGCATCATCGCGGTTCATTCCGGTTCCGTTGTCGGAAACCCGGATCAGAGACCGCCCCCCTTTTTCCACTTCAATCATGATTCGGCTGCTGTCTGCATCCAGGGCATTTTCGACCAGTTCTTTGACCACCGAAGACGGGCGCTCCACAACTTCCCCCGCGGCGATTTTGTTTGAAAGGATTTCAGGGAGTATTTTTATTTTAGACATAATTGATACGCAAAAAGACAGTGACAAGCAACGAGTAACGAGAGATAGGTGACAAGTTAAATTCGCTTATCAACCATTACGCGTCACTCGTTCCTCTTTTCTATTCACTCTTTACTATTTTCTGTTTTTTCAAGAAGTGTGCGGCACAAGAAATTTTCGTCTAGGGGTGACAGATCGAATTTTACACAGGCCTCTTGAAGGACGGCTTTTAATTCCTTTCCGGGATTGTACTTTCTTTCATCAGAGACCCATTTGACGGCTTTTCTTAAATCTTCCCCTGTTGGCTGAATACTCATCGCTTAATCTCCTCTACCCATAAATCCATATGCTTTATTTGATAATGCAACAAACTCCAATCTTCGTGTTCCTTCGTGCTTCAATAATCTTTTACAACTTTGGTTTTTTCTTATGAAAATCCGTTGCTTGTTCGAAATTGTATGCCACATTGAAGAGCTTTCCCTCCTCAAAATGTCTTGCCATTATCTGGAGTCCGATGGGAAGGCCTTCCGATGAAAATCCGCAGGGGACGGAAATACCGGGTATTCCGGCAAGATTTGCCGAAAGCGTAAAGATGTCTGACAAGTACATGGTCAGCGGATCATCGGTCATCGCCCCCAATTTGAAGGCCGGTGTGGGCGCCACCGGTGCCAGAATCACATCACAGGTTTCAAAAGCTTTGTTAAAATCTCTGACAATCAATGTTCTCACTTGGGATGCCTTGCCGTAGTATGCATCGTAATATCCTGCCGAAAGGGAATAGGTCCCAAGAATAATCCGGCGCTGCACCTCGGGACCGAACCCTTTAGACCGGGTGCTTTTGTACATTTCCATAAGACTGTTATTATCTTTGTCCCTGTATCCATACTTGACACCGTCATACCGGGCCAGGTTCGAGCTGGCTTCAGAAGGTGCGATGACATAATAGGCTGCCACCACATATTCTGTGTGAGGCAGAGAGATTTCAACGGGTTCGGCGCCCAGGGCTTCGATTTTTTCAACCGCACGTTCAACCGCATGGGAGACGTCCGGGGCAATCCCCTGCGTCGTGCTGTATTCCTTGGGGATGCCGACGACCATGCCTTTTAAATCCTTTTCAAGAAAGGACGTATAGTCCGGTACATGTTCGGGCACGGATGTGGAATCCGCAGGATCATAGCCTGAAATAGCATTCATCAATATGGCGCAATCGGTGACATCCTTTGTCAAGGGACCGATCTGGTCTAAGGAGGAGGCAAAAGCAACGAGACCAAAGCGGGAAACCCTCCCGTAAGTGGGTTTCAACCCGACCACGCCACAGTGAGATGCGGGTTGACGAATGGAACCTCCGGTATCCGACCCCAAGGAACCAATACACATATCCGATGCAACAGCCGCCGCCGCTCCGCCGCTTGAACCGCCGGGGATCCGGGTCAGATCCCATGGATTATGGGTCAGTTTGAAACCGGAGTGTTCGGTGGATGATCCCATGGCAAATTCATCCATGTTCAGCTTTCCAATAATCACGGCACCGTCTTTTTTCAATTTCGTTACCACCGAGGCATCGTATGGGGGAATGAAATTTTCAAGAATCTTCGAACCGCAGGTTGTCCGGAGGCCTTTTGTGCAAATGAGGTCCTTGAGGGCGATGGGAATCCCGGTGAGGGGTGTAAAGCGGCCTTCTGAAATTGCCTTGTCGGCGGTTTCAGCCTGCGCCATGGCCGTTTCAGGGTCCACGGTGATATATGCACCCACGGCTTCATCGACTGCATTTATGCGATCAAGAATTGCTCGAGTCAGATCCTGTGAAGAGATCTCTTTTTTTCTTAAAAGCCGGTGGGCTTCTTGTATGCTCAGTTCATAAAGCTTCATACCTGCTAATCCTTTTATTCTGTGTTATTGCAACGAACTGATTTCAAAGGAGCTTCAGGTGTGATTAACCTACCACCTTTGGAACCATAAAATTTCCATTCTCTTTATCGGGAGCATTGGCAAGGGCTGAATCCCTGTTAAAACTTTGCTGTTCATCATCCTCCCGGAAGGCATTGGTCATTGAAATGGCATGAGAGGTCGGCGTCACCCCTTTTGTGTCAACACTTTTCAACGTGTCGACATATTCCAGAATCGTCCCAAGCTGTTCGGCAAACTTGTCGATCAATTCTTTGTCCACGTCAAGGCGGGAAAGATCTGCCACATGGATAACTTCTTCTCTGCTTATTTTCATAATATCTCCCTAACCCGGATCCGCCCGAAGAAATTGCCACAAAGTCACAAAGACACAAAGGAAAACTGTTTGTTAAAATTCACCTTCGTGTCTTCGTGTCTTGGTGGCGAATATGTTTTCCCATAAAATACACAGAATTTATTTTTAGGGAACTATCGCTGAACGATGATTGCTTCTATTTTTTCGTTTTTTAACTGTTGGATGGTGCCGCGGGCTTCAGCCCTGTTTTTAAAATACCCAACCCTGACTCTGTACCAGATGCCCTTATCCGGAATCTTTCCGATACTTCGATAGGCAGGGTATCCCCTCTTTTTTAACTTGGCCACCATTTTGTCGGCAGCCGCCGAATCCTTTAATGAAGCGATCTGAATGGTAAAATCTTCATTGCCCTCAGCCGATTTTTTTAAGTTGACCGTCTTCTTTTTCTGGGTTGTCTCGAGCTTCTCCGGCGGGCTTGTGTTCTTTGTTTCTGACTCGTCCTTTTTGGGCGGGCTTATTTTTCTTGTTTCGGACTCGACCTTTTTGGGCGGACTTGTTTTTTCTGTTCCGGATTCGGTCTTTTCTTCAGCCAATGGCTTGCTTTTTTGTTCAGGGATATCATCTTCAAGGCCTTCATCACTGCCGTTTTTTTTCAGTGTCTCGTAAAAGCCCATTTTGGTTTTATCAATGTCACCATTTGAATCTATTTTGTACTGATCCAGTTCTTTTTTGACAACAGCTTCCTTGAGAGCCGCCAATTCGTTCTGAAGTTTTTCCATATTAAACTTTACCGGCACCGTCTCTCTTCCCACAAAGATACCGAGTACAAACATCCATCCACAGGCAAACAACGTCAAACCGATCCATACGGCCAATCCTTTACGCGACGGCGAAGGCGGAGACTTCTCTTTTTCCGGTGAGGCCTTTTCTTTTTTTCCCATTATTTTTTATGGGTTGATATACCCGAAGGGACAATGTTTTAAAAAAATTTAAAGTATTGTCCCATTTTTTTGTTTTCATGATGGTTCATTTTCACAAAGGTTTCAATTCATAAAGACTTTTCATTTCCAAGTCAAGACACTTTGAAGGCAAATTTGTCTCACCGTACTTGAAGCTTTTTCGCTTTTATGAGATAATCGG
>JAQBBE010000186.1:0-3467 GCA_032126435.1 Desulfobacterales bacterium | reverse complement strand
CGGTTCTTACGACATTTTGGGCCAGGCCCACGCCGGACTCGCCTCCATAACCGGTATGCACGATTACATGGGCGGGCATTGCACCAAGCAGACCAACTGGGTCATTGACTGGCAATCCGGCAACATCATCACCTGTTCGATCCTGGCGGCCATTCATCATCGCAGAAAGACCGGCCTGGGCACCATGATCGAATTCTCCCAGGTACAGGTCCCCACCCGGATGCTCGGACACACATTGCCCATGTACGGCAAGTTCGGTATCGTGCGTCAACGCTGGGGCAACTGGGATACCCAGCTCTGCGCCCACGGCATCATCCTGTGCGGCAAGTCCGATTTTCCGGATGCCGACAACCCGCAGGACAAGTTCTGCGCGCGCTATGTCATGATCAGCGCCTTCCAGGACGCGGACTTCAAGGAGCTTTGCAACATTACCGGCATGAAGAATCTTTATGAGAAGTATAAATCTCATAATGCACGCTGCGAAGGTGAAGCTCAGGTGGAGATCTACACTGCGCTGGAAAAATGGGCCGAAGACAAAACCCGGTCCGAAGTTGCCAAGATCCTTCAAGATGCCGGCATTCTGGCCGAACCGGTCCGCAACGACCGCGAGTGTTACGAGAGCCCGCACTTCAGGGAAAGAGGCACGGTCCGCTGGCTGGACGATCCGCTGTTCGGCGATATGCTGGTCCACTGCGGCTACAGTTGCGGTCATATGGAAAAAACTCCGCGCAGGATCAACTGGCACTGGCGTCCGGTGGGTGCGGACAATAAAAAAGTCTACCAAGACTGGCTCGGTGTACCGCTTAGCAAGATCCAGGAGTGGTATGACAAGGCCTGGATATAAATAAGGAGGTGGTATAGTGTGTGATATAATTTGGTGCAAAAAAGAAGTGGATGGAAAAGACTGTGACACCATCAACTACCTCGACCCATACTATTTCTGGAACTGGGAAGGCACGATCTCTTGTGCCGGGTGCGGCAATGTGACCTACATCTACATGATTAACGGGTTTATGTACAAGGGCCCTGAAGACCGGCCCGGCGAGACGGCCGACATCATGCCGCTGTACGCGGATATGCCGTACGATGGCTATGCCAACTACCGGCCTGATACCAAGGGCCGAACCCGGCCGTACGAGTGCATGCCGAGGTCCTGGTTGACCGGTACCGCCGACATGTGCAAGTTCAGCATTCGGGGACGACCGATGCGGGGATGGCGCCCGCAGCCGCCGTCTGCCGGTTTGGCCGGCAGCTTCGGTTTTAACTGGGATATTCAGAAACTGTCGCCCGAAGTCTGGGAAGAGTATCAGCAGAAACTCGCCGCCGGTGAAGTTTCAGACTGGTAAAAAAGAAAGGAGCATCTTATGGCAGAGTTAACACCTGAAGAATTTCTGGAAGAAATAATGATTCCGGAAAAATCGAGTGACCATATATGTTGGAATTGCACCGGTTTGAAGCCGGTTCTCAAGGGCTCCAAGTTTCCGCCCGCAGACATTATCGGATGGTGCAAGAAGATCCACTGGCCCCATTACTGGTGCGTAGCAGACTTCAACGTGGTTAAAAAATGCTATGTCTTTGAAGACAAGAAGAAGAAGTAGCATGGAAGAAAATGTAATCAAAGAACTCGATACCCTCAAGGGGATGCTGAACAACTGGAAAAGAGGTTTTCTCACTTGGGCATCCCCGGACGGGGATAACGAATATGTGCTTTTGGAATTTCAAGAAGAAATCAATTCGCAGCTTTATCCCTATGTCGCAAGATTGCTTGAGGCCAAACATCTCAGCCAGTCTGAGGCCAGCGAGTTCATGAATTACTGCTATAGCCAGGTTGAAGATCTTCGCGACCAGTTAAGCAAAGTGGAAATCAACGAAAGTTAAAAGGAGGTTTGATATGCCTGAAAAATGTCGTGTGGGTATCTGTGGCTTTGATCCCATGCTCGTCAAAGGATATATCGCTCAAAACATGAGGGCCATTTGGTGGCACATATCCGATGAATTGTATGAGGAGTTTGGCATGAAGCCGGGGATGAAGGTTTCCGGCAAGCTGCTCAAGCTTTATAGCGGCAAAACCGGAGAAGAGTGCTCAGCTCCCAATGAAGCCTTTGAGTGGGAGTGTGCCAAGGAGACCGGCCTTGTCGTTTTGGTTCCGGCTGATGTTGTCAAAAAACACAAGCTCACGGGATTTCATTTCGCTGAACTTCTTATTGAAAAGATTGACGGCAAAGACGTCTATCCCGGCAAAGAAAAGATGAGCAAGAAGTGGTGGCCGGATGATAAGATGAAACTGGCTTTTACCATTGACTACATCGGGTAGCCATCATTAACCCATAACAAAACACCCTCTCCCCTGCTTGCAGGGGAGAGGCCAAATCGAAATAAGAATCCCCCTTTTCGGTTTTACCCGGAGAGGGGGATTTTTTTGTAAATAGACTTGTTATTTTTGCCTTGATGTATTATTAATTCAACCCACCAACGCTCTGAAAACGAAAGCAGCCGGAAACTGAAATTGTTGGCCACAAAGGCACAGAGACACAAAGCTAATTTTTATGTTTTTTTGTGCCTTGGTGCCTTTGTGGCTAAAATAACATTTAAACCATCTTAAAGGAAACCAAATGACTGAAGAGACTAAAAAAGAAGGCAAACATAACCCGGAAGAAGAGCCAAAGCCGCTGTTAGAGGATGAAGTATATCCTCAGGAAGAGCCGGATCATCCGGGGTGGCTGTCCATTGCCGAGATTTTAAAAATATCGGATCCTGTTTTTGAAAAAAGCATGTTTCTCATCGGATATCACCATTCCAGCAACGTCTATGCCCTTGCCGGCGATACCCTGACCATCGTCGATCCGGGAAATGATTACACCATTTTTAATGAGCTTGGAAAATTGGGGTTCAATATTCTGGACATCAAGAAAATCGTTCTCACCCACGGGCATAGGGATCACTGCATGGGCGTATTTGAATTTTTGAGATATCCTCCGATATGGGAAAAAAAAGAGATCGAGATTATCCTGCATGCGGCCGGGCCCATGGAGTTTAAAAAAACGCTTCAAGAGTACGGATTCACTCCGACCGAAATTGAAGGGGGAGAAACGCTTGATCTGAGCGGCTTTGAATGGGAAGCTATTCATACGCCCGGTCATACCATTGACAGCATCTGCCTGTATCACCAGGCGACCAAAACGGCCATTACCGGCGACACCGTATTGCCCAATGCCATAGCGGACGATGATAAAGCCGGCGGTGGAAGGATGGACCATTATTTATACGGGCTCAGGCAGCTCATGAAAAGAGAGATTGAAAATATACTCCCCGGCCATGATGTGCCCGTGGCGCGTACCGGCCGCCAGACCATCGAACAAACCTACGAGGCCGTGATGATGAACGTCATCGGCGTCAGTTCGGATGACGCAATATCCTGGATGGAGGGGGCCTCGAAGCTGGCTGAACAAGGGCTTTTGGGAGAGGTC
>JAQBBE010000185.1:0-2751 GCA_032126435.1 Desulfobacterales bacterium | reverse complement strand
GGACGGAAACCGGTTAACCAGGACCTTTTTTAATGACCGCCGAAAGGGGCCGTTTGGATCCACGATTAATATTTTAAACATTTGCAGACATCTCCTAACTCTGGCGCTCATCGGCATCTGAAATGTTGTTGGTGTCGTTGGCACCGGTTATTATGATGCATTATCCGGTTCACCGCTGAAGACTCACAGGGATATTCCAAGACTGTTTACTAAAAATCTGCGGCGTGATAAATAGGGTAAACACTGTATGTTTGATCCAATTTGACTGTATTTGCCTTTCAATATCTGATTATTGAAGACTGTTATGTTGATTGTAGGCACCGTGAGTCTGTCATCTTGGGGCACCGGCCATCTTTGAGGGAAACCATGGAGAAAAAGGTTAAGATCTTACTGGCTGAAGGCCACACGATTCTAAGGGAAGGGCTACGTGCACTCCTGTCATCCGATTCGAATCTTGAGATTGTAGGCGATGCGGAAGATTGTCTTAAGGCTGTTGACTGCGTTGAAAAGTTAGAGCCGGATCTTCTGCTGATGGATCTGTCGATGCCGCAGATGAGCGGAATAGAAGCGATCAAGAAAATTAAAAAACGATACCCGGAAACAAAGATAATTGCACTAACTGCCCATAAAAATGAGGATTATCTTTTGGCAACGCTCCAGGCCGGTGCAGATGGATATGTTCTTAAAGACGCTACCCATAACGAGCTGGTTTTAGCAATAAAAAATGTTGTGATGGGAGAATCGTATTTCAGTCCTGGTGTCTCCGCAAAGGTGGTCGAAAGATACCTGCAAAGAAAAAATAGCAGAAAATCGGTCACCACTTGGGAAACCCTTTCCCCGCGCGAGCGGGAGGTGTTAAAATTAATCACCGAAGGCTATAAAAATAAAGAAATCGCTGAAGACTTGGATATCAGTATTAAAACCGTCGAAAAACATCGTGAAAGTCTGATGAAAAAACTCGATCTCCACAATGCCGCAGCTTTAACTATTTATGCCATGGAAAAGGGGTTGAAGGATCAAAAGATATAGGGGTTTAGGTATTGAGGTCGGTTTACAATCTCAGTAGCGGAAATATTGCCATGGGGTTGAGTAAAGGCCATGTATTTCATAACATCTGCACTGCAGACAACCAATTGCGAGTTTAGTTGAACCTTTCGCTATTTTGCAGTCACCCCCATCTACTCTCCCGCATCGCCTGCATATATATCTGAAGTAGTGTCTGGAAATTCAATAATAATACCACTTTCAGCCAACTCGAAGACAACCACGTGCTTTTTGGGTTTTTTTAGTTTGGCCTCCCGGAGGGCATCACGCCTGGAAATTTCTGCGTCTTCAGAAGCAATTTCTTCAGAGGTCATCGGGAATTCAACAGTATGTCCGCCCTCTCCCATCTCGAATACCATGAATCTTTCTTCGGCCAAAGCAATGCTTGCAGCAATAAAACTTATAAGCATTAATAGACTTATGATTAATATGATTCGATATTTCATTTGTCTTTTACCTTTCACAAACAAATGGTTACTCCCATATAATATTTTTTATTGCTAAAAAAAATTTCGCATCTATTTTAGCGAAACCGGTACTATTTTTGAACCGAACCTACATAATTTCCATCTAGAAATTGACCGGAAATATTTCGGTCATCGGGATAGGTCATTGTTCCAGTGCCGGTTCGTTTTCCGCTTTTAAATTCACCTTTATAAACCCGGCCGTCCGGATATCTCATAGTCCCCTGCCCGTGTCTTCGACCCTCTTTAAATTCTCCGATGTATTTCTGGATTGAATATAAAACCATCGTTCCTTTTCCATTCAAACAGTTGCCAGCGATGCATTTCTGATAGGACTTACTCCAGCTGTCTGCATCGAAGATCTCCTGATCGGACCCATATAGCGGTGAAATTGATATGAAAAAAACGATGATAAATAGCAAACGGCTGATTGCAATGCTCTGCATCCCCGGCTGTTTGTAAGATACAAAACGCATTTTTCCATCTCTTGTCTTTCCGGGATCTTTTACCATGATTTAATTTTTTCCATCATGACTTCATCGGGTCTTTTACTGCTTATATGAGCAATCATTGTGCCAAGCACAAGTGAATTCCACAGTCAATGCTGTAACTAACTATAATTAACCTGCATTTACTGAACCAATTAAATTTGGCTGCATTAAAAACAGGAGCCTCTAATCCGAGCACTGTTTAGATAATTTGCAGCTGACTGACGAAGTGCTAAAAAACTGCGCACAAGTGTAAGAGTGAAACGCCATTAGGACCAGACAATCGCTGTGTGACTTTGTTCCAGAGGACTGACAAGAAAAGGGTTATAGTGGTTGTCAAAAAAACGTTCCGTTATTCAAACGTTTTTTCCTACAACCACTTATACCAGCCGGAATGTTTTTATGAAAAGCGGTATAAATCACTCGACTGATAATGAGGTGTGGTGAGGAGAACCTAAATTTTCCCGGCAATTAACGAAAATATAATAAACAGTTATCCCATGCAGAGTTTCAAAAATATATTGACCACGATAAGGGTAAAAATAGACGGGGGCAGTAAAGCCCTAAAGCGCGAAATAGATTTCGGGAGAAGGTTTTTTAAACCCAGATACCCGCGACTCAGACTGAAGTATAAGCCGGCCAGCATTATGATGCCCTGACTGGGCGGTATCCACTCCGGAGCAAATGGTTTGAAGTCAAAATTTGCAGTTCCCAAAAGATTCCATCCCAACCCTAGCGGATCAGACAGTACAACC
>JAQBBE010000184.1:0-18243 GCA_032126435.1 Desulfobacterales bacterium | reverse complement strand
AATGCAGTTCGCCGCGTTTCCCCAAGGGCAGTTTGTGGCCCTCTGCGGCAAAAAAAAAATCATCGGGTACGCCACCTGCATGATTGTCAGCATCGATGATGATTTCTGGTACGACGTGGATGAGTTGACCGGCGCCGGCACGTTCAGTACGCACAACCAGGACGGCGACACACTTTACGGTGCCGATATTGCAGTCCATCCGGACTATCAGCGCCGCGGCGTCGCCATGCTGCTGTATAAGCGGCGGCGAAGCGTCTTGAAAAGGTACAATCTGAGGCAGATGATCGCCTACGGAAGGTTGTCCGGATATAGAAATTACGCGGGAAAAATGACAGCTGAACAATATGTGGGAAAGGTGACGAACGGAGAATTGCAGGACGCTGCCTTGAACGCCCACCTGAAAGCCGGATTCCACGTCAAAAAGGTTCAACTCGACATCACAATCGACCGTTCCAGTTTGAATTACTCGACATTCCTTGTTATGCCGAACCCTGATTTTAACGTGGCCAAAAAAAAGATATCTTCGGCCGTGTTTCCCAAAATTCAGGCCCGCAGGGTCAGGGTGTGCGCGGCCCAATATCACATGCGGGCTATCCAGTCTTTTGAAGACCTTGAACGTTCAGTTGAATTTTTTGTCGATTCGGCGGATTCCTATCATTGCCACTTCCTGCTGTTTCCGGAGTACTTTACTTACCAGCTTTTAAGTTTTATAAAACACCTCTCCATGAAGGAGGCCGCCGAGAAACTTGCCGGCTATACGGATCGATACGTCAATATGTTTAAACGATTCGCGCAGAAGTATAACATTTATATTATCGGCGGTTCCCATCCGGTATTGAGGGACGGCAAATATTACAACACAGCCCACCTGTTCACACCGACCGGCAATGTCTATACCCAGGAAAAGCTTCACATTACGCCGGTGGAGCGCAATGAAGGTGGAATCGAACCGGGGGCAGCAATCCGGATTTTCCGCACGCCTCTGGCCAGAATTGCGATCCAGGTATGCTATGATATCGAGTTTCCGGAGGCATCGCGCCTCCTGACTCTTGCCGGGGCGGAAATCATTTTCGTGCCTTGTTACACCGAAGAAAAAAAGGCCTACTACCGTGTGAGGCATTGCGCCCAGGCCCGAGCTGTGGAAAACTTTATTTATGTGGTGATGACAGGAAGTGTCGGCAACATGCTAACCCAATCCGGTTCCTTTTTGAATTACAGCCAGGCAGCTATTCTTACCCCCAGTGATTTTTCCTTCCCGGAAAAGGGAATAGAAGGAGAAGCTGACCCCAATGTAGAAGCGGTTGTCGTATCTGAACTTGCCCTTTCTTCACTATCGCAGCAGCGGCATGTGGCGACGGTTCGACCGCTGCATGACATGCGTCCGGATCTCTATGAACTCTGTCCAAAAAATAAAATCGAAATTATTCAAGTCGAATGAGCTGGTTCAAAAAAAGACACCTGGGTCAGATTTTGAATGCTGATGAAAATGCTGTGAAGCGCCGTTGGAAGTAATTAGGCGCGACATACTGTGACACGGAGCTGTGACAAGCTATGACATCATGCTGTGACATGCCTTCCGTATCCCCTGATTTTCACCGTTCTTCCTTTTAAGATATTTGTTTCAGATCACAGCTCCACCCAAACCTGAAAGGAGAATATTATCAGAATTCCCAGGCAAGCGCTTTAGGACGGTTGTACAATTGATCTTTTCTTCTGGTGGCACTTTTGCTTCAAGCTGTTATTATGCCGGGAAAAGCAAGGATAGACCGGGCCGGAGCACACGCTGCACCCCATAATTTGACATGGCATTGAACTTAGAGAGATTTTTAAGGATGGTAATGATCGAAATAATCTTGTTGATCGGCTTGGCAAAATAAGGCTTCAGCCGAAGTTAAAGGATGCGAAACTTGAGTCATCTCTTTATTGATTCAAAGTATCATAATAGGCATCCATTGCCTCTTTTTGCAAAATGTGGGCCTGCCCCTGATATCTGGGTGAGAAATGGAACGGTGTCATCTGCTTTACCCGGGCCTTGCCCGCGATACTGCCGGCCTGCCAGGCGGTCAGATGGCATTTTTTTTCGGCAATATCCCTGTCTCTTTCAAGAAAAGCCGCTTCAATAAATAGATGATCAGAATCTTTGACGAGTTCAACAATTTTTTCCACATTCGATTGGCTGTACGCAACATCCGTTATATATGAAACTTTCTGACCCGGGGTTATCAGCGCAATCTGCTTGGCAATGTCACCCAGGACAAAGCTTTTTTTTCTTGGATGTTTCTTGCCAAACTCGACCACGAATTCTGAATCGGCATCTTTATTATTAAACAGCGCCTGCTTAAATTCCTTCAGCCAGGGGCCGATCTCAAGCCCAAGATCAGAAACTCTGTCTTTTATTATATTCACATGGAATCTTTCCTTGATGGCAAATCCGAGACAGGGAATACTGTGATCGAGAATTTCGGTAAAAATGGACAAAGAGGCTTCTTGATGCAAAAGACCTTTTAAGGGGTGTTTGACGACCTTTGAAGCGGGGATGAATCCGTTGTGGCAGAGGTATTCTCGGGTAAACAGATGATCAATGTGCACTTCGGAAACATGTAACGCAAAAAGATTGCTGTAGTTCTTAACAAGGTCCCACGAATACGCGGCAAGCTTGCCTTCGACATTTTTCAAAAAACCTTCGGGGCCGTAGATGTGAAGGTGTTGGTCTCGGCCAAGGAAAAGGCGAAGCAGCCGGTCAAACCCGATAAAATGATCCATATGCGTATGGGAGATAAAAACGTGGCTGGCCTTTAGAATCTCTTTGGCTGAAAGTGAATAAATATCTCCCAGATCAAATAGGATGGCACGTTTTTCAAAAAGAAAGGGGATGAATAGGCCGGGATCATCAAAAGGTCCGTTCACCAACCGGGGGAGGAAGGAAGGGCGCATGGTTAGGCCAGGAATTTTGCAACCTGTCGGTTTATGCAAAGATATATTTCTTCGTCCGAGCCGAAAACATCGACCACAACTTTATGATTAATTAGGTTCTCTATTACAAACGCCGTAACATAAAGACTGACAACATTTGGATTGTGTATGATATGTCTAAACGGCGCAATCTTATAGTCGACATCAAAGTCTTCGCCATGGCTTAAATTTTTTATACACTTTGCGATCTCTTCTTCGAGCACATTTTTATTCGTGGTCTCCACCAGGTGGCTCTCAATGAGCTTCATGGCAATGGCATTGGAAAGCGGTTCAACATGGTCTCTGGCACTTTCAATGCCCTTTCTGCGGGCATATTCTTTTGAAGACTCGATTCTTGACAGTATTTTTGCTTCGCGACTGCTGGGCCGAAATATTTTCCCCATAATATTTTCCCTTTAATTTGTATCCGATATTTGATTTTATTTTTCTTGGGCAATAATAATGCCAGGAATAGCCTATTGCAAGAGAAATGTTTTGCTCTGCCAATGTTAAGTCTCTTCAATAACAAGTTGGGCGGATTTTCTGCCGTTCCAGCGGTTCCAGCGAAGTCGAAAGGCAATTTGATCAAAATTTTCCTTCAGAGGGGCGTCCGGATCAACGTTGAAGTGAATCGAGTTATACGTTTTTCCTGTTCTTCCCTTTCCCTGATTTAAGACCATGCGCCTGTGATGATTACCTACCATTGTTGAAGATACAACATTGATATTACGGGCCATAAAAAGCGGTTCATTATTGCCCACCCCAAAAGGTTTTAAAGATTCCAGTTCATCAATGAGTTTGTCTGAGATATCTTCAAAATCAAGCAGACAGTCGATGAAAATTTTCGGTATAAAATCATCCGGTTTGGCCATGCGGCCGATGGCATTTTCAAAGTTCATTTCGAATTTTTCAATATTTTTGGCTTTTATTTCTAGCCCTGCAGCCATGGAATGCCCCCCAAAGTTTTCAATATCATTTGCGCACGCTGACAACCCTTTATATAAATTTACACCCGGAATACTTCTGGCGGATCCTCTCCCAATACCGTCTGCCGTGGTGATCAGCACAACAGGGCGAAAATATTTTTTCACAATTCTGGATGCGACAATGCCCAAAACCCCTAAGTGCCAGCCTTCCTGAGCCAAGACCAGGGTGCTTTTTCGGAGCAGGTGCGAATTTTTCTTTAAATGGTTATGCACCTGGATAAGAATTTCATTTTCGATGCGGCGTCGATCCTGGTTCATATGGTTGAGTGAATTTGCAATTTTCTCTGCTGTCTTGACATCTCTGGCGGTGAGAAGTTCGAGTGATGTTGAAGCGTGGTCCATCCTCCCTGCCGAGTTTAAACGGGGTGCCAAGCCGAAAACAATATCATCTGTATCGACGGCGTGTTTGTTGGTTTTACAGATTTCCATCAATACCTTTAAACCGGGCCGATGCGTTCGACGAATTATATCCAGTCCAGTCCTGGCAAGTATTCGATTTTCATGGGTCAGCGGAACCATGTCGGCCAGGGTGCCAAGGGCTACAAGATCGCAGTAACTTTTTAGATTGGGTTCCGGACGGTCCTGCCAAAAATTTATATCACGTAATTTTTTTCGAAGACAAATAAGCAGATAAAAGGCCACTCCAACGCCGGCAAGGTCATGAAAACCGGATGGGCAGTCACACCGCTTGGGATTCACAACAGCAACAGCAGGGGGTATTATGTCCGATATAATATGGTGGTCGGTAATAATTACATCAACTCCTGCCTTCCGGGCAGCTTCAACTGCGTCGTGGCTGTCGGATCCGCAGTCCACGGTAATAATGAGGTTGATTCCATTGGGCAATGCATGGTCTGAAATATGATTTTTCTTCAGACCGAAGCCTTCGTTTGTTCTGTGCGGTATATAGTATGACACATGGGCGCCCACCGACCGTAAAAAATCCAGAAGGATCGTTGTGGCCGTGATTCCGTCAACATCATAATCGCCAAAGATCAGAATTTTTTCTTTATGCAGTATGGCGGTTAAAATGCGCTCAACCGCAGCATCCATGTCCTTTATGGTGAAGGGCGGGCCTAAATGGCGGAGTGAACTGTTGAGGAAATTTGAGGCATCTTCCGGGGATAAAATATTTCGATTGACCAGGATTGAAGCAATGGCCGGATGGCAATTTAGAATTCTGCACAGTTTTTCCACCCACTGAATATCAGGCTGTAGAATTTGCCACGTTTTTTCCATTAACAGATCACATATCTTAAATTTAAAATTTGGACAACACCAAATCCCAAATCAACGTCTCAGAAATTCTATAACGGATTCAATAAAAATAATTAACAAACTCAAATTTTGCCCCTTTTGTTCAAGCATAGCCCTATCCAATTTCCCCAAACCCATTATATCATTATAACAATGCAGAGCGAAGCGAGCGAGGTTCTTTTCCGTCGGGACTTTTTTATTGCTATGATAATGGATATAATGGTACTTAAACATAGAAAAAGTCGCCGAGCCTTAAATCGCCGTTAATGGCATGGGGATGTGCTTTGTTTTAGGGCGGCGAAAGGCCTCGCCCGCCTCGAAGCGAGAGTCATGGGGACAGGCGTTATATGGCGCCGTGAAGGGATGGTATAACTTGAACACAACAAACAATCTTTGATTTTGGAAACTATAAAAAAGTATATTCGAATTGATCGCAGAGAAATCTGTTTTTTAAAATTTATTTTTGAGGCGTACGACGGCATTGCATCCATAACAACCGTCAATTCTCATTTGGGTGTGGTACGGCTCCATATTCCTCCGGGATGCGCGGAAGATGTGGAAATTATTTTGCAGGATCTCAAAAAGAATTTTATTATTGAAGATGCAAGTGCGGAGATTTCAGAGAATAGATGAAAAAGAATTTATACATAAATACCATCGGCTGTCAGATGAATGTGTATGACTCCGAACAGATAGCAAAGGGATTAACGTCGTTACAATACAAAATGACGTCTTCTATGGAAAAGGCGGATCTGATCATTGTTAATACGTGTGCCATCAGGGAAAAGGCCGAGCAAAAAGTGTATAGCTTTTTAGGGCGCTTAGCCGGATTGAAAAGAAAAAACCCTGCCCTTATGATCGGGGTCGGCGGGTGTGTGGCCCAACAGGAAGGTGCAAAAATCCTGGAGCGTGTGCCCCATCTTGATCTTGTTTTCGGGACAAATGCCATCGGTCGTTTGCCGGATATCGTTAAGGTCATCGAGTCCAAAAGATGCCGAATTGTCGACGTTGAAATGTCGGAACAGATTGAAGAATTGGATTGGGTCAAACCGGGACATGACCGGGGAAAGACAACGGCCTTTGTGACCATCATGCAAGGGTGTGATAATTATTGCACCTACTGCGTGGTTCCATATGTTCGGGGAAGGGAAACCAGCAGGGATCCGGGAAAAATTGTTCAAGAAATCCGATGTCTTGTTGAATTCGGTTTGCGGGAGGTGACCCTGCTCGGCCAGAACGTGAACAGCTACGGTAAAAAGCAAGGCCTCTGCACATTTCCTGAACTTTTGCGGCGTGTCAACGACACTGACGGGCTTTTGAGAATCAGGTTTACGACATCACACCCCAAGGATCTTTCAGAAAATCTTGTTTTTGCTTTTAAGGGCCTTGAGAAATTATGCCATCATATCCATTTGCCGATACAGTCGGGTTCAAACAGGGTTCTAAAAAGCATGAACCGGAAGTATACCCGGGAAATATATCTTGAAAAAGTCGATAAACTGCGCCAGACTTGTCCTGAGATTTCCATCACATCTGATATTATTGTGGGTTTTCCGGGGGAGACAAAGACAGATTTTGAAGAAACCCTTGATTTAATTCAAACTGTTGAATTTGACGGGCTGTTTGCGTTTAAATATTCTGACCGTCCAGACGCGGCGGCAGCTCGATTTTTGAACAAGATCTCTGAACAGGAAAAGAAAGAGAGACTGCAGCAGGTTCTGGATCTGCAGGATCATTATACCACCCAAAAAAACAAAGCGTTAGTAGGCTCCCTGCAATCGATTCTTGTGGAGGGTGTCAGCCGGAAGCAAAACCGAATGGACAAACCGAGCAGACACCCGGATGTCCAGTGGACCGGGCGTACATCCACAAACAAAATCGTAAATTTTAATCGGGGTAATGGGGATATTGCACATAATGATATTGTTCCAGGGCAGATGGTGAATGTCAGAATTCTTAAAGCATTTTCCCATTCACTCTGGGGCGAACCGGTTAGCGCAGAACCAATTTCTTTGGGTTTGAGAGGAGATGAGAGTTATGTTGCATGAAGTAAACGTAGCGAGTATGGCAATAGATCCGACGTCGAATACGCCGATTCTTATCTTAAAGTCTGTAAAAGGTGATCAGGCGGTTCCCATATGGATCGGCTTGCTCGAAGCTACATCCATAGCTTCAGCACTTAGAAACATCAAGTTCGACCGTCCCATGACCCATGATCTTTTCAAGAATTTCGTCGAAAATATGGATATGGCGGTATCGAAGGTCGAGGTGTGCGATTTAAAGGACAATACCTTTTACGCCAAAATATATTTCGTATCTGAAGAAAAAAGTTTCGACATCGATGCCCGTCCAAGCGATGCCATTGCCATTGCCCTTCGTTTTGCCGCTCCCATTTATGTGGCGGATAAGATTTTTGAACAATCTCTAATGGCTGAAGGTGATTACGAAGTATTAAATAAAAGCGAAGAAGGGAAAAAATGGGCGGAATATCTTGAAAATCTTTCACCTGAAGATTTTGGGAAATACAAGATATAACATCACGAAAGGATTTATAAACACGACGCCACCGCTCAAAAAAAATCGAAATATTAAATCGTAAACATGCCGTTTTCATAAATGGTAACCTTTTTGCCGGATGCAAGATGGGCAACAACCCTTTTCTTTTCCGTATTGACGAGGTCCCAGTGCAACGCTGAATCGTTGAACCCGAGCGTTTTCTTTTTTTCTCCGGTTAATTCTTTTGGATTTCCGTGATACGTATCGGCATAGGAAGATCCCAACGCGACATGACAGTTACCGTATTTTCCGCCGTAATTTTCATCAAATAGCGTATTTGCCATAAAGGTGCTGATCCTGGAAAATCTTTTGTCTGTGAGGGAAAATTCACCCAGCTTATTTGCCCCTTTATCCATAGAGAGCTGCTTGACAACAAAATTTTCTCCCTTTTGTGCCTGGATTTTAACCACGCCACCTTTTTTAAATTCGAGCGTTACCCCCTTTACATAATTTCCGCTCCGGAATGAAGGCTGATTTGCAAAGTATGTCCCCCGGGTTCCCCTCCAGTCCGGTGAAAGAAATATCTCAAAACTTGGGATGTTGTGGCCGGAGATGCCGATCCATTTCCTTTTCTCACCTGGGGTTATGATGAGATCTATATTTTCGGATTCAATATGATAGAAATTCACTTTCATTCTGTTCAG
This sequence comes from Desulfobacterales bacterium, assembly GCA_032126435.1. Taxonomy (GTDB): domain Bacteria; phylum Desulfobacterota; class Desulfobacteria; order Desulfobacterales; family UBA11574; genus JAAXQD01. The sequence continues at coordinate 9,848 of JAQBBE010000184.1, read as the reverse complement.
CCACCGCTTTACGGATGTTGCGTTTTTATAAATCGTTTGCCAATGGGAGACCGGGGAAGATCTGTTTAGAAAGCAGGCGGTTACAATCTGATCCGTATAGGCCTTCATGGAGAGGTCGGCATGTCTGGCTTGTTCTTTGGTGGGAAACGTGCATAGGGTCCAGCCGAAATCACCTGCTTGATCCCGGGCGTCAAGAATATCGCGCAAGTACTTTCTAGCGACAGCGGCTTTCCCGATTTTTTTAGGATCTACATGGCTCAAATGAGTTATTGATTCCGGTGCATGGAGAAAAATGCTGCCGTTTAGATGCTGAAAAAGTTCCTTTTCACCGGGGGTCTGGAAGAGGATCTGCCGGGTGTTCGAACGTTCAAAAAAGGATTTCTCCATATCAACACTCGGATTTATCCGTTGAACCGGATGTATTCCCATATCCAGGAGTTTAGCATAGAGAATTTCCGCAAGCCGGATGGCAGGCATATTATAACGGATCAGCACAACGTCGTTTTTTTTGAATTTACGGGATCTGGCTGTTTTAAGTCCCCACAAGAGAACATCTGCATACTTTTCCAACTGTTTTTCTGTGAACACTGTGTTAACTCCCAACCCGGACAAGCCGGAACCAAAAATGATTGCCACAACCACACGCGGACACAAAAGATGTATTGACTGTTCTTTTTCCGAGCCCGGGTGCCTAAGTGGCAGAATGTAAAAAGTTCAGCCCTAAAATACACAAACCCGAATGTTGCAACTATAGGGCAAACTTTACCAATGAGCAGCTATGGATGATCATCTTTTAGAAAAAGGCTGTGATACTCAGAATCCGTCAAATGTTTTTTAAGTAGTCGAGTCAGCAGAGAAAATATCTCGTCCAGTTCTTCATCCGTCATCCGCTTGACCAATTCCTTCATGAGCGTATCGTCTGAAAATTTCTGAAGATAAAAGATGACTGTATTTTCATCGGTTTCACGATCTAAACCCAGTCCAACGAGACCGTCATAAGTTTTCACATGATTGTGCGTGTGTTTTACCATTTTTTTTCCAGTAACAAAGGTCGACGTTAACAGTACTATAAGCCGATTCAAAATCTCCCATTCGTTGTGCCGAGCCGTTTGGGAAGTTCTGTGTTGACATTCTCAACAATAATAACAATAAATACTATCTTCCAGAATATCAATTCGTTAAATTTAGGTGTATTATGCCAGCATTATGTCCAAGTCAATGTCCAAGTCAAGGACAATCGGGTTGGGAACCAAAAATACGTTGGATACGGCGCGTATATCAATAAACCCAAGAAGCCAAAAATTCAAAGTTATACTGTTATGGTAAATCGGCCCTTTTTATTATGTTCTTTTAATACACCGTCCGTTTGCGTCGGGCAGCTTCATTTCAGGTGTTTTGATTATGTCCTCGAATACTTCAAGCGCTAAACCAGGGATGCTTTCATCGTATGATTTTATGAAGACGCCGGATAAGAGCGCTATCCGCTATGGTATATGGTGCCGCCAAAAAGAACGAAGGCGAGGATCGATCCTTTTGCTCAACGGCAGAAGAGAATTCATGGAAAAATATAGAGAAACCATCGGCGAGCTGATTGAAAGAGGTTTTGATGTGTACAGTTTGGACTGGCGCGGTCAGGGGCTTTCATCACGGATGCTGGCGAACAGACATAAGGGGTTTATCGAGGATTTTGACATTTACTTGAATGATCTGCAAATGTTCGTCAGTAACATCGTTATGCCGAAAGCCATCGATCCGTTGATCATTCTTGCCCATTCCATGGGCGGTCATATTGCACTCCGTTTTATCCATGATCACCCCCAAATGGTTGAAAGGGCGGTCCTGACAGCGCCGATGATAGATATTTTCACGTCCCCTCTGTCCAGATGGTCTGCAAGTTTTATTTCACGGACTGCAAATAAAATCGGTTTAAGGCATGCATATGCCATTGGTTCCGGTGACTATACGGATAAAACATTTGAAGGCAATAACCTCACATCAGATCCGGTGCGTTTTATGGATACAAATAAGGTCATCGCAAAAAATCCTGATCTTGCTTTAGGAGGGGTGACTTATGGGTGGTTATCAGCGAGTATAAAATCGACAGACCTTCTCACCAAGCCCGGGTTTGCCAAAAAGATCACAACCCCGATCCTGATAATCAGCGCCGGTGAGGACAGCGTCGTATCCAATAAGGCTCAAAAGAAAATCTGTGCTTTGCTGCCCAATTGCAAATTTAGGGGAATTCCAAGGGCACGCCATGAAATTTTCAGAGAGACAGATGCAGTACGATCGATCTTCTGGGAGGAATTTGACAGATTTACTGATCCAGGCACCCAGCCATAAGATACTTTTGTAGCTCTGGAAAAATACGGCTCATAAAAAAGGCACTCCGGTATCATTCAATGAAGTACCTTTATCCTGATTAAATAGAGTCAGCTAAATTATTTTGACATTTACGGCGGCAGGCCCTTTCGCCCCCTGCTCAATATCAAAGGAAACCCGATCACCTTCATTAAGAGACTTGAAACCGCCGCCATCGATGCCTGAATGATGAACGAACACATCCGGCCCGTCTTCTTGCTCGATAAAACCGTACCCCTTTTTTTCGCTAAACCATTTTACGACCCCATTAGCCATCGTGAAACTCTCCTTTTCAAACAATAATGGTTCCAAACTCCAGGCTGCCACTTTTAACAAATGGGTGTTCCCTTCAGAACGAAACCCGACCGCCAACAATGGCGAACCTTCATTGATTGCTCAAATATACCTGTTTTCAAGTAAAGTCAAGTGATTGATGAGATCAATTAGGGTGAAGTGCTATGGCCGCAAATCTTCCGGCACACTATTTGACGGACATTGAAAATAGGTGCATCGTCTGCATTCATATCTTTTTAAAGTTGAACCCATAACTCCCATAGATAGAACGTAGATTATCAGCAAGTCCGGCGCTAACAACAACCAGTAAAGGGGAAGCAGTATAATAATGAGCATCGTAAACAGGGCCACAGCCTTGTCAAGGAAGCTTAAAGGACCGGGTTCCGGCATAAAAAATTTAGGGATCCCCCAAAAAAACATACACTTTAAAGTTTTGGCGCTCTGAATATAATGGGGGCAATGGGTGCAGTAAAATTTGAATAGGACGATTGCAAGCAAGATACAAGCGATGATATATAAAATTAACCCTAAGACTGAATTTTTTCCGATGGCGATACACGCCGTAATCAACGGTACGGAAACAACCAGGTTCCAGTAAAGGAAATCGAGAAATTTGTGCCGCGTTTTTAATTGGTTTTCAGGTTCGCTCATGTTTTGATCGCTCCTTTTTAAGCGCTATCGAAATTTTTATACTTTGAAACGGAATGTTATTTTTAGGCGTATTATCGAATTCTTTATTCACTGTCGTTATACGGAAAATCCACCCAGCTTGGTTTCAAGGTATTCGGCAATACCATCACGCCCGCCTTCGCATCCGATTCCGCTCTCCTTCATGCCTCCAAAAGGAGCTGCCGCAGCTGTTGGATTAATATCGTTAATACCGACGATGCCGAATCGCAAAGCCTCAAACATTCGCATGGCCCGGGAAACGCTATGGGTATAGACTATGCAGCGACTCCATAGTTTTTTCTTTTTGCCATCTCCTCTTCCCTGAGAGCCTTTTTCAAAATTTTTCCGACATTGGTTTTAGGCAGTTCGTTTCTGAACTCCACCTCGGTTGGAAACTTATGCTTGGCGATTTTGCCTTCGCAATATTCGATGAGCTCTTCCTGGGTGGCAGTTTCTCCTTGTTTGATCACCACAAAAACTTTGACAGATTCGCCTCGAGTCGGGTGCGGTATTCCAATAGCAGTCGCTTCCTGAACCTTGGGGTTTTCGTAAAATACTTCTTCAATATCACGGGGATAAACATTAAAGCCGCCGGATATGATCATATCCTTTTTACGGTCGACAATATAAAAATAACCCTCTTCATCCATTTTGCCGATATCTCCGGTATGGAACCAGCCGTCAATCAGGGCATTGGCCGTTTCTTCGGGATTATTCCAGTAACCCTTCATGACCTGTGGGCCTTTAACAAGCACCTCACCGGTTTCTCCAACCGGAACGTCTGTTTGTCTGTCATTCAGATCTACAATTCTGCATTCTGTGTCGGAAATCGGAACTCCGATACTTCCGACTTTCCGCTTTCCCTCCACGCAGGGATTTACGTGGGTTCCAGGCGACGTTTCTGTCAAGCCATAGGCTTCCACGATGACAGCACCGGTCTTGTTCTCGAAATCACGGATAACTTCCAGCGGAAGCGGAGCACTTGCTGAAAAGCATCCCTTGATGGAAGTCATATCAACTCTATCGATATCCGGGTGGTTAAGCATTCCGATGATCATGGTCGGTACCAGCGGCGTAAAGGTGGGTTTAAATTTTCTGATGGCATCGAGCAAGGGTTTTGGTTGGGGTTTTGGAATCAGTATATGCCCCCATCCCATGTGTATGGCAAAGTTCATGGCACATGAAAGTCCGAAGACATGGAAAATCGGCAGGGCGCCCAGCATGACTTCATCACCTTTATGGTATGTCGGAAACCATGCTTCACACTGTTGAACCTGCTTGCTCAGATTGCCGTGGGTGAGCATGGCTCCCTTTGAAACGCCGGTGGTGCCGCCGGTGTACTGATACATGGCAACATCATCAAAGGATAGTCCGACATCCGGTGGCTCGGGCGGGCTTTTCGCCAGAAGATCCTTCCATTTGTAAACATTGTCAGCGGCTTTTACATCTGCAGCCAGGTTTTTCTTTTTAGCGACGAGCGGAAACAAAAGGTTCTTGGGAAAAGGGAGATAATCGCCGATGGACGTATAGATAATCTGTTTTATTCTTGTTTTTGGCCGAAGATCGATCATGCGATTGCCCAACAGGTCTATGGTAATGAGAATTTTTGAACCGGAATCGTTGAGTTGATGTTCAACTTCCCGATCAGAATACAGCGGATTATTCATCACTGCTATGCCGCCGAGCTTTAAGATGGCGTAATAGGCAATGACACAGGGGATAACGTTTGGCAGCAGGACGGCGACACGATCACCTTTATGGATACCAAAGGCACTCAGGATGGCGGCAAAACGGGTTGCCATATCATTGAGTTCACGATAGTTAAGTTTATATCCTTGAAAGAGCAGCGCCATTTTATCTGGAAACCGGCGGGCCGTCCGTTCAAGAATCATCGGCAGACATATTTCCTCGTAGTCTATATTTTCCGGTACACCCTTTTCATAATGGGCTAACCAAGGTTTGTCCTGATACGTTATTTCTGTTGTCACGTGAGGCTCCTTTTTAATATCCAACGGCATCTCAAAAGGTTACTGGAATTTTACTTTAGGGACTGCTTGTTCTGCCTCGGGCACCTCATAATATTCTGCATTAGAGACACCTGCGAACATCGCATAAAACCTTCCGAAGAAGGTTCGGATATATGTGTTCAGGATCTGAACAGATTCATTGTATCGTTTTCGTTCCACAGCAATTCTGTTTTCACTCCCTTCCAGACTGTCCTGCAGCTTGAGAAACGATTCATTGGCCTTGAGAACCGGGTATCTTTCCTGCAGTAAAAGAAGCCTTGAGAGTACACCTTCAAGCTGATTTGAAGCCTTGATCTGGCCTTTTACATCTTTTGCTTGAAAGTATTGTGTTCTGGCCTGGGCGATATTTTCGAACAGTTCTTTTTCATGCGCTGCATAGCCTTTTACTGCTTCAACAAGATTGGGGATAAGGTCATATCTTCTCTTTAACTGATTTTCCACCTGCGCCCATTTTCCTTTTACATTTTCATCCATGGCAATCACGCTGTTATATTCGGCGATAATTTTGCCGAACACCATAAAACCGACCAGTAAAATGACACCGACGACGATGAGAATGGTTTTAAGTTTTTTTGACATAATGTTCCTCCGATAAATATTAATTAAATATTATAAGTACTTAGTACATTTATTTTTAAATACGGCAACGCATTTATGAATTTGAGCACTCAGCTATTTCAACTACCAGCCTCCGGACGCGCCGCCGCCGCCGAATCCGCCACCGCCGCCACCGCCGAATCCACCGCCGCCAAATCCGCCGCCACCGCCCCATGAACCTCTTCTGCCGCCCATGGATGAAAACAAAAGTAACATCAGAAACAATCTTGGATTTTTTATAAACAGTATTCCCAGAATAATCAGAAATGCAACAGTTATTATGGTATTAAAGAGACTGGCGGGTTCGCCCTTTTCTGCCGGTTGTGCGCTGTATTTTATCGATGGCATTCCTTCTATTTTAATCCCCGAGACTTCGGCAATCTTATTTGCCATTCCAAGAGCTGTGACATAAATGCCCGTTGAATAGTCCCCCTTTTTGAAATAAGGTACAAGAAGGTTTCGACCCAAGCTCCCGACAAGGCTGTCCGGAAGTACGCCCTCGAGTCCGTATCCGACTTCGATTCTGTACTTTCGGTCTGTTAGGGAAATCAGAAACAGCACGCCGTTGTCCTTTCCTTTTTGACCGAGTTTCCATTTGTCATGGGCAATTCTAATAGAAAAGTCATCGATGGGTTCGCCCTCGAGACTCTTTATGGTCAGGACAACCAGCTGAGCCGTTGTCTTTTGTTCAAGTTCCTGAAGATATCCGTTCAGTCTGTTTTCTGTAGCATCATCGATAATACCGGCCAGGTCGACAACATATCTTGGCGGCTTTTCCGGAACGCTTGTGGCATGAGAAACAGATCCAACAACCAGGCATAGAAACAGAATTGCCAGAAAAACTGCGGGTCTAGTCTTTGATATCATCTGTAATATCTCCCAGTTTTTCCATAGCCGTATAATAGTCTTCGAAGATGGTGTTGAGCTGTTCCATCATCAGTTTTGTTTTCTGTTTCTTTTGCTTTAATACCGTTCTAAATACACGGGTGTTTATGCCGGAAACTTCCTCAAGGGCGGTCAGAACATCGTGGTTTCTCAAGGGGGGTTCTTTTCCCAAGAGAACAATAATGCTCCTGAACAGGGGAATGTATCCTGAAAAAGAATCGATAAACATATCGGTGAGTATTTTTCGGTCTCCTGAAGAAGATATATATCCCTGCCTGAGGCCGATCAATCTGACTTTCAGTTCCCTTTCACACTGCAGTCTGAGGTCAGATGGATCGATGTTAAGATCCTCAAAGAGATCTTCTCCAAATAGGGTTTTATGAAGCAGTTTTATGTTCAGAAACTCCAGAGGGAAGACATCCAGGGAATTCTTGATGTATTCAGGGGTCATGATCAGCGGTGCCGCAATTCTTTTTTTGCCGTATTTTTTTCCTAACGGTGCCAGAATTTCAAGAAACTTAAAATCCATTTCATCGAGGACAAACACAGAATTGACGTCTGACTTTCCGGGGTCAAAATCATCGGTCAGAGCACTTCCGGTGATGGTTATTGAATGAATGTTATCTTTATAACTTCTTAATATTTCATCCTGAAAGGGTTTGAACCTTTCAGCGGCTTCATCGTTTATCGTCGGATCGATCATCAAAACCTCCTGGTCCGGGGTAAAGGCTTTTCCCGGTCATTTATATTCATACGAAAAATTTCAGACTCGGTTATTCATAGCCAGACGGGCAAAATGTTCAAACGAACGGTCGTAGGTCCGTTCGGCTTCGTTGGAAAAACAGCAGGCCGGAAGCTGGCGGCTTTTTAAATGATAGCTGATACACTCGCAGCATAGGCCCTTACGGGTACACGGTTCGTAGCTGCAATTGCACGACTTGAGATTCTGTTCTTTCATGCATTCCATGGAGTTCTCCGTTATTAGGATTTTCAATACCCCGTCCGTTTGTGTCGGGGAGCTTCATTTTGTCGGGTTCTGTTGTTCATTCATCCGACGTGCTTCTCGGCGTTGTTATTGAGAGGTGCCGGCAGAATGGTCCATTCAACCTTAAAATTGTTTTTAACGACCGATACGATGTGGCCGTCAAAATCATGGTGTTCTATAATCCATTCCTGGTCTCTGTAATTTATGATCAGACGGTTATGGTCGATGATCTTGACAATTCGACATTTTGAAAGATCCCTGATACCTGCTCCCGAAGCCTTTATTACCGATTCTTTTGACGTCCAATACCGAAAAAAAAGTCTGGTTGGATCAGCGTCTGAAAGGCGCCATTCACTGTCTTGGGCCGTTTTTCTGAAAAGCGCCGCTGAACAGGGCCGGATTTTTTCTAAATCCATACCGATTTTTGTTGAAGCAATCACGCCGCCCACATATCCGGTTTTGTGGGTTAGAGACCAGTAATTTCCGTCAACGGGCAAAGGTTCACCATTTTCACCCTTTATAAGACGGGTTAATTCGACGCCGCTTTTTTGGGCGGATATTTCAAGGGCGCCTCTGGCATGCCGGCTTAAAAAGGCAACCTTTTCTCTGCCGATAAGTTTTTGTTGTTTATCAGGAACAGCCAGAATTACCGGGTAAATAATCGGGTTTTGAGACCGGGGTTCAGGATTTAGGATTGTCTCCATATCCATATTCTATGCACCATGCGCTATGCGCTATCCACCTTGCGTTTCAGCTTCAGCGCCGCTTCATATACCTTATTTTTAGGAAGACCGTATTTTTGGGCGACAGTTTTTGAAACCTCGGACAGTTTGCTTCCGTTTTCAGCAAGCCCCTTGATGAGTTCAGCGCGAACGACGTCCGGAGACACCTCATTATTTTCTTCACAGCCTTTCACCAGAAGTGTACATTCGCCTTTCACTGCCGGCCGTTCGCGCAATATATCCATAATTTCAGATAAAATACCTCTTAAAAATTCTTCATGTAACTTTGTCATTTCCCGGCAAAGAACGCAATACCTGTCACCCATAACATTTATGATTTCTTCCATTAAAGTCAAAATACGCCCCGGCGATTCATAAAATATCAGGGTTCTGTTTTCTTTGGCAAGTGCTTTGAGCTGCTCGATTCGCTTTGACTTTTTTCTGGCAGGAAACCCTGAAAAAATAAAAGAGTCGGTTGGCAGTCCTGCAGCGCTGATAGCGGTAATTACGGCAGAAACCCCGGGAATGGGAATAACCCGAATGTCGTTCGCTATTGCTGCTTTGACCAGCCGGTAGCCTGGGTCCGATACGGCGGGTGTGCCGGCATTGGTTACCAGTGCAACCGATGATCCTGTCTTGAGACGATGAATCAACACCGGCGTGCGCGCTTCCTCGTTATGTTCATGATAAGAGATCAGATTATTTTTGATATCATGATATGCCAGCAGCCTGCCGGTGTGCCGGGTATCTTCCGCAGCTACAAGATCGACCTGACCGAGGGTTTTTAGGGCCCTTAGGGTGATATCCTCCATGTTTCCGATGGGTGTCGTAACCACATAAAGGTCACCGATTTTATTACAAAGATTTGGCATCAAACGAATCGCTTTTTACAATGGTAGTATTAAAATTCTTGCGTTATAAGGCGTGCGCTTCCAGCGCAGTCAATTTAATAATTAATAGAATACCAAAACTTTTAGGCACTTAAATTTATCCGTAGGCGAGTTCAAAGGCATTTTTTACGATCTCTATTCGGGGATTGTCTTCGGACGAACTTATTGAAATAACATCAAACCTTGCTTTGGCACGGGTCTGTTTCGTGGCTTTAAGATAGTACAAGGCAACCATGGAAATTTTACGCTGTTTTTTGGGGGTGACCGCCCATTTGGGGTTTCCGAAAAGATCCGACCTTCTGGCCTTGACCTCAACAAAGACCAGGGTCCCCTTTTCTTTTGCGATAATATCGATTTCCCCCAGCTTGTTACGGTAATTCTGCTCCAGAATTTTGTATCCGTTTTTCTTAAGGTGCCT
>JAQBBE010000183.1:0-12097 GCA_032126435.1 Desulfobacterales bacterium | reverse complement strand
ATCGGAGGGAAAAATGAAGAAATATCATTTAATTATAATAACAATGACGTTATCCTGTTTGCTGGTATCGTGTGCGCATTATCCCCCTGACCGATACAATACCCAGGCAGGGGCTGCAGTCGGTGCCGGCATGGGCGCGCTGATCGGCCAGGCGATTGGAGGCAATACGGGGAGCACGTTAATCGGGCTGGCCGCAGGAACCATTCTCGGCGCCCTGGTGGGCAATGCGGCAGACCAAGATTACCAGGCAGCCAGAGATGCAGCCCAGTATGGCAAACCTGTGATTTATTATGATCAAGATGGACATGCCGTTGAAGCCATTCCTGAGGAGACGGCGGATCCCAATTGCCAGAAAGTGCGAAAGCGGGTTTGGGAAAATGGAAATCTGGTAAAGGAGACCGTCGAAGAAGTCTGTAGTTCTCCGGCACCCCGGGTCCGGTATTACCCCGCTCCACCACCGCCTGCGTATTACTCCGGATGGTGGGGGTGGCCGGTTGTACCTGACGTTTCCTTTTACTATGGGCGACCTTACGGCCATGGGCATTACCGGCATCGACCTTACTTCTACCGGTGATTTGGGGACAATCCCGTCTTAATTACGATTTCCGATGCTGACTACATTCCGAAGCCGGCCCGATGGATAATAGGCGGAAGGCAAAGCATGGGATCCAGGGAAGCTGGAATCATGAAAAGAGAGAACTAAAAGACCGGCGGTGACGCCGGGATCGCCATGAGACTTCTCCCGATTCCCACTAAAACCGGACATTGTACAGGCGGCAGGTGTTATTCCATATCTTGTCAGCAAAATGGGCGGGATCTTCTTTTTTTATTTCTGCCAGCTTAAGCAAAACAGACCGAACAAAGGCCGGTTCGTTCCGACGGATGTGGTTATTTTCAGGTGCGGGAGTAAGATACGGGGCATCGGTTTCGACAAGGATACGGTCCACCGGAATGAAGGGTACAAGCTTGCGCAAATCCGCACCACGCCCTTTGATGGTAACAATGCCGGTAATGCCGATATAAAGGCCCATATCGAGATACTGTTCCAACTCATTCCTATCCCCGCTAAAACAGTGTATAACCCCGTTTCGGCCTTTGTTAAAATGTGTTTTTAGGATCTCGATTAAACGACCGTTGCTGTCGCGCTCGTGAAATATAACCGGCAGATCCATTTCATCGGCAACATCAAGCTGCCGTACAAGCCACTTTTCCTGATCCGTTATCGAAGAGAACATTCGGTTAAAATCGAGACCGATCTCTCCCCAGGCATGCACTCTAAATTTCTTGGCAAGATTTCTGAGATCTTCGAGAGTTTCTTCGCTGCAGCTCTTTGCAGCGTGGGGATGAATCCCTACTGAAGCATACAGCTCTGAAAAGGATTCTGCCAAGGAAACGGCCTTGATGGAACGCTGCAGGTTTGTTCCAACGATCATGGCCGAAGCAACACCGGCGGCATGCATACGATGAACGACATCATCGAGATCGTTGTCGTATGCCCGGTCATCAAGATGGCAGTGGCTGTCAAACAGTTTCAATTTAATTTTTGGCATGATTCCTGAGAAATGGGAGTTACGCAACAAACAGATCCGTGCTCAAATACCGTTCCCCTGTACTTGGCAAGACGACGACGATCTGCTTCCCGCGGTTTTCAGGTCGTCGGGCCTGGTCGAGAGCGGCCCATACTGCGGCACCGGATGAAATGCCGCACAAAATCCCTTCCAAAACAGCCAGTCTGCGGGCGGTTTCAAATGCCTGTTCATTGGTGACCGCAATAATTTCGTCTATTATTTCAGTGTTTAAGACATCAGGAATAAATCCTGCACCGATACCTTGGATCTTGTGGGGTCCGGCCTGGCCGCCGGAAAGGACGGGCGAATCGGAAGGTTCCACCGCCACAGCCTTGAATGAGGGCTTTCGGGCTTTTATCACCTCGGATACACCGGTAATGGTACCCCCGGTACCAACCCCTGAAATGAAAATATCGACATTGCCGTCGGTATCGCGCCAGATTTCTTCTGCCGTTGTTTTCCGGTGAATTTCCGGATTGGCCGGATTGGAAAACTGATCCGGCATATATGCGTTCGTTGTACTTTTTAGAATTTCTTTGGCTTTTGCAATGGCACCCTTCATTCCTTCAGGTCCGGGAGTCAGAACGAGCTTGGCCCCCAAATGTTTTAAAAGTTTTCTTCTCTCTATGCTCATTGTTTCGGGCATGGTTAACATAAGATTGTAGTTCTTGACCGTGCAGACAAAAGCCAGGGCAATTCCGGTGTTTCCGCTGGTCGGCTCGATGATGGTGGTATCTGGGTTTATCAATCCTTTTGCTTCTGCCGCTTCGATCATTGAAACACCGATTCGATCCTTTACACTCCCCAGTGGGTTGAAAAACTCAATTTTGGCATATATTTCAGCACCCAGCCCCTTGCCAATGTTATTGAGACGAACGAGCGGCGTTGAACCGACGGTGGAATTTATATTGTTAAATACTTTCATTGTTTCCTCCATTTAGTGACATCGTTGACGGGTTGGTTTTCCGGCCTTATAAAAAGGCTGATTCCAACAAGGCATCGATTTTTGCCAGCAGCTGATCATCGGTCCAGTGCTTTAATACAATCGCTTTTGCGGGACATTCTGAAACACAGATTCCGCACCCCATGCATGCCGACGGTGGAATCTGGGAGACACCTTCCTTGTTAATAAACGGTGCACCATAAGGACATATTCGAACACAAACCAGACATGCTGCGCATTTGTCGGGATCGACTTCGGCGATTGCTGCGGAGGTCGTTATCTCCTTTTTGCACAGAATTTTCATAGCCTGCTGGCCGGCACTTTTGGCCATGGTAATCGTCTCTTCAATAAATCTAGGGCTGTGGGCCAATCCTGCTAAAAAAACACCTGAGGTAGCAAATTCAACAGGTCTTAATTTTACATGGGCTTCCAGGAAAAAACCCTCATCGGTCGTCGGGAGCTTTAAGAGACGGGCGATCTGTTTGGCGCCTTCGTCGGGTCGAATTCCGGCGCTTAACACCACAAGATCGGGCTCGACACGAAAATCTTGATGGGAACTTCGATCCGTGAAATCTACGATCATTTTGCCGTGGTCATCATAAACCTCTGGTTTTTCTTCTGGAATATACCGAAAAAAAAGGACACCTTTTTTTCTGGCTTTTAAATAATAGAGTTCTTTGAATCCAAAGGTTCTGACATCTCGATACAAAACAATGATCTGAGCATTGGGATTCATCTCATTCAGTTTAATACTGTTTTTCACGGCTGCAGAACAGCATACTCTGCTGCAATAGGGAAAGTCCGGTTCCCGTGACCCGACGCACTGGATCATCACAACCCTGTTGAGGCGACGTGCCCAGACGGGATCTTCCAACAGGCGTTTTGAAAACTCGACCTGTGTAAGGACCCGTTCGTCTTGTCCGAAAAGATATTCCTTCGGTTCATACGGACGGCCTCCGGTGGCAACAATGACCGCCCCATACTGAATGTCAAGCGGACCGTCCTCTTTTTGAACGGTTCCGTTAAATGCACCCAGATGTCCGTTATGGGATATCAGCCTGCTTTTTAAATAAACTGAAATTTTCGGATGATGGGCGACTCTTTCTATGAGATAACGGATCAACCGTGGCGGGGAATTTCCTTCCAAAGTAAAATTCAGGTTTCTTGTAAACCCTCCAAGATGATCGTTTTTCTCCACAAGATGCACTTGAAATCCCTGGTCAGCAATGGTCAAAGCAGCAGTCAGGCCTGCCACGCCTCCGCCGATAACAAGCCCTTTGTTAACGACCGGGTACGATTTTTCATAGAGTGGCTCAAGTTGTACTGCCCGGGCTACACTTGCTCGAATAAGGTCCTTTGATTTTTCGGTGGCCTTCTCAGGATCATTGCCATGAACCCAGGAACACTGGTCCCGGATACTTGCCAGTTCAAACAGATAGGGGTTTAAACCCGCTTCTCTTAAAGCATCCTGAAACAAAGGTTCATGAGTTTTGGGCGAACATGCAGCCACAACGACGCGGTTTAAACGTTGCGCTTTAATCAGTTCGACAATAGCCTGCAGGGTTTCGGTGGAGCAAGTAAACATAAAATCGGTGGCAAAAACCACATGTGGAAGGGTTCTTGCGTAATCGACCGTCTTTTGTATATCCACAACACCGGCAATATTGGAGCCGCAATGGCAAACCAGCACGCCCACTCGGGGCGTTGTTTCCATGGGTTTTTCAACGGGAATTTCCTCAAGGACTATTTCAGTATTTCTGGCATCACTGAGGAGTATGGAAGCCTCAGCTGCAGCCGCACCGGCCTGGATGACCGTTTCGGGGATGTCTTTGGGCGCTTCAATACCGCCGCACACAAAAACACCGGGCCGGGAAGTCGCAACGGGTTCATCAAATTCGGTAGTTAAAAACCCGTAAGGGTTCGTAACCAGTCCCATCCGCTTTGCAAGATCGACAAAATCATCCGACGGTTTGAAACCGCTCGACAGAACAACCAGGTCGTACGCCGCTTCCTTTTTTTGGTTCAAATGATGATCAAATGTCTCGATGATCAGATTGTCATTTTCAGGATTCAGATAAACCTGAGAAATCATGGATCGCCGGTATTGTACGCCGTGTTGGATTCGAGCGCGGTCCACGTAGTCGTCAAATCCTTTTCCGTGAGCCCGGATATCCAAGAAATAAATGGTCGCCTCGGTCTCCGGTTCATGACTGCGTGTTAATACGGCCTGTTTTGCTGCATGCATACAGCAGACTGAAGAACAAAAAGGCCGGTTTCTGGCCGGATCCCGTGACATAGCACACTGAATCCAGGCGACTTTCCGCGGGACCTTATCGTCAGACGGCCGCCGGAGATGTCCGCCATAGGGACCTGTGGCCGATAACATGCGTTCGTACTGCAGGGACGTTACAACGTTTTGATACCTTCCGTAACCGAATTCGCCTTCTTGAGTTGTCAAAGCCAGTTCAAAACCGGTTGATACTACAACCGCACCGGCTTCGATTTGGAAGATTTCAGGTTTTTGGTCATATTCAACGGCTCCGGCAGGACAAATCTTTTTGCAGATACCACATTTTTTTTTAATTAAATAAAGGCAATTTTCTGCATCCAGTGCATATTTCAAAGGGACGGCCTGAGGAAATGTCAGAAAAGCCGCTTTGCGTGTTGCCAGTTCCCCGTTAAACGGATCGGGCACTTTTTGGGGGCATTTTTCAGCGCATTTGCCGCATGAAATGCATTTTTCTTCGTTGATATATCTGGGCAGTTTTTCAACCTGTGCGACAAATCGTCCGGGCCCTCCATTTAACTCAAGAATCCTGCTCAGGGGCAGAATCTCGATATTCGCATGGCCGGCCGCCTGCACCAGTTTTGGAGAAAACATGCAGGTTGAACAATCATTGGTGGGAAAAGTTTTGTCCAGGCGGGCCATTGTTCCGCCGAGAGTATGCGTTTTTTCCACAAGATAGACATAAAAACCCGTATCCGCCAGGTCAAGGGCGCACTGAATTCCGCCGATCCCTCCTCCGACAACAATGACTTTCCCCACCGGACTTTTAACAAAAGATCCCATAACGTTCTATAACAACCCCTTTGCCTTTAGAAGCGGTACCGGATCCGTAAAATGCATTTTAAACCATTTTGGGTCTCCATGCGCTATAAAACTCAGACGGAGTAATTCCGCAAAATAAAATACCGGGGTTCGTCTATCCGGTCGATCTTTTTGGATAATATCGAGATTCGACTGGCACAAAGGACATGAGACCACGATGGCTTCCGCCCCGGCCTGCTGTGCTTTTTGCAAAATCCGTAGGGTTAGAGATTCTCCGATCTCCTTGCGACCGATACCGATAGTTGCCCCACAGCAGGTCGATTTATAAGACCAGTCTATCACTTCAGCACCTGCTGCTGCGGCAATGCGATCCAGGGTTTGGGGGTTTTCGTAATCTGTGTAGCCGGTGATTTTCGGAGGGCGGACCATCTGACAGCCGTAATAACACACAACTTTGAGTCCGTTTAAAGGTTTTAAGACCCGTTTTTTTATCGATTTTATCATCGATGATTCTGCCAGAAAACGGGTCATATCGTGGACCTGGATGTCTCCTGTAACCTGCCAGGGTATATCAAAAACCTTTTTCTTGATTATCTGCTGGGAAAACCGTAGACGATTAAAACAATTGGCACACGGTGCAACGATATCGAGCCCCATTTTTTCAGCAGCGGCCAAATTTCTTGCGGGCAGAATTACCGACATCGCTTCGCTGAGACTGTGGGCTGCCGTAGCCCCGCAACAAGACCAATCTTCTATCTCCACCAGATCGATATCCATCGCCTTGAACACCGCATCAATGGCGTGGAAATAGTCCTTGGCCATCCCTTCCAGAGAGCATCCCGGATAAAAAGATATTTTCATTAAACGATCTCTCCGCGAGTCTGATGAAAGGCTTTTTGAATGTCCTTTATGGCCCTGGACCTGGGCGTGAATATTTTGAGCCTCCCTTTACGCAATAACATTAAGCCCAACAGAAGTTCTTCTTTAAGGGTTCCGTTTTTTAACTTTTCCTGAAAAATGCCCGGTTTTAAATAATAAGCATTCATCAATCGGAATTCGTTGACCTTGCCGGATTTTCGAAGCACTTCCAGAAACGTTTGATGAAATACGGCAAGACTTTTTTCTTTAGGAGTTATGGACGAGTGCGCCGCCATATTGCGCAAATGATTGATCGTTTCGGCGACATCCACCTCATTGGGGCAGTAGGTCGTACACATTTCACAGGACAGGCACACCCAGATGGTTGAGGATTTTAACAGGTCTTCACGCCACCCCAGCTGAACATAGCGTATCGCCTGGTGAGGCTTGATATCCATAAAATGGCTGACAGGACAGGCATTGGTACATCTCTCACATTGAAAACAAGCCGAAATATTAACACCTGCCTCCCCCTGGATTCTGTCAAGGAAGTAATTCCCCCTATCGCCAATCAACTTTCTTTTTTTTCCAGGTTCGGACTCGGCTATTTCCTTTGGGTGTGAAATCATATTATGCATAATTCCAAATTGTTAAAAAAATCCTCATGGAATATGGTGTGGGGTGGGGTCAGGGAAAATGCCGGATCAAAGGCAATTGGCAAAAACTTCGCAAGACCGGCATGACTTCATCTTTTCCCTCCAATCTTTATAAACAATGCCGTCACAAATAGTACCGTTAATAAACCAGCATAGTTTTCCGGATTTAAATTCCCAAGCCGGACACTCTTTTTTCTTCTGGGGAGGACATTTTTTTATAACCCAACACGGCTTGTCCACTTTGGAGTTCCCTCTCATATTGGAGACCAGGAACAACATCTGTCTCTCCGCATGGGCAGGTATGGATCGCCAGCCCTGTTCGTAGCTGTGTACAGCCTTGATGGATATGCCCAGCAGTTGAGCCATCTGTTTCTGCGTTTTGTCCAGCTTTTTTCGCAATCGTGCGAATTCTTTATCGTCCATAAACTTCTCCTTGAATTTTTAGTTAGATAGACATCCATGGAATCAACCTGACAATATGTGGCACTACGTGGTATAACATGTCAATAGAAAGTTGCGTAGAAAAAATTTCATGTGATTTGGACAACAGCCTGTAAAATTGTAATCCTCGGGTGAAAAAACCGGGTGGCGGGTTGATTCTTTTGATTTTGATACGCGCAGCTTTTATGAGAACCAATGAATTGAACGCTGTTATGGTGTGGAATTACCACGGAACTGAGGTTTTCGTTTCGAATTTTACAAATTGAGTCCTGCAGTTACTGTCTGGATGGTGCGGCGGTGCTTTGTACCATGATTTCAAAATTCTTCAATTTTTCCCGCATCTGTTTTGAGATTTTCATGTACTTCCGGCTGATATCATAACGGTAATCCGCATGGATTTTGTTGATTTTGCGCTGTATTTGTTTGAGTATTTTGGTCCGTTCCTTCCAGAGTTTAAGCATGTGTTGAAAATTCTCTTTTGAATTGTTCATCCTTTCCGCGGAATATTGATTTACCAGACTGCAAAAATAATGGTATTTCTCATCGAGGATTAATGCGATTTTTTCCGTTTTCAGCGTCTGTTGTGTGATGGTGTGGAAATGATGCCCGACAATGCTCAAAGAAATGGCTTCGCCAAAAATGTTGGGATGTTTGATCATGCTCCGAAAGACAAACTTGAGATACTGAAAACCGTAGGGTGTAAAGAGCTGCCAGTAAATAGATTTGAATAAGATTTTCACTTCGTTAAAGTAGATTTTTCGCTGAAAATAGTCCGTATACTCGAGATTGTCCAAAAAGCGGCTGCAGCGCTCAAAATAGTTTTTTAGATTAAAGTCATATATACCGGCCAGAATTTTTTTATATCCTTCTTTCAGCCGTTCCGTGTCCATAACGGTTCTGAAGTTGGTGGTCATGCTGTGCGTGTTGTTGCCGATGGAGTCCTTTAAGATCCGCCCTTCCGTCAGTAACCGCTGATAAAGACGGGTGCCGGGAAGGGCGTTTAAGAAGCCGATCATCGCTTTTGGAATGGCGTTTTTCTGAATAAAATCGATTTGACGATCGAAAATATCTTCCTTGTCGTTATCAAACCCGATGATAAACCCGGCCATTACTTCCATCCCGTGTCGTTGGATCGTCCGGATCGATTTTTCCATATCTATCTTTAAGTTCAGGGTTTTTCCGGCTTCTTTAAGCCCCTCGGGATCTGGGGTTTCAATCCCTATGAAAACCTGGTTGAAGCCGGCCTCACGCATAGCGGTCAACAACGCTTCATCGTCTCCCAAATTGATGCTGGCTTCGGTAAAAAAATGGTAGGGATAATCATGCTCGATTTGCCAGGATTTTAACGCAGGCAAAAGTTCGGCCTTAACCCTTTTTTTATTGCCGATGAAGTTGTCGTCGACGATAAATACCGGACCTCGCCAGCCCAGATGATAGAGCGCATCAATTTCCCGAAGAAGCGTGTCCGCCGATTTTAAGCGCGGTTTATTGCCGTAGACCGTCCAGATATCGCAGAACTCACAGTGAAATGGACAGCCTCTGGAATACTGGATGGACATGGAACCGTATGCATCCAAATCCAATAGATCAAACCGCGGGGCCGGCAGATGGGAAATATCCGGATGCGGCGGCCGCTCATATACGGGATTGGCCGTGCCGTTTTCCAAGTTATTCAAAAAATCTGCCAAGGTTTTATCCACTTCCCCCAAGAAAAAATGGTCAACACCCGTGATATCCTCATGCCTTGAAGTCGGAAA
Organism: Desulfobacterales bacterium; assembly: GCA_032126435.1. Lineage (GTDB taxonomy): Bacteria > Desulfobacterota > Desulfobacteria > Desulfobacterales > UBA11574 > JAAXQD01. Next base: position 2,825 of record JAQBBE010000183.1, on the reverse strand, counting down.
AGCGCCCCCGGCGACAATGGTTTTACCAAACGGATTGCATCGGCGGATGACCTCCCTCATGGAATCTTGCTGAACAATCATGGCAGAGATAAAAACAGCGTCCGCCCAGATAATATCGCTGTCTTTTAAAGGCGTGACGTTCATGTCCACAAGTTTTAAGTTGTACGTTTCCGGAAAAAGGGCGGCGATGGTCAGCAGTCCCAGCGGTGGCATGGCGCTTTTTTTGCGAATAAACTTCAGCGCGTATTTGAAACTCCAGTAAGTATTGCTTGGAATTTTCGGATATACAAGAAGGATGTTTTGATATTTCGGCATGGTGATCAAGCCTCCTTTGATAATTGACAGTGTGTCCGATTATTCATCCTGGGTGGATAATTTTATCAAAAAACTGTAATTATTAAATGTATCCTCCCTCCTGAGTCGGTTTGACAATGAATCGCTGTAAACATCTTCGAGCTGCCGTACAATCCGCTTAAGATTTTCAATGCTTGTCAGTTGTGCAACTTTAGTTGAAGGTAACTGCTCCGACGGCTGATTCTCAAGTCTTTCATATGCGTCTTCAAATTCATCGGCAGCCAGCTGTGAAGTTAAGATGATGTAATCATCCACCTGCCGTTTTGAATCTTTTAATTCGGGTCTCGTCAGGAGAGATTCCCTCATGGTCTTTCCGATCAGCAACCAAAAATTCCTGACTTCTTTTGCTCCATAGCCGTCCATATACCGTTTGAAAGCAATTTCTTGAGCATAGATCGGTATTATGGACCGGTCTCGGTTTCTCACTGTAGCTGCAACGACTTGATAGTTCAGGGTGATATACCATTTAAGCAGTTCACTATACATCTTCCGGTAATTCGGAAAACGGCGTTTATTTGCCGGGTTCGTTATTTCTGCTTCGATTTTTTCTACCAATGATTCACGAAGTTCCGTTAAAATATCGTAAATTGTGGTGCTTTTTCTGAAGGCAATCTTTTTAATAAGGACTTCATTGCGAAATGTCCAGTTGTTTGGATGGCGGGTCATTTTTTCGGTCAAAAACAATAACCGCCGCAATATATGATAGCGCGGTGTCGGCTTCCAACCCAAAGCCTTGTATGTAGCAGAAGCATCCACACTCAATTTTTTATCGATATATTGTGCCATCCAGGGCTGTTCTAAAGTTTTTTTGCCGCTAAGCCGGCCTAAGAACGAGATTATTATCAACCCCAAAGCCGCCGCAAATTTCGGTATTTGAAACGGTTTGATATCATGCCAGTAATAATACCTTGTAGCGGTTTTGAAAAGCTCGTTATGTGATACACTCCCTTGAAAGCCGGCAATGTATATTGCCAGACGCGGCAGGATATCGCTGATTTCGATAATTTGTAGAAATAGTTTAATAAGATCTTTAATATGGATATACGGTATGGCCGATTCTCCACGTCCGGTCACAACTCTCGACATGAGTTTGCTCCCGGACAGCCAATACGTTAACAACATATACAGCATGGGATATTCGCACCAATCGCTGTATACGGCCGCCAATCGGACAATTGAACAGGGAAAGAATTCCGAATATTCCCCAATGATCGCTTCTTCTTTCCGTTTGCACCGAGCATATGGAGAATCCGCATCGACGGGGCTCTCTTCGGTGAGTGCCGTACCATGAGAAGGAAATTTGCAGGCGGCCAGAGAACTGGGGAAAATGAAACGCTTTATTCCCAGTAATTTTGAGATTTCAAGAATATGGCGTGTTCCGGTGACATTGATCCGCTCATATGCAGGGTTTTCTTTCATGGTAAAGTCGTAATATGCGGCCAGATGCAAAACATAATCGACTCCGCCATGATTTTTGATATGCCTAAAGGCCTTCAGCAGATTTTTCCGGTTTGCGATATCAACCTGGAGCCAATGTATATTGGAAAGATGGGGTATGCCGACTTCCTTTTGACTGCGGCGTGCGATGCAAAACAGGCGAAACTTTTCGGATACAGCGATGACAAAATGCCTTCCGATAAAACCGGATGCTCCCGTGACCAAAATTCCCGGTAATATTTCATTCATCTTACATACCTATTGCCGTATGGTGTCTTTAAATGAAGATAATTCTGTAACGCTAAAAAAATTATCAATCCCATGATACCGTCGCCGATTCCGGATAACAGGACAATCCATTTAAATTCAACGGCAAAACAGTAAACCATCAAAAAGAGCGTCGCCACCGCCTTTACGATAATTGAAAATACAATTAAATAATGATATTTTTTAATGTTTGTTGCGCCCATTACATAGGCAACGGCCATCAGGATATGAAAAACACCGCCTTGAGCGGGGAAAAATCGTTCACTTTCAGAACTGAACCCTGATAGTTTCATAAGGAGGGTCGGCTGAGCAATCAATGCCAAGCCAATGGCAATTGAATGAAACGCTACCAGCCATAATACGGTTGAAAGCAGTTTGTCGGGATACTGAATTAAAATCTTTTTTAAGTCACCACGCATATCGCTTTATAACGGACACAAAGAATTATGGTTTTTGGATTGATTGAAACAGATAGAAAGAACATTTTCAACAATTATTATGGGAAACAAAAACTTGAACCGGCGGTCTTTACGCCGAATACCGGGAAAAGGACGGCGCTGTTCAGACAAGATGAAGTCGTTCAAATTATTTCTGAATTTTTAAATTGAGAGTTCAGCGTTAAAGCGGAGAGCGTGATGTGGCGGACGGGGTTAAATGATAATTGAAGCTCCCGGCAGCTCCCGTCCTTTAGACGGGGATTTCCGCTGGGCTCCAACAAACTGCAGAGAGCTTCCAACCTTTAGAGGCGTTTTCTTACGGATCGTCCG
>JAQBBE010000182.1:0-7292 GCA_032126435.1 Desulfobacterales bacterium | reverse complement strand
CGCTGGTTGCAACAAACGATTGTCACTATCTCAACCGGGAAGATGCGCGCGCACATGATGTGCTTTTGTGCATACAGACCGGAAAAACCATTCATGAGACGAATCGATTAAAATTCGGAACTGACCAGCTCTACTTTAAATCAAAATCGGAGATGTATGCCAATTTCAAGAATTATCCGGGCGCTATAGATAACACCGTGGATATAGCCAACCGATGCAACCTTGAATTCGATTTTAACACATACCACTTTCCCAAATTCGAAACGCCCGAAGGCCAAAAGATTGATGAACTGTTTGAACGTGAAGTTAGAGATGGACTCAATCGGAGATTTCATCGATTAAAGGCGAAACACCCTCATCTTGATGAGGCGGTTTATATTAAACGGCTGGAAAACGAACTTTCCGTCATAAACTCCATGGGCTTTCAGGGGTATTTTCTAATTGTTTCCGATTTTATTCGCTATGCCAAAGAGCGGAATATCCCGGTAGGACCCGGAAGGGGGTCTGCGGCGGGAAGCCTTGTTGCCTATTCCCTTGGAATTACCGATCTGGATCCCATCGAGCACGGTCTGATTTTTGAACGCTTCCTGAATCCTGCCCGGAAAAGTATGCCGGACATTGACGTCGATTTCTGCATAAACGGCAGAGAAGAGGTGCTCAAGTACGTGACGGATCGATACGGCGGTGATTACGTTGCCCAGATTATTACATTCGGCAAACTCAAAACCCGGGCCGTGATTCGTGATGTGGGCCGTGCCCTCGACATACCGCTATCCGAAGTGGATGCCATCGCTAAAATGGTGCCGGATGTGTTGAACATAAGTCTTGATAATGCGCTTGAGCAAGAGCCGAGACTTAAAGATCTGGCAAAGAAGAAACCGGAAATTGCCGACCTTATCAATATTTGCCGCGTATTGGAGGGGCTTCCGCGGCATGCCTCAACACACGCAGCCGGGGTGGTCATCGCAGACCGCACACTGACGGAATATATGCCTCTCTACAAAGGTAAGAAAGGCGAGGTGGTTACCCAGTTCGACATGAAATGTGTTGAAAAGATTGGCCTTGTAAAATTTGATTTTTTGGGTCTTCGCAATCTGACGGTTATCGCAAATGCCCTTAAGCTTATTGCCGCAGAGGGCGGCATTCCTCCCGATCTTTCAAGCCTCGATTTTAACGATCCTGCCACCTATCGTCTTCTTGCATCCGGAGAGACCACCGGAGTGTTCCAGCTGGAGAGTTCCGGGATGAAAGATTTATTGGTGAGATTAAAGCCGGAGTCCTTTGACGAAATCATCGCACTGGTTGCCCTGTATCGGCCCGGACCTTTGGAGAGCGGAATGGTCGATGATTTTGTGGACCGAAAGCACGGCAAAAAAATGGTGGAGTACATTGTCCCACAGCTTGAACCGATTTTGAAAGAGACATACGGGGTGATCGTTTATCAAGAACAGGTCATGAAGATCGCCGGAGATCTGGCCAATTATTCCATGGCTGAGGCCGACGACCTGCGGAAAGCAATGGGGAAGAAGATCCCTAAGATTATGACCATGCACAGGGAACGGTTTATGCAAGGGGCTACCGACAACAGCATTCCGTCTGACGAGGCCGGAAAAATATTTTATCTCATGGAAAAATTTGGGGGATATGGATTCAACAAATCCCATAGTGCGGCATATGCGCTGATTGCGTATCAGACCGCTTTTCTTAAGGCTCACTTCCCCTTGGAGTTTGTGGCGTCATTACTGACCAGCGAAATGCATTCTACGGATGGTGTTGTAAAGTATATTGCCGAATGTCGCAGTCAAGGCATTGAAGTTCTACCCCCGGACATCAATGAAAGTGATAAGACGTTTACCGTAACCGGATCAAAAATTAGGTTCGGACTGGCAGCGGTAAAAAATGTTGGTGAAAATGCCATTGAATCGATTATCGAGGCAAGGAATAATGGAAAGTTCTCTTCGCTGTTTGAGTTCTGTGAACGTGTGGACCTGAAAAAGGTCAATAAGCGAGTTATTGAAAGTCTAATAAAATGTGGTGCGTTTGATTCCACAGGGGCCTTCCGTTCCCGAATGATGGCGTCTTTGGAGGACTGTGTGGATTACGGCCAGAGACTTCAGAAAGAAAAGGCAGATCCGCAAATTGGGTTGTTCGATCTGCAGGCAGACCAGCCTGCCTTTAATTTGCCGAGTATGTCCGAAATCGACGAATGGGATGAGAAGGAGCTTTTAGCTTTTGAGAAGGAATCTCTTGGGTTCTATATTACCGGACATCCTTTGAGCGAATACGAAGATATTCTGGAAAAGTTCACGAACACAAACTCATCGACGCTGAAGGAACAAAATGATGGTGACGACGTGAGGATCGGCGGTATGATCAGAAATACCAAAATTATAAAGACCAAAAAGGGCGATTTAATGGCATTTGTTACCCTTGAGGACCTGCACGGCTCTGTGGAAATCATCGTTTTTTCTGCGATTTATGCAAAAGTACACGATCTCTTAACGGAAGACAGCTCCATCTTGGTTCGAGGACATCTGCAAAAGGACGAAAACTCGGTAAAGATATTGGCAGATATGGTGATTCCCATGGATAAAGCCGAGGAAAGATGGTCCACAAGCATCCATTTTAATCTTGACATTACCCGAACTGACAAAGCATTATTTGAAAAATTAAAGGACATATTTAACCGGTATCCGGGTTCCTGTCGAGGTTACGTTCATCTGCTGAATCCTGAAAAAACAGAGACGATTATTGCCCTGTCTGACGCTACGAAATTAAAAGCCGGTTCGTCCTTCATCCGTGAAGTGAATCGGCTTCTGGGATACAATGCTGCTGAAACCATCTGTGAACCGGCTGAAAATTCTTCAAAATCAAACGGTTATAATGGGAAGCGGAGAAGCAGGAGATGAAAAAGATCCCTGCAAATGGTTCAAGGTGATATTAATTAAATTTTATACCTTACAAGATGATCACATTCAGACAATCCGTTTCTAAATTGTGTCAAACTCGCAAGGCGTACCACAAAACAAACAAGGATATTAAATAACACAATGAAAGTCCCCCTGCTCGACTTAAAAGGTCAATATAGCGTTATAAAAGACGAGATACTTAAGGCTGCTCATGAAGTTTTTGAAAGCCAATATTTTATCCTGGGGCCCAGGGTTGAGTCTCTTGAGAAAGAGATTGCCGATTATTGCTTTTCCAAGCATGCCGTTGGCGTTTCATCCGGAACAGATGCTCTATTGATTTCACTGATGGCGTCGGATATCGACAGCCGGAACACCATGATAACCGTTCCGTACACTTTTTTTGCCACGGCAGGTTCCATATCTCGTGTCGGCGCCAGGCCGATCTTTGTCGATATCGATCCCGAAACATATAATATGTCCCCGGAATGTCTGGAACGAACCATAGCTGCCATGACCCGGGCAGAACTGGCGAAACTGAAAGGCGTTATGCCTGTTCATCTGTATGGCCAATGTTCGGACATGGACCCCATTCTGAAGATATGCAAAGACTACAATCTTGTTGTTATTGAAGATGCCGCCCAGGCCATCGGAGCCGAATACAAAGGAAAGCGGGCAGGATCAATGGGCGATTTCGGGTGCTTTTCTTTTTTTCCTTCTAAAAACCTGGGTGCTTTCGGAGACGGCGGAATCGTAACAACGGGTTCAGATAACCTATATGAAAAATTAAAAATGCTTCGGGGACATGGTTCCCACCCCAAGTATTATCATTCATTAATCGGAGGAAACTTCAGACTGGATGCGTTTCAGGCGGCTGTTGTTTCCATAAAGCTGAAATATCTGGACATCTGGACCAAAGCCCGCCAGGAGAACGCACATAAATACAGAGCTCTTTTTAACAGTGCAGGTCTTTCTGATGTGGTTGAGCTTCCGGTTGAAAAAGAAGACCGCCACATATACAATCAGTTTGTAATCCGTGTGAAGAGAAAAAGAGATGACCTTCGCCGGTTTTTAAATGATGCCGGCATCGGGACGGAAGTTTATTATCCGGTTCCCATGCATCTTCAAAAATGCTTTTCCCATCTGAATTACAAAAACGGCGATTTTCCTGTTGCCGAGCATGCAGCCTTACATACCCTGGCCCTTCCGATATATCCTGAACTTTCAGATGCCCAGTTGGAATACGTTGTAGAAAAAATAAAAGCGTTTTATTTGAAAAAGCGATAGAAATCACCTATCTGTATTTTATCTCCTTGCCAGGCCGTAGATGTCTGACAGATCCAAGCTTGGCCCTGATTGAATATAGCTGAAATATTGCCAGATGGCGGAACATCCTCATCAGAAAACTTCAAAATGAGAGCAAGGCCAAAGGGAATCGCATTTTCTTTTTGGGACCGAATTTCTGAGGTAGGCAACCTCTTTTAGGGTATAGAATTCGCCGCTGGATTTTCCTGCCTTGGAGGCAAAATTGCGGATCAGATATCTGTTGACAGCCTATTGATTTTTTCTAAATTCCCGAACATTTAATGCCTTCCATTCGAGCAATGGAAGCTTTCTGATACGATCCTGCAGATCCTCATCGGCGGTCAATAATTCGGGGTTGATTTCTCCTTTGGCCAGCAGCCGATCCAGGAATTCCATCTCTGTCGCCGTGAAAGGGAGCAACGCCGTCAGACCCTGATGACAGGCTTCGATGAGTCCTTTTTTAAAAGAAGCGGCGCTCATTGTACCTACACCTTTTGACCGCAACGTCGGAAGAAGCTTTTGTTCGAAATCCTTGATTCCCAGACTCACGTCTTCTATGGCGACGGTGCGCCAATCCCGTCGATTCATTGCGCCATAGAGGACAAATGCCAGACGCAGCCGTCCCGGCTCAAGTGCGCCGGTGCGGAAAAGATGACTGCAATCGAAGATGTCCCTTGCCCGCTCGCACCCTGATAGCGAAGCTGCCATTTTCCACCGGCGTGCTCGCCGGGCATGCGCCTGATTGTAAACCCTTCACGGGAGAATACCGCCTGCAACGCCGCCTCGACCTTGGGACGTTCCGCAAGCATGGCCTCTCGATCAGACGCCCCAACATAATTCAGATCAATGTCGATCGAGAGGCGGGGGACATCAAAGATAAAAAGGTTCAGGGCCGTGCCGCCCTTCAGAGCCAGCCTCCCTTTCAGGAAAGGATGACTGCGCACGGCTTCGAGCAGATGCATCAGAAGACCGACTTTTTCCAGAATATCCGTTCGGAAACCCGTAGCCTCCGCCTGGGTGATCAGCATTTCAGAGGATATCCTCACCACGATTCCTCCCATGACCGACGGATGATTTCTTCGGGAACAATCAGGTTCCAGGCGGAGACGAAGCGACCGGATTTCCGCCGGCTTCGCTCCATGTAGTGGGGTCGGCGCGGGCGAAGATCATGGAATGTCTTTAAATGGGCGTCTTCAACCATCAGGATTTCCCGGTGCTGTTCCAGGAAAAAACCCACTTTCGCGGCGGTAGTGGCGTTTCCCAAAAGTGTTGTGTATTCCGTGACCTTATCGAGATCGAAATACTCAACGGTTTCCAAAGACCGCCATATTTCTTCCCAACTTCCCGACAAGTCGGGACGGTTCAGAACATCTACGAAGGTTCTCTCAAGCCCCGTTATGCATATTGCCATTCCCGAACGATCGGCTTTCATCACATCAAAAGATTCCGCTTTCTTTCGCAAGAGGGCTATCGGAAATCTTACCCCTTTGAACAAATGCGAACGAAAGCTTATGAGGGGCATGGGTTTGCTGACGAGATAAGTGAAGTGTTCATACACAGAATAGGCCTTTCCATGAGCCTCCAGCGCCGTATGGTAAGCCAGAATAGCGTCTTTCGATATTCTGGCGGCAAGAAGGAATGGGTCTATGGGGAAGTTTTCCGGCGATGCCCCCGGGGGAACAGATGCATAGAGGCCACGACGGACCCGGACAATATTACCCGCTTTCACATGGTAGGCGAGGAGAGATTCTTGGGTTCTTACGTTATGAGTTCCATCGGGAGACAGAAAGCCGGCAAAGTCCTCGACAGTAAAAACAGGATGTGTGCGGAAAAAAGACCTTAGCTTCATTATCGATCACTTTTGACATTTATTCGAATAACACGCAATTACTTTACGTGTAATAAAGCATATTGTCAAGTCAGTTTTGAGATCACCCAAACTTAAATTTGATTCCGGTTGCCATAACCCGCAATTTTTTTAAGTGTTATGAATAGAATCGTCAAGTAATTGCCAGACTGACCGTAAAAGCGAGACATTCAACAAGGCCCCCCGGGTTTCGAATCGTCTAATTTTATGATTGCAGACAATCACGTCATAGAAACTTTTCGTTAAAGATATTTCTCCACACCCCCAGGATATCACCATTAGGCACGCATGACACAATAAATTAGGGCTCAAAAAAGTGTGTATTTCCCCAGGCTAATCTGCAATTTCATTGACACGATTTTAGTATGGTTTTTTCCCTATGTCGGATCATACCTTAGCATGGTCCAGAAACGCTTGCCATATCACTTTGAAACATGTACTTTTATCTAAGTTGATTTCAAGGCAAAATTCAGCTAAACAATTATACCAATTTTTTTCTGAGTCTATGGATATTAAAACTTTACCGGAACCTTGGTTACTTTCAATGTACCCTACAAGGACCAAACTTGAGGTTTGGTATCAGCATCACCGGTACCAACATTCTCCATGAATTGATAGTATCACAATCGGCTAAATTGCAGGCTCGTTCAGACAACATGATTAAGTTATCCGTGAGCAAACATTCGCATAGCCGCGGGATCAGGGAAACCGCCGGGACCGAGAGTGGTAATGCAGTGGGTCATGGCAACTAACCATGAGATCAAGGAGCGATATCTTGAGCAAACCAAACACAAAAATAACGACCCGAAGGTGGCGGCGTGAAGACATTCCGGAGATCATCGCGTGCAGCAGGGCAACATACCACGACTATCCCGAAGAATATATATTCACGGAACGCCATTACGAAATGCAGTTCGCCGCGTTTCCCCAGGGGCAGTTTGTGGCCCTCTGCGGCAAAAAAATCATCGGGTACGCCACCTGCATGATTGTCAGCATCGATGATGATTTTTGGTACGACGTGGATGAGCTGACCGGGGCCGGCACTTTCAGCACGCACAACCAGGACGGCGACACCCTTTACGGTGCCGATATTGCCGTCCATCCGGACTATCAGCGCCGTGGCGTCGCCATGTTGCTGTATAAGCGGAGGGGAAGCGTCCTGAAAAGGTACAATCTGAGACAGATGATTGCCTACGGAAGGTTGTCCGGATATA
>JAQBBE010000181.1:0-16028 GCA_032126435.1 Desulfobacterales bacterium | reverse complement strand
TGTCGGGGTTCCATCAAAAGCATCCCATACATTGCTTCCATCAGTTGATGGATAAATTAATAAACAATCGCATTGTTAATGTCAAGGGGATAATGGGCGAACCAAACAACGGGATTGCATTTGGTAAATTTCGGCGGGGTGACACTGGTTACATCCGACAATTTAGTGTTGACAGCGGGGCGACTGGTTTGGTAGTAATCGATTTTTAATCGGGGCTGTAGCTCAGCTGGGAGAGCGCATGACTGGCAGTCATGAGGTCAGGGGTTCGAGCCCCCTCAGCTCCACCAATGATCATAGGGGGTTAGCTTAATTAGCAGCCCCTTTTTTCGTAGAAGAACCCTGAATGGGTGGAGACGGCTGAAAATCCTGCTTTACGGGCTGCAGGGAGCTTCAATCTTAAAAAGAGTAAGAAGAAATGCCGATGACAGGTAACGATAAAAAATTAAGCATCACTGAAGTCCGGGGCCGTTTGTTTGAATTAATCTTTAACATTCCCGAAGAAGAGACCCGAAACCTCCTGAAAAAATTGGAGATACAATGGCGGCCTAAATACGAAGAGAGACGGAAACATCCAAGAAAATCTACCTTTATCCATGTTGATTGTGCAGGTAACCAATGCGCTTTTACGGATTTTATTCAAAATTTAAGTGCTGACGGACTGTATATTGACACGCAACTCCCTTTTTTCGTCGGGCAAGAGCTTTCAATGACATTTTCTGTTACCAACGGTGAAGCCCCGATCAAAATCACGGGAAAAATCGTTAGAGTGGACTCAAGGGGAATCGGCGTCAAATTTGATGCGCTTTTATCCTAATTGTAAATAAATAATGTTGATAAAATAATTACTTTATGATATTTAAAAAAGACTAAGAAATGAGGACGACCTTTTCCGTTTTGGCTTAAATGCCAATACGTTATAAATGATCATCTGCCTCCGCCTGGAAATTTAACGACCCTATCATGCACAAAGCCAAACCTGGTCCGATCAACCAAAAAAATCTCTTTGACTCCAAATATAAAAAGGAGGAATGACATGGCTCAACAGATTTCCTTTACCAAGTACGAGAATGAAGTCCTTCCGGATTTCAGAAAAAAACTTAACTTGGCGGAGTCCACCGAGGATGTGGTAAATTTTTTCGCCCACACCATCATGGAATTATGTGAAAATATTTTTGAGGGTAAAATCGATTTTGGCCGTGAAGACATCACCCTGATCTTGAACCGTGACCCGTATTACAAAATTAACGAGCGTCTTTTGACTTCAGATGCGTTCACTTCCGTATGGAACGATTCCGACTTGCCCCGAGTCATTGGCCGGTTTGCAAAATCAGCCATGAACCGTTTCAAACGTCTGGAAAAGTATTCAGAAAAAAGCGACACAAAAATTAGGAAACAATAAGGCTGACCCTGTCGAAAGCGGCCTGGGCAAGGTCCCGGTTCGCTGGCCACAAATCGTTCGATAACGTCACCTTTATTTCCTTATTTTAATTCGACGGCATAACTATCGAGCGGTGGTATTCGCTGAATCAAGCCCTGCGTTTTTAGAAATTTTGCAAAGCGCTGATAACGGGCGCGATCCAGGGCACCCGGGCGAAGCGCAAAACGCGGAAGTGTATCCCGCCATGCCAAACGATTCAGCGTATTGTCCAGATCCTTTCGTCCACGAACAAATAACTTCCAACTTTCTTCCGGATGATTGACCAGAAACCGAACACCGGCCTCCATTGCATCTATGAATTTTCTCAATTTTGGCTCTTTGACATTGTCGTGATGGGCAATGAGTATCAACTCGTCATAGGGGGGAATTCCATGTTCCTCGACAAAAAAGGCCCGGCCGGGCCGCCCTTCGATATCCATCTGATTTAATTCAAAGTTTCGATAGGCGCCGATGACTGCATCTGTCGCTCCGGAAAACAGGGATGGAGACAGCGAGAAATTAACATTCACCAGTTTAATATCTTCCAGGGACAGCCCTTGGGTATTGAGCATTGCCTTGAGAAAAACGGTCTCAAAACCACCGATTGAATAACCGACTGTTTTTCCCTTAAGATCGGCAATTGATTTGATATCACTGTCTGCCAGAACGACCAATGTATTCAATGGGATTGCGATTAAAGTGGCGATTCGAACCACCGGCAGGCCCTGATCAACATGAAGATAATGCTGGGGCTGATAAGACACGGCAATGTCGGCCTTTTTGGCTGAAACCAGTTTTGGCGGATCATTCGGGTTGGAAGGAACTTGAAATTCAACATCCAGTCCCCGCTCCTTGAAGAATCCTTTTTCTAAAGCGACAAACAGCGGTCCATGGTCCGGATTTACAAACCAGTCGAGCATAACCGTTACTTTGTCTGAGGCCTGTATCCCCGTGGAGCCCCCTCCCAACAGGGCCATTATTGTGAAAAACAATGTTAAGACCATTCGTTTCATACGTTCGTCTCCTCTTATTCCGTTTCTTCTTTCTGCCAATAAACGATTTTTATCATTGCTCTGTCCACTGAAAAGTAGATGGCCAGGGCAAGGACCCCGAGAACGACCAGTGCTGCGAACATGACATCGATTTGCATGCGAGCATTGGCGTGAAGCATATAAAAACCAAGGCCTTTGCTGGATCCGACCCATTCCCCGACAACGGCTCCAATGGGGGCAACAGCGGTTGCAACCCGAAGGCCTGAAGCGAATGCGGGCAGTGCCGAAGGAATCCGGATATGCCGAATAACTGCAAGGGGCTTTGCATTCATTACCTGGGCAAGCTCCAACCATTCGGGTTCTATCCTGCGCAATCCATCATAGAACGCCGCTGTGACCGGAAAGAAAATTATCAGGACCGCCATTGCAATCTTTGAACTCATGCCGTAGCCGAACCAGAGGACCAATAGCGGCGCAAGAGCAAATACAGGGATAGCCTGACTGATGACAAGTACGGGCAACAGCCATCTTTTTAAAGAAAAAGAAGCAATCATGGATAGCGCACTTAAAGCACCCAAGAATGTTCCGAGCAGTAAGCCGGCAATAATTTCAAACAACGTTGTCATGGCATGATCGAATAAGGGCCCTGCATGGGTCACCGCTGCTTTAGCAACATTTACGGGCCCCGGTAGAATATAGGGGGGTGCATGGGTCAAAAGGATAATTATCTGCCATACCAGGACCAATCCGACGGATATGAAAATAAGACGTATTATCCTCATGTGTTGGCCCCTCCCACAAGCCGGTCGAGCAATTTTGCCTGTAAAGATATAATTGCAGGATCACCGGGCTTGCGCGGCGGCGATCCGGGGGGAATCAGGACCTCGCTCAGCTTTGCGGGCCGGTGGGTCATCACGTAGATCCTGTGTCCAAGACGTAATGCCTCCAGAGGATCATGCGTCACCATTAAAACGGTTGCACCTTTAACCAGGCTTGCTGCAAGGTCCTGAAGTTTGAGTCTTGTCAAGGCATCGAGTGCTGAAAACGGCTCATCCATCAGGATTACAGAACGTTCTTCCATAAGCGTACGCAAAAGCGCCACGCGCTGACGCATGCCGCCGGAAAGCTCAGAAGGGAGTGAATCTGAATATTCGCCCAAGCCGGCATTTTCGAGCAGTGAAATCGCGCTTCGCCGTTTTTGATCGGACATTTCGCCCCGCAAACGTGAACCCAGGCAGACATTATCCAGAACGCTCAACCAGGGGAGCAGCAAATCTTTTTGGGCCATCCAGGCGGTAAGTCCATTATGGCTGTTGCCGTCGCTGAAGTGAATTTTACCGGAAAAGTTCTCACGAAGGGTGCCGGAAATCAATTTGAGCAATGTAGATTTCCCGCAACCACTGGGACCGATAAGGCATGTCCACTGGCCGCCCTTTACCGTAAAATTCAAAGAGCGAAAGATCTGTTCGCCGGGATATGAAAAAGATACATTTTCCAGAATAACGCTCGGCGCAGATGGACGGTTCCCATGCTCGGTAAAAGTTTTGGTGCTGTTATTCATCATGCAATATACAGATTGTCCGAAGTTTTACGGAAGTTGTGCCTTAAACGATGGAATTTTTTTCCGCATGGATCGATGCCGGAGAAAGGAGAGGAAAATAAAGATGTGTTTTTATCAACTTCCCTACGCCGGCATGATCCGGATCAGGTTCCAGGGGTCGAGGCCTTAAGCCTCCTCTCAGCCGATTTGCATCAGCTCCCCCAGTGACTCAATGGTTGATTGCTAACACGAGTATTTCGGTTTGTCAAACACGTAACCGGTGGGTTGATAATAAAAAACTTGCTAATTTTTTTTCAGACTGATAGGGGATTATCAAAATCCGGATAGGGGTGTTCTGATTTTATCGCAGAACTGAGAGCATACCCTTTGAACCTGATACAGTTAGCACTGTCGTAGGGAAATCGGAGAACCATGCATGACGTTTTTACTTCGCCATTTTCTCATCGTTTTTCAATTCCCCTTATCGATATCGTGCTTTCGTGTTAAATTCTTAACGATCACATCGGATCAGGAGGTTTTTCATGCGAGTCGCCCTTACCATTGCGGGTTCCGATTCTTCAGGCGGTGCCGGAATCCAGGCTGATCTAAAAACATTTCAAGCACATGGTGTTTTCGGTATAAGTGCCATCACCGCTGTAACCGTCCAGAATACTCAGAAAGTTTATGACATTCAGGAGATACAGCCAAAGATTGTGCACGATCAGATTATTTGTCTGTTTGATGATATGGAAATCCATGCCGTGAAAATCGGCATGGTTTCAAGTATCGAGCTGATTCAGACCATCGCAAAGGCACTGACTGCTGTAAAACCACCGCCGATCGTTCTCGATCCGGTGATGATTTCCAAAAGCGGATATCGCCTGCTCAATCAAAATGCCCAGGATGCCTTGACACACTATCTTTTCCCGCTGGCTGAAGTCGTCACGCCCAACATCTACGAAACCGAAGCGCTCATCGGTAGAAAAATTGCCACTGTGGACGACATGAAACGTGCGGCTCCTGACATCCTGAAGCTGGGCGCCAAAAAAGTGGTGGTCAAGGGAGGACACCTTGAAGAAGATCGCGCCACCGACATCCTATTTGATGGTCTGGAATTCAAGGAGCTGAAGAGTCATTGGGTGGAAACCAAAAATACCCATGGCACGGGGTGCACATTTTCTTCGGCCATTGCAGCCAATATGGCATTGGGTAAAAGTTTTTTTGAAGCCGCAACCCTTTCCAAGGCCTATATCACCGGTGCCATCGAACATTCGCTGTCCATTGGGAAAGGCCATGGTCCCACACATCATTTTTTTGATTTGTATGATAGAGCCGGGTTAAACACTGAATGAGCGTTGACCGACTTTTTCGAAAGAAGTTTCCACATGCAATCCCTAAACAACTCAGATCATCGTGAACCCTCCTTCTTTGGCCGATTTTTCCGGCAGATGGGGCCTGCTTGGGTTATCAGCGCGGTGGCCTGTGGGCCGGCCACTATGGCCAGTGTATCCATAGCCGGCGCCCATTACGGGTACCAGTTGTTATGGGTCGTGGTTTTAAGCGCTCTTTTAGCCTTTGTGGTGCAATTCATGGCGGCCAAAGTAGGGCTGATCGGTGGAAAAGGGATTATCGCTATCGTGGAGGAGCGCTGGGGCAACGTATGGGCCTGGATCTTGATGATCGATGCGCTTTTGGCGACCTGGCTGGCGGCCGCGGTGTTGATGAAGGCCCTTGTGGGCACCACCGGTCTTGTCACGGGGGTGTTCACGCCCTGGTGGTCTCTGATCTATGTTGTCCTGATTTTTTTCCTGGTCGGCATGGGAGGGTACCGTTGGGTGGAAAGGGTCTGCAAGACCCTGGTGTCCATTGTGGTGGGCTGCTTTATTGTCACCGTGATCATGATAAAACCGGACCTGAGCGGGATGGCCGGAGGGCTTGTCCCGACGTTTCCCACTGGCTCGCAAGGTGCACTGATGATGGCCGGAATTATGGGCGGTGCCGTTCACATTACCATCATTGCCATGCATACTTATAACGTAAACGCCCGAAACTGGGGACCGGACGACATGGGTCTTGCTTGGACGGACACCTTTCTGTCCATGTTCTTAGCCTTCGGTATTTACAGTGTCAGCATATTTGTGGCGGCGGCCTCGGTTCTTTATCCCCAGGGAATCGAAGTCAAAACAGCCTTTGATCTGGCCCGACCCCTCAAACCGGTGTTGGGCGTTTATGCCCATGGTATTTTTCTTGCGGGTTTTTGGGCTGCCGTATTTTCTACCATCATGCCGACCTATCTGGCTGCCGGTTATTTCATTGCCGACAAAATGAAATGGACGGTCAGCGTCCGCGATACCCGGTTCAAGGTTGTTGTTTTTTTGGGATGTCTGATTAGCCTTGTGGGACTGTTGGTAAAGGGCAGTTTCTTGATATTGCTGGTGGTCATGCTGGCGCTGGGTCTCTGCGGTACGCCCTTGGTGGTCTTTATTCTGCTTTTCTTGCTCAACCAGAAGGACTGGGCCAAAGGGCATTGCAACGGATGGCTGCTTAATCTCATCGGCGGCGCGGCCCTGTTGATCACGACATTGCTCGCCGTGCGCTTCATCCTGGCCAAAACCGGGGTCTGGTCCGGATAAGCCGAATCTTTCATGAAGAACATCAAAGAAAAATTTTAAAACAAATTTTTAGCAAAAATATACATCGAATTTTAAGTCCTGATAAAACAAGAGAGGAGAATGAATGAATTCCAAGCCATTTTCACGTAAAAAGATAGCAATCCGTTTACTTTATACCATATTTTTTCTGATTGTATTTGAGATTATTAAAATTATCATTCAGGTTTCTGTTATATTTCAATATGGTTACTTGCTTATTTCAAAAACCGGCAATAATCCAATCAGAAATTTTTCAAACAAGGTGTCTGTTTATGCGTACAGGATTCTCCGGTATGTTACTTTGAATGAAAATGAAAAACCCTTTCCCTTTAATAATTTCCCAAAGGAAATCGAGCTGCCGGACCCGGAAGTATTTTTTGAGTGATGTTATTTATGAAGTACGTTTGAACTTTGCCTTCAATTTCTCGTTGACAATGGGCGGCACCATGCTTTTAATATCGCCGCCAAACTGTGCAGCCTCCTTTATTATTGACGAGCTGGTGAAGATCCATCGCAAGCTTGTCATCAGGAAGACGGTCTGAACTTCTCTGTTTAGCTTGCGGTTCATGAGCGCTAGCTGAAATTCATATTCAAAATCAGAGACAGCGCGCATCCCCCGCAGTATGGCAATCGAATCTTTCTTGGCCGCATAATCCACAAGGAGCCCGTCAAACGTTCCCACTTCAATATTGGGATATTCTTCAAAGCTTGATTCCAACATTTCTATCCGTTCCTCGACGGTGAAGAGAAAATCTTTTACCGGGTTGCTCAAGATAGCGACAATAATTTTGTCAAAGAGTCTGAGTCCTCTTTGCGCAATATCAACATGACCGTTTGTAACAGGATCGAAGGACCCCGGATATATTGCAATTTTTTGCATCTATTATCTTCCTTCTCCGGTGTGATATATAGCCCCAATTGTACAGAAGCGCAAGCCGGGGGCTGTCTGTTTTGTTGTTATCCGCTAAGCGAATGTCAGACGGACAGTGACGATTTTTTAAAAAGTTTCTCATATCACATAATTTAAGAATGAAACAAGCGTTTTCCCGTATCGTCTCTGATCTGTGAGCTCAAATGCTAAAAGATCCGTCGGAATAGGTTCTAAAGAATCGTGTTCAACAACGATACAGGACCCATTTCCCAAAGATTTGCTTTGATCCAAATTGAAAAGGGTCGGTTTTACCAAATTTCGGTTGTAGGGAGGGTCTATAAATACAAGACCAAAGCCCGTTCTCATCGATTTTAAGCAATTTAAATTCTTTCCAATATTCCATTTAATGATGTTGGCCCGGTCATTCAGCGCACACGATTCGATATTGCGCCGTATAACCGATAAAGATCCTCTGCTGTTGTCTACAAACACCGCTGATTCAGCCCCGCGGCTCAGGGCCTCGATACCTAAAGCCCCTGTTCCGGCAAACAGGTCCAGAACATCCGTCCCCGGAACTCGATGGGAAAGGATATTAAACATCGATTCTCTCGTTCGGTCAGCCGTGGGCCGGATTGTTTTACCTCGGACCGAGTACAGCTTCTTTCCTTTCAATTCACCACCGATGATTCTCAATCCCATATCTCTTTCGTATGTTCAGTCTTTCGTCTCCTGTTTCACGCATAGTTTCAGGCTTTTGAGCCTTTTATTCAAATAACTCTTCTCAACCCCGATGGATTTAGCGGTTTTGGTGATATGGTTATTGTTTTGCATAAGCTTTCTTTTTATAAATTCTCTTTCAAAAGTTTTTTGGGCGTCTTTTAAAGAATCGCTCAAAAAAAGCTGCGCTTCAATCGATGCCGTCCTGTCTCTTGAATTTGGGTTATAGGGCGCAGGGATCTCTGTTTCATCGATAACTTCTTTTCCAACCATAATGGCCAGACGCTCAACCAAATTTTTCAACTCCCTGACATTTCCAGGCCATGAATATTTGCATAACAGATCAAGTGCCTCCTGGGTTATCTCTTTCTTTTTACTCAGATTCTGTTGGGCACATTCATTTAAAAATATTTCCACCAACTGGGGAATATCCTCAAAACGATTCCTTAACGGTGGCACCTCTATAGGGATCACATTCAGCCGGTAGTAAATATCTTCTCTAAAAGTACCCTTTTCGATCTCCTTTTCAAGATCTTTATTGCTTGATGCAATGACTCGAACATTGACACTCAATGTTCTACTGCCACCGACCCGCTGGAACTGCTGTTCTTGTAAAACCCGAAGAATCTTTGATTGAGTCTTTAAGCTCATGTCACCAATTTCATCAAAAAAAATCGTTCCTTTATTGGCTAGTTCGAATTTGCCGACCTTTTTTGCCATAGCGCTGGAAAACGCGTCCTTTTCTTGGCCAAACAGTTCGCTTTCAATGAGTTCTTCTGGAATTGCAGCACAGTGAACATCAATTAGGGGATACTCTGCTCGGGAGCTGAGCTGGTGTATGGTGCGTGCAACCAGTTCCTTGCCGGTTCCATTCTCCCCTGTGATCAATATCCATGCCTCTGTCGGTGCTGAAACGGCGATCTGTTTTTTCAATGCGGCAATGGGGGGGCTGTTTCCGGTAATTGAGTTTTTTTCTAAAGTTTTTTTGCGCAGATATCTGTTTTCTTCTTCCAGTCGTCTGAAATTTAATGCGTTATTGATCGACACAATGACTTTGTCGATGGAGAGTGGTTTTTCGATTAAGTCGAATGCTCCCAGTTTTATGGCTTTTACAGCGGTTTCTATATTTCCGTGTCCGGATATGATGATGACCTGTATGTGCGGATTGTCCTTCTTTATCTCCTTTAATGTTTCAATACCATCGATACCCGGCATCCAAATATCGAGCAACACGAGATCCGGCGATTCGGTATCAACGATTTTCAACGCCTCATATCCATTGGCGGCAGTTATGACCCCAAAGCCTTCATCTGAAAGGAGCCCACCTAAAGACTGAAGTATGGATGGCTCGTCATCTACAATTAAAATAGAAGGAAACATATTTTTAGCTCCTTGGTTGTTAATTACACCGGCAAATCGATAACAAATTTGGCGCCCTTGGGCTTGTTGTCCTGAACACGTATCATTCCGTTATGATCCGTAACAATACTGCTTACGATGGTAAGCCCTAAACCCATCCCGGTTTTTTTCGTTGAAAAATATGGCTCAAAAAGGCGTGTCTTATCGATATCGGAAATGCCCACCCCATCGTCAGCAACTTCTAATCGAACGATTTTCAGAATTGGATCATGGGTGAGTATTATTAAAATATTGCCTTCATTCCTTATGGAACCGATGGCATTATCGACAAGATTGATCATCGCCTGCTTTATTTGCTGACGGTCAAGGTTAAGGCGGGGAATATCCTCTGTAATGTTGAAATTAAAATTGATATTCTTATGCCCCTCCTTGTATAATGCCAGTGTCTCTTCAATGATTGGCGGTAAATCACAGGGCTTTGGATTTGCCGTGGGGAATCTTGCAAATGAAGAAAATTCGTCCACAAGATTCCGTATGAGTTCCACATGATCCGTAATGGTCTGCGTACACTCATCAAAAACCGGCTGTTTGATCTGGTCCGAATACTTTCGTTTAAGGCGTTGGGCTGAAAGCGATATCGGGGTTAATGGATTCTTAACTTCATGGGCAATCCTTCTTGCAACCTCGCGCCAGGCGGCCATACGCTGAGCCTTTTCAAGCTCCGTCAGGTCATCAAACACCATCACGATACCCATATGCTGTCCGATGTCGTCTTTAAGGGCGTTTATATGCATCAAAAAACTCATTGGACGTCCGTCAATGGTAAGCTTTAACGGCAGTCTAACCGCATCATTTCGTGACGTTTTCAGTTGCTCCATAACTTCTTCAGCAAGATCCAGCATCTCTCCACTTAGAATTTTTTTATAACTTTTCTTGATAATATTTTCAGATTTGAGATTCAGCATCTTTTCAGCCGATTTGTTAATTGTTGAAATGAAACCGCCGGCGTCCAGCGTTATAACACCGGCGGACACGTTCTTCAGTACGATCTCCATGTATTGCCGTCTTTTTTCAATCTCAATGTTCTGGTCTCGAAGCAGACGGGCAGAAAGCTCAAGTTGATCTCTACCGATCCGCAAATCTTTGGTCATTTTGTTAAAAGAGTTGACAAGGCTACCGATCTCATCATCAGCTACCATCCCGATGCTGAAACTCAAATCTCCTTCGGCCACCTTACGGGTTCCTTCAGCAAGCTCCATGATGGGGATGGTAATTGTTTTAGCAAGATAGAAGCCGAACCATACCGCACAAAAAACCACCAGTAGCGCTACGATGGAGAGGGTTATGTAGTAGGTAATCTGAATCGGGTTTTTAAGAAGTTTTATTTGCTGGTATTCTTCAAAGCCTCTTGAAATTGATGCCATGTTTTCTGCGAGATCCTGTGGCATCAGACTGGCTAGCGCCACAAAGGCTTTTGCATCTTGGGGCGTTACGCCAAAGGGGATGGTTCCGATAGTTCTGATTAGCTCACCGGAGGATATCCTTTCGGAAACGGTTCTGACACTATTCAGCGGTATATTTTTTTTGAGATTGTCGGAGGAAATCCCGGCAAAGGGCTTATCTTCCAGTTTCGGGGCAAGGGCAAATGTAAGGCGATCGGCATTCTCTGAATAAATTTCTACCGCATCAAAATTAAACTCACGCTGGACGACTTGTATATAGCGGAAAAGGGCTTTTCTGTTGTTGGGATCTAAAAGCTTCTTCGTTTCTATCTGATACGATATTTTTTCCATAAAGAAGCTGCTGGTCTCTTCAGCATGCCAATATAAACTTCGTCCCACACGCAATGAATTCTCAAGGGCCTGCTCTACAGGAACGTTAAACCAGAATTCGATGCTGGTGGTAATAAAATTAATGGAAAAGAAAAAAAGAACAATGGTCGGCAACAGTGAAAGCGCGATAAAAGCCACAACAAGTCTCGTTCGAAGTTTTGCCCCCATCACCTTTCGTTTTCTGTCATAAAGCAGCTTCACCAGATTTCTGAAAACAAGAAAGATCAACAAAATAAGCAAGAGTAAATTAATGTTTATCAGAATAAACATCAGAATGGTATTGGAAACGGGGATATCGGCGCCAAAGTGCATGATCCTGTTCTCGACAAAAGTCAGTAGCGCAATTACAGCAATGATCACAACACTGATAATGACCTCGCGCTTTCGCCGCTTCCGCTCTTCTTCCGAGATATAGGATGCTGACTTTTTATATCTGTTGTTGCTCATAATAACGGATTGTTTTAGTAGGTAAAATCTATGGTATACCAATCAGTTTCAAAGTCCCAAAGAGAAACAAAAAAGAGGACATAATGTAAATAATAAGGAAGGGTTACTTTGCTGAGTTCGGCTTTGGCTCTTAATTGATAACGTTGACCTTTTTTAAGCTGTTCGAGCGAGGCAATCTTCAGGCCGTCGATTTCAGTTATTAATTTCTTGACCTCATCGAAGGATTGTGAAACCAGGGGGCCGCTGTTTTCCCAGGAGCGTTTTATGGTAAACTCCTCTTTAAGATTGTCGTATTTGACGGTATTTGTTACCATGATATCGCTTATCTTTTCGTCGAACCATAGATTGCGGACTCGATAAAGACTGACAAAAAATGAAAAGCTCGTGGGAACACCACTTAAGACGGCCTTTTTCATTTTTTCTGTAAAGGCACCTTCGACATTCAGATAAACCAGAAGCTCGTCCTGGGTATTTGTTACGATGATATCTGTCAACCTGGCGTCTTGGGCAACGGCCGAATTCGGAACAAAAAAGACGATGGCGAGGAGCAAGGCGAGTGTTTTTCGATTCAGGAATGACATGGTTATAATTTTGTATTTCGATGCGTTACAGATATAAGCTCGGCCATTAATATTTCCAAATCAATACCCGGTAAAGCGGCATGCAGAATCAAGCTTCAACCCGACTCAGATTTTTCTCCAAACATGCAAGTCTCAATGCCTCGGATTAAGGCGAAATTTTAGCAATTATCTCCAAAGGATACTAAAATGGATTAATAGCGGATACCTTCTTAAATGGCAAGTGATTTTGATTGAACGGAAGGCAATTCGTTTAGATCGTTGATTATAAGGGTTTCCCATGATTCTTTTTGGCCAAAGAAAATTTTAAGAAAAGCATGGTTGAAGGCATGGCCGGATTTGCTGGCGACCACATGACCTAAAATAGGCATACCCAGAAGTGAAAAATCACCGATGCAATCGAGGATTTTATGTCTCACAAACTCATCCTTATACCGCAAGCCCTCATTATTGAGCACATCCTCATTATCAATGGCGATAACATTTTCCAGGGAAACGCCACGGGCCAGACCGTAACGTTTTAGATATTCGTATTCATGCACAAAACCAAAAGTTCTGGCTCGACTTATTTCATGCTCAAAAACATGATCCGACATGTCCACAGAATAGGACTGCTTTTTTATTAGGGGGTGATCATATTCGATGGTACAGGTTATCTTATAACTCGGATATGGATATATGCCGACCATTTTTCCGTCTTTTTTAATTTCGATCGGCTTTTTGACCACAAAAAAACATTTTGGCGCGTCTTGATCCTTTACCCCCGCTGATTTTATCAATAAAGTAAAAGGACCGGCGCTACCGTCCATTATCGGCATCTCATACGCATCGATCTCCACCAGGGCATTGTCGATGGAAAGGCCGGCAAAACTGGCCATAAGATGCTCTATTGTTGAAACAATAAAGCCCTCATACCCGATAACAGTTGCCAGGCTTGTATCCACAACCATATTAAAATGTGCGGATATGCCCGGACAATCCAGAAGGTCTGTTCGGATGAATTTAATACCATGATTGCACGGTGCCGGCTTAATGGTCACGTTCACTTTCTTCCCCGAATGGACACCCACACCCGAGCAGTTCACCGGCGCTGCAATCGTTCTTTGTTTAAAATACATGGAATATAGGTTTTATACACTTAAAGATTTGTTTGAATCGATCCGCATATTTTGCTAAGATTTTGAAAAATAAATACTAAATAACAAAAATCAAGGTAAAACTTTAAAATTTACCCTAATATAGATTATTCTTGTTTTACAAGAGCAATTTTAATGTTACTAAAACTTCACAATTTTGCAAAAGATCTCTTTTACTCGCTCCACGAGAATTTTTGGAATTTTAAAAAGGAGGAATCGTGCTTGCAAAGGTTTTAAGCAGCGCTGTTATTGGAATTGATGCGTTTCTGGTGGAGGTGGAAGTTGACATTACTCCGGGGCTCCCCACATTTACGACGGTGGGGCTCCCGGAGGCTTCTGTAAAAGAAAGCAAAGAACGGGTCAGGTCTGCGATTAATAATTCGGGCTATACCTTCCCTGATGACAGAATCACGGTTAATCTCGCTCCGGCTCACATAAAAAAGGAAGGAACCGGTTTCGATCTGCCCATCGCTTTGGGGATACTCACAGCAACCCGGATCATACCTCAGGAGATCATATCCAAATATCTTGTCCTGGGTGAACTCTCTCTGGACGGTCGTATTAAACCTGTCAAAGGTTCTCTTCCCATGGCTTTGGCCGCCAAAAGTGCCGGTTACACAGGAATAATCGTCCCTTATGACAACGGTCGCGAGGCGTCGGTTGTGGACAAAATCACCGTTCTGCCGGTTAAAACACTGTCACAAATTGTCAGCTTTTTTCGCGGATTCTCTCAAATAAAACCTGGTAAAACAGATATTTCATCCATATTTAAAAATGAAAAAAGCTTTGATTTCGATTATTCCGAAGTCAAGGGCCAAGAGCACGCAAAACGATCCTTAGAAGTGGCAGCTGCAGGCGGGCATAATCTCATCATGATCGGCCCCCCCGGATCAGGAAAGACTATGCTGGCAAAACGTCTCCCGACCATCCTTCCGCCGATGACATTCGAAGAAGCCATTGAGACCACTAAAATATTCAGTGTTATCGGAATGCTTCCAAAAGACGAGGCGTTGATTACCAAAAGGCCTTTTAGATCCCCGCATCACACCATATCAGATGCCGGTTTAATTGGCGGCGGTCACATTCCAAGACCCGGCGAAGTCAGTCTGGCACATAACGGTGTTTTGTTTTTAGATGAACTTTCTGAATTTAAGAAACATGTGCTTGAAGTTCTCCGACAGCCTTTGGAGGATCTTATGGTCACCATTTCCCGGGCTGCTTTGAGCATAACTTATCCTTCAAGTTTCATGCTGGTGGCCGCAATGAATCCGTGCCCCTGCGGGTACTTTTCCGACCCCAAGCATGAGTGCCGGTGCACGTATCCGCAAATTTACCGATATCGATCCAAAATATCCGGTCCTTTGATGGATCGGATCGACATCCACGTTGAAGTGCCGGCGGTTGCCTATAAAGACCTGATCGGAGAGCACAATGCGGAATCATCGGAAGATATCAAGAACCGCGTTACCGCTGCACGAGAGCGCCAGATCCAACGGTTTAAAAGAACGAAAATTTTCTGCAACGCCCAGATGATCAACCGGCATATTAAAAAACATTGTAAAATTGACAATGCCTCTGCGGAACTTCTTGAAACTGCCGTCGACAAGCTCGGCCTTTCGGCAAGAGCATACAACCGAATCCTTAAAATTGCCCGCACCATTGCCGATCTCGACGACTCACCCGATTTAAAGGTCGACCACATTTCCGAAGCGGTTCAATACCGGACCCTCGATCGGGGTAAGCGCCTTTAACCCGAATTGCTCACCCGCCAGAGCGTCGCGGGAACTGTGTTATTCAGCCCTCGAAGTAAAGTGCTACGTCTTCGGGCTGAAATGCCGTGTTCCCACAACCCTCTGACTGGTGAGTGATCCGGGTCCGGCCGAATTTCTCATGAAGAACATCAAACAGAACATCAAAATAAAAGATATCGATAAATTCTATTTAAACGGGTTTTAGCATTCATATCGATTAGGGGTCGATCATCTTTCAACGGCGCTTAAGTTTGAAAATTCGGATAGCAATACCAGGATAGATAGCGGTCCCAAAGGAAAAATTTTATGGGAACAATTGGAGTTTACAATACATATTGATCTGTTTGTGCACAATATATAGTAACTTGTCTTAATAAAATACAATATATTCTAATTCGACAGAATTATATATAAATTATATATAATTTGCTTGACATTAACAAATTACAAGCTTATGATTTTGTTAATAATTATTCTGATAAAGAAGGTTCCTGTGAAATTCAGCCAAATGAGCAAAAACACCTTAAAAAAAAATAGAGAAGCTCTTATGATGAGCAAGGCCGAACTTGCCAGAAAAGCCAACATATCCCCCATTACCATTACACGGATTGAAAATGGAATGCCTTGCCGAATGGAAACACAGCGAAAGATTATTTTGGCATTGGGATATAAAATTTCTGATAAAAACAAGGTGTTCGGCGACTAAAAATACGGCATGAACATTTCCTTGATGCCCT
>JAQBBE010000180.1:0-11034 GCA_032126435.1 Desulfobacterales bacterium | reverse complement strand
CCCGGCAATCAGTCCCGCTACCAGTAATAACACAATTCCATTTCGGATCTTTTTCTTGTTCATTACCGCATCCTTTTATTTTTGCCCAAAACCGGGTGCTTTGCACCCGGTAGCAAATGCAACGATTAAAGCACTCACGTGCTTTTGCCTTTGTCCGCCAAAAATAGGCGGACAAATTCAAGCCACCCGTTTTACGGGTGGTCGTTGACTCAGACCGCCGTCTTTTCCGGCCTTGCGGGTACACATGGAAGTTAATGGCAGGTTACGATGGCACGGATGTTGACGGATAACCACTGCACAAACAGATTGGCGAATAAATATGAATGACCACTTTAAACCCAAAATAACGCTGTTTCACTGTATAAACACAGTTTCCGAAATTGGCGGTTTCTCTTTGACCGGCCGGGATAATTTTGAATTACATACCGTCAAGATGCCCTGCTCCAGCATGGTCAAGGATGTTTTTTTGCTTCGAGCATTTGAAGCCGGATCGGATGCAGTGATCGTACTGGTCTGTCCTGAAGGACAGTGCCGCTATGTGGAGGGCAATATAAGAGCAAAAAAACGTGTGGCATGGGTCCGGAACTTGCTGGACGAAATCGGCCTTGGCGGCCGGCGGCTGTCCTTAAGCAACATCTCTGCCGGAGATAACGTTTCAGTATCTCAGATAATACAGAACGTACTGAAAGATCTTGCAGATCTGGGGCCCAACCCGGCTGTTTGATATCGCTCCCATCACAAAAACAAACAAGGATACTCGAAATGATAGTTGGAGAACAAAAACCCATATCGGAAATCAAGGAAATCATCGCACCCTACAAGAAAATTCTTATTCTGGGCTGCGGCACCTGTGTGAAAACCTGTTTTGCCGGAGGTGAAGACGAAGTTGCGGTGCTGGCATCCGCGCTGAGACTGGCCTGTAAAAAAGACGGCAAGGAGATTGAAATCGAAGAGTTTACTGTAGAACGCCAGTGCGAAGACGAATTTATTCAGGAAGGTGCACCGGCCATCTCACGTAACGATGGGGTCTTATCCCTGGCCTGTGGTGCCGGCGTTCAGGCGCTTGCCAGGCGGTTCGTCAAAAGTCCGGTTTTGCCGGGTGTAAATACGACGTTCATCGGTGTTCTGGAAAAACAGGGGGTCTTTACCGAGGAGTGTTCCGGCTGCGGCAATTGCAGGCTTGACATATTCGGAGGGATTTGTCCGGTCACCCGATGTGCCAAAAAGCTTCTGAACGGACCCTGCGGCGGATCGCAAAACGGCCACTGCGAGGTCGATCCTGAAACCGACTGCGCCTGGCAGATGATCATCGAACGGCTCAGGATATTGGGACAAATGGACAACTTGAGGATCTATGTTCCCCCCAAGAATTGGCAAACCAGCCTTTCGGGCGGCCCAAGAAAATTAGTGAGAGAGGATCATATGATATGAATATGAAAGCTTCAAGCAGATTGCAGGAAATTTTATCAAAAGGAGTGTTTGCCGTTACCGCCGAATGCGGTCCTCCGCGGGGAGCGAATCCCGAGGTCATCCGTAAAAAAGGCGAATTATTAAAGGGGTGGGTAGATGCCGTAAACGTAACCGACAACCAAACCGCAATCGTAAGAATGTCCAGCATAGCGGCGTGTGCTCACCTTCTGCAAATGGGTCTGGAACCGGTCATGCAAATGGTCACCCGGGACCGGAATCGGATTGCCCTGCAATCGGATATTATGGGCGCCTATTCTTTAGGTATTAAAAATATCCTTTGTCTTTCGGGTGATCATCAGAGTTTTGGCAGCCAGCCGGATGCTTTGAATGTCTTTGATATCGATTCTATGCATCTTATCCGGACCGTGCAGACCATGCGGGAAGACGGAAAAGACATGAGCGGGTTCCAACTGAACGGACCGCCCTGCATGTATATCGGAGCGGCCGCCAACCCGTTTGCCGATCCTTTTGAATATCGCGTTATTCGTCTGGCAAAAAAGATCGATGCCGGTGCTGATTTCATTCAGACCCAGTGCATTTATAATATGGATCGATTCAAAGAGTGGATGAAAATGGCACGGGAAGAAGGACTGACAGAAAAGGTTCATATTCTCGGCGGCGTAACTCCGCTGAAATCTGCAGGAATGGCCAAGTTTATGAACAGCAAAGTGGCCGGCATGGATGTTCCGGAATCTCTGATCAAACGAATGGCCGGCGTTCCCAAGGAAAAGGCCGTTGAAGAAGGCCTTAAAATATGCCTGGAAACCATCGCCGAATTGCGAGAAATCGAAGGGATTCACGGTGTTCATATTATGGCCATTGAATGGGAGGAAATCGTCGGTGAAATTGTCGAAGCAGCCGGTCTTACGCCAAGACCCTAGCAGCGGATTAAACGGGTGCATACATAAACGTAAGGAAAGAACCGTATTCGATTGAAAATCGTCAATTCAAATTGGAGAGCTTAATGCCCAAGAAGTACCATATTTCAATAAAAACAGCAGCGCCGAGATACAACCCCATCGGCAAATACGCCATAGTCGAGTTCCGGGAGGACTGTGCCGGCAGTTGCAGAGCCTGCGTCAAAAAAAAGTGCGTCTACGGGATTTTCAAGGAAAATTATCTTCATCTCAGCGCCATGAACGAACCTGAATACCTGTATACCTGTCATAGCTGTTTTCGTTGTGTTCAGGAATGTACAAAAGGCATTTTTTCCCGGGTGATCAATCCTGAATATCGTACACTGGGAGACGATTACTGGCGGCCGAATATTATCAACACCCTCTGGTATCAAGCCCACACAGGAAAAGTTCCGGTTTCCGGAGCCGGCTACCGCGGTCCGTTTGTTGGCACCGGTTTCGATTCCATGTGGACAGACATGTCTGAAATCGTCCGCCCGACGAGAGACGGTATTCATGGCCGTGAGTATATCAATACCTGCTTCGAAATCTCCCGCAGGTTGTCACCCCTGAAATTTGAGGCCGATATGTCCTTGACTTCAGACCTGCCGCCCATTTTAGAAATTCCGATACCATTGATGTTTCAGGTGCCGGACAGTCTTATACGCAATGAACAGGTTATTGCTTCAGCGGCAAGGGCGGCACAGGTTCTGGATACGTTGTTGTTAATCCGTCCTGAGGACTACTCAGACATTCTGCGCCCATATGCTCGGAATCTGATTCCCTGTTTAACCGGTGACAACCTCCTGGAACACGAAGATCTTATCCTAAAAAGCCGTGTCGTGGAGTTGTCATTTGAACCGGGTATCGAAGAAGCCGTTCATAAAATTCGCAAGCTAAAACCGGATATTACGGTCATCATCAGCATTCCGCTGGATGCAAAGGCTGCATCCCGCGCACTAAACCTGTCCCTTGCAGGCATCGACACCCTTCATTTTTTTGCTGACCCATACGGCAACGAACTTAACACTGAAAACCCCAGGTTTTTAAAAGAGATGATTCGAGAAATTCATCTAAAACTGGTGGACAATTCAATGCGGCAAAAGATCAATCTGGTATTTTCAGGTGGAATCGCCATGGCCGAGCACATGGCGAAATCGATTATCTGCGGGGCCGACGGCGTAATCATTGACTACCCCCTTTTGATAGCCCTGGAATGCCGGTTATGTTACCGGTGCCGGAATGATCTGCCCTGCCCTGTAAAAATTGACGATCAAATCGATCTGGAATGGGGCAGCCAGAGAATCATTAACCTGATCGGGGCCTGGCACAACCAACTCATCGAGGTCATGGGCGCCATGGGCATTCGGGAAGCCAGAAGGTTAAGGGGCGAGGTCGGACGTTCCATGTGGTTTGAGGACTTGGAAATGGAAAATTTCGGCCCCATATTCGGCCAAAGAAAAATAACGGAATTTACGGCATCTTAGCGCTTTGAAACTTTAGCGGATTCAAGAAATTGTATCAAATTAGGTTTAGGAAACAACGAATAGGATTCTCGTAAAAAATGAGTCATAAAAAAAACAACTTTAAATTCCCGGAGATTGTCGAAACACCGGATCGGTTTCGCAACCCCATCGGCAAATATACCATCCGGCGAAACGCCCGATGTATCTCATGCGGATTGTGCGCGGAGCTTTGTCCGTATGGTGTGCATCCACGATATGAAATTTACTCGAGGCCCCTTCGCCCGAAGGATTATAAATGCATCGGTTTTAAATGCAGAGAAAATGATTTTTTCTGCATAGACCGATGCCCGGAACAGGCCCTGACACTCCGCCGCAACCCGATCCTGGAAACTCTGGGCGATTATCGGTGGACGTCCGAGATGCTCATCGCCCACTGGACAATGGCGGAAACCGGCAACCTTCCCATCGTTGATTTGGAGTACAACCTCGGCAACTCCGGCGGCGGTTTCGATAAAATCCGTTTCAGAACGCCGGACCCCAGCGACTACTTGGACTTACGCGATGAGGATATTGACACCCGTATTCATCTGAACAAAAGGGGGGACGGAAGGCCCGAGAAAATAAATTCTATTCCGTGCTATGGCGGCGGCATGTCATATGGCTCCACCGCCCTGTCCGTTATGGTCAGCAGAGCGCGGGCAGCCAAACTTCTGAACACCCTGACCTGCACCGGAGAAGGCGGTTATCCCCAGGAGCTGCTACCCTATTCAGAGCACGTCATCACACAGATCGCAACCGGTCTTTTCGGGGTAAAAGAGGAAACAATTCTTTATGCGCCCATGGTGGAATTCAAGTATGCTCAAGGTGCCAAGCCCGGCCTGGGCGGCCACCTGCTGGGTGATAAGGTTACCCCGGAGGTGGCGGCGATGAGAGAAACGGTTGTCGGGAAAGCCCTCTTTTCGCCGTTCCCGTTCCACAGCGTCTACTCTGTGGAGGATCATAAAAAACACGTCGATTGGGTCAAAGAAATCAACCCGGACGTACTGGTTTCCGTTAAAGTCTCCACACCGACGGATGTGGACATGGTGGCAGTGGGCAGTTACTATGCAGGGGCACATGTTGTCCATCTGGACGGCAGTTACGGCGGAACCGGTGCCGCTCCGGATATTGCCAAGAAAAACATTGCCATGCCCATTGAGTATGCCATCCCCAAGGTGCATAAATTTTTAAAAGAAGAAGGCATCAGAGAAAAAATCTGCTTAATTGCCAGCGGCGGCATTCGCAATGCCATGGATGTGGCCAAAGCGATCGCACTGGGTGCCGACGGGGTGGTCATCGGAACCGCAGAACTGGTGGCCCTTGAGTGTGTCCGCTGTGGTCATTGCGAAAGTGGCCGGGGCTGTGCCCGGGGCATCGCATCGACCGACCACGAACTGGGGCACATGATTACCGAGGATTGGGCCACACAGCGAATCGTCAACATGTATATGGCCTGGCGTAAGCAGTGGTGTGAAATTTTAAGGCAATACGGCCTGCGGAGTATCGGGGAACTTGTGGGCCGCACCGATCTTCTGGTGCACCTCGACTATCTGGATGCGCAAGAAAGAGCTAAATATCTGCCTGCGCCTCAGGAACAGCTTATAATTTAACGTCTTTGGATTTCTACAACTTAATGAAAATGTTGGACATTTTTTGAGACTTCAACAATTGCCTTGGATATGGAATGCTGGAACGCTGGAATACTGGAAGGTTGGTTTTAAAAAGGATATCATCCATTTTTAATTTTATCATCAACCCAAGTTTTACCATTAACCCAAAATTGCATTATCCCAGAACCCATTAATCCAATATTCCAGCATTCCAATTGGGGTCAAGCCCCTAAATTGGGTATTTCAATATTTGTTTCATTAACTGATAAAGGTATACATAATGTTTTACGGTTTTGACTCAACAATCAAAAAAATACTGTCTTCCAGGGCTCGCCTGCCTCACGGGGATATCCCGCTTAAAAAGTCCGCTGAAGAGGGGGGCTGCGGTGTCACCGGCTTTATTTCTTCGATTCCCGTTCGTGGCCGCCATATTTACGAACCTTCGGTTCAGATGCACAATCGCGGAAACGGCAAGGGCGGAGGCATCGCAGCGGTGGGACTCTCCGCTGAAGATTTGGGGGTCACTCAGGAAATTTTAGACACCCATTATCTGCTTCAAATCGCCCTGCTCGATCCGCAATCCCGGTCGGATGTGGAAGAATTCGCCATTGCACCGTTTTTTGAAGTCCATAAAGCCGAACGTATCCCCATGGTGGACGATTACCGGGAAATCGAAGGATTGATGGTTAAACCTCCGGATGTATGGCGCTATTTTGTCAGGGTCAAACAAGATGTTTTGGATCGTTTCATAGACGAAAATACCTTTCAGGATTTGGATCATAAGAAGGCTGAAGATGAGTTCATCTACCAGAACTCCTTTAGATTAAACCAAAAGTTTTATGCTTCGCTGGGTGAAAAGCAGGCGTTTGTCCTGTCACACGGCCGGAATATTATGATTTTAAAAATCGTCGGCTATGCCGAGCAGGTGACCCAGTATTACTGCCTGGAGGATTTTAAAGCCCATGGATGGATTGCCCATCAGCGTTATCCCACCAAGGGAAGAGTCTGGCATCCCGGCGGCGCACACCCGTTCATCGGCCTGGATGAAGCTCTGGTTCACAACGGCGATTTTGCCAACTATCATGCGGTGAGCGAATACTTAAAACAGCACAAAATCTTTCCGCAATTTTTAACCGACACCGAAGTTTCCGTTCTGTTGCTCGATCTGTTCAACCGAACATTTGAATATCCAATGGAATATATTATCGAAGCCCTGGCTCCGACCTCAGAATACGACTTCGATCTGTTGCCATCTGAAAAACAGCATATTTATCGCTATCTGCAAACCGCCCATATCCATTCTTCTCCGGACGGCCCCTGGTTTTTTATTATCGCACGCAACAATCCTTACAAAAACTATTTCCAGCTGATCGGCATTACAGATACCTCCATGTTGCGTCCTCAGGTGTTCGCCCTGCAGGAAGGAGAGGTTCAGATCGGCCTGATATGTTCGGAAAAGCAGGCCATCGACGCCACGTTACAGAACCTTGCCGCTGAAGACAGCCGTTTTTGTCCGATAGCGGACAAGTACTGGAATGCCCGGGGCGGCAGTGCAACAGATGGCGGCGCGTTTATTTTTACCGTCAAAGACGCCGGCAAGGGAGATGGATCAAAGGAACTCGTCTGTACCAATAAATTCGGCGAGGTCGTCAAAACACCTGAAAATCAGAAACATTATATAATAATTCCCGAACTATCAACGCCCGTGGTTTCAAACGAAATGACCCGGGCCTTAAAAAAAGGCCTGTCCACTGATGATCTATCTGATTTTAAACGCTATTATTGTCAGCAGGTCATGAACTGGGATTATGCTGAACTGATCCGTTTTTGCGAAACGCTCAAAACGCTGGCCAGCGAAGATGACGGCACGAAGTCCAAAGCCATAGAGGTTTTGACACATCTTTTGGACCGACGCTTTCCCACCGGAGATAAAAAGCGGAGTTCGATACTGCAAATCATTAGAGAAAGCCTGACTTCAATTTTTGATGCATCACCGGATCTAAATGAAAACACCGCCGGCCGGTATCGTTACGTCGATTTTGAAAAACGGGATACGCTCCGGACTCCCCGGAATGATGAAAATGTTCTGGTGATTAATACCCGAGAATTTTCGCCCGAAGGCGAGAACTGCGACTCGAGATTTATTGGTAAAGCCTACAGGCTGGGATGGAAACAGTTCATTTGCTATGGATACAAAGGGCAGCGCTTTTGCGGATGCGGCCTTTCAAAAGATTCCGGCGGTGTCCGTATAGACGTTTATGACAGCTCCGGTGACTATCTGGCTTCGGGTATCGATGGTCTGGAAATATACGTCCACGGAAATGCTCAGGATCAGCTTGGCCAGATCATGAAGCGCGGAAAACTCGTTATCTATGGGGATGTGGGCCAGACACTCATGTACGGGGCCAAAGGTGGAGAAGTGTATGTGCTGGGGAATGCCGCCGGCCGCCCGCTGATTAATGCGGTGGGCCGCCCCCGGGTTGTCATAAACGGTACCTGCCTCGATTATCTGGCGGAATCGTTCATGGCCGGTGATCCCCTGGACGGCGGCGGGTTTGTCGTTCTCAACGGCATGGAATTCGATGAAGACGCCACCGTCGTCGCCCGGCCGGTCCCCTACCCCGGCTCCAATCTCTTCTCACTGGCTTCGGGCGGCGCCATCTACATAAGGGATCCCCACCATAAACTGGTGGATGACCAGTTGAACGGCGGCGAGTTTGTCGACCTGAGCGCCGCCGACTGGGACCTGATTTTACCCTATTTAGAAGAAAACGAAAGACTTTTCGGCATCTCCATCGAAAAAGATCTGTTGACAGTCAACGGTCAAAAAATGAATTATACCGATGTATATCGAAAGGTCCGGGCGGTTGCACTCGATGTTCTGGCCAAGGAATCTGTCGCCGTGGAAGAATGGGGCGAAGACTGGCGGGACAGTTAAAAATATTCAAGCATAACGCCCATAAAAGAGCCGAAAAACCATACCGGCCTTATTTGTCATCAATCAACCATCTTTATTCGGCAGCTACGGCGTGAAGGCCGAAGATTGGAAAAAACACCAACGTTACAATTAAGGAACTCCATGGATTATTTTGAAAAACCCCGTGAGGCGTGTGGGCTGTTCGGCATTTACGGTCATCCCGAAGCCGCAAGGCTGAGCTACTTTGGCATGTATGCGCTTCAACACAGAGGGCAGGAGAGTGCCGGAATCGCCGTTGCCCGGAAAAACAACATTGTGGCCCATAAAGGTATGGGTCTGGTACCCGATGTTTTTGACCTGACCCATCTGGAGCATTTAGAAGGAGATAGCGCCATAGGACATGTCCGCTATTCCACCACAGGAAGTTCCATCCTCGGCAATGCCCAGCCTTTTGTCGTACATCATCGTAATAAAGCATATGCCATAGCCCACAACGGTAATCTTGTAAATGCACACCATCTGAAAAAGGAACTTGAAGAAACAGGGTCGATTTTTCAGACAACCATGGATAGCGAAATTTTCCTCCATTATTTTGTCAAAAGCCTAAATTATGGATTCGAAGGTGCGCTTAAAGAGACGGCATCTCGGCTAAAAGGCGCGTATTCTTTTGTGATGCTCACCAGCAAAGGAGAGGTTGTCGGCATCAAGGATCCTTATGGTTTTCGACCGTTATGCCTGGGCAAGCTCAACGGCCATTACATTCTGGCTTCGGAAACCTGTGCGCTGGATCTGGTCCAGGCTGAATTTATCCGGGAGCTCGATCCGGGCGAAATCGTCATTATCGATGAGGACGGTATCCGGAGCATTAAAACGCCGACAGCTGAAACCCGAGCTTTTTGCATCTTTGAATTTATCTACTTTGCGCGACCGGACAGCACTATCTACGGCAAAAATGTGTATTTAACCAGAAAGGCCCATGGGCGTCGCCTTGCTCAGGAGGCACCTGTCGAAGCCGACCTGGTCATGCCTTTTCCCGACTCGGGGACTTACGCTGCTTTGGGCTATTCGGAAGCCTCTGGAATCCCCTTTGAGATTGCCATGATCCGCAATCACTACGTCGGAAGAACATTCATTCAGCCCACCCAGAGCATGCGTGATTTCGGCGTCAGAATCAAACTCAATCCCGTAAAGCAGCTTCTCAAAGGAAAAGAGATCATCATTGTCGAAGATTCCATCATCAGAGGAACCACGGTGAAAACCCGGGTAAAAGCGCTCCGCGATCTGGGCGTAAAAAGGATCCATATGCGGGTCAGCGGGCCTCCCCATCGTTTCCCCTGTCATTACGGAATAGATTTTTCCACAAGAGGGGAGCTGATTGCAGCACAGATGACCGTTGAAGAACTCAAAGACTTCCTCAACCTGGACTCACTGCATTACCTCAGTCTCCAAGGGCTTCTGAGTTCAACCGGAATCGAACATCCGGAAGATAATTTTTGCAAGGCATGCTTCGATGGATGTTATCCGGTGAGTTTCGACGAGGATCTGTCTAAAGATTGCCTTGAAATAGTATAGCGAATCTTATAGAACATATACGAGACAGAATATAGAACCGCCGATTTTATCGTTTCAGCCTGCAGAGTGTATCGTGCATCTTTAACGACGAATTTCAGGCCTGACAGTGGGTCCATTTTGAAACTCGGCATCTTCAACGATCTAACGATTTACGACCGATGAAAAAAACCGTCGCCTTTTCTAAAAATGCCACCAATGTATTTTTTCATATTCTGACCCGCTGCAACCTCAAGTGCAGCCACTGTTACATAAACAAAAAAGAGCATGGAAAAAATACCCTTCCCCTAGACACCATTGAAGCCTGGCTCAAAGTGTTTGCATCAAAAAACAGAGCGGCAAATGTCATTTTCCTGGGCGGAGAGCCCACCCTTCACCCGGACCTGCCGAAGGCCATAACAAAAGCAAAATCTATCGGTTACAGTTCGATCACCGTCGATACAAACGGATACCTGTTCCATGACATTCTTTCCAAAGTCGATCCTGATGTTGTCGATTATTTTAGCTTCAGCCTGGATGGTGCCACTCCAAAAACCAACGATACCATACGGGGAAAAGGATCATATGACACCTGCATTAGCGGCATCAGAAAAGCGGTTCTCCGCGGTTTTACGACCAGTCTGATCTACACGGTGAGCACAATAAACATACATGAACTTGAAAGGGTTGCACCGCTTTTGAAGGATTTGGGGATCCATCGTTTTTTTATACAGGTCATCGGTATCAGGGGAAAATCCGCTGAAAGCAGGCAGGAAAAATTACAAGTTTCTCGAACCCAATGGCTAAAAACCATCCCTGAAATTGCTCAAAAGATAGCCCGCCTTGGCATCACCGTCACCTATCCGAAAGTTTTTTTAAACCCCGACGAACCCTTTGAATGCGCCGGTCTGGTGGCGGAAAACTATTTCATATTCCCCAACGGCAGGGTATACCGGTGCCCGTTGTGCGAAGATTATCCGCTGCACAGTCTGCGCTTTATAGATGACGTGCTGGTGGATGCCCCGAGGATCAATGAAAACGACCTTTTTGCCCTCCACATCCCTGAAGGATGCGTGATGAACAGACTG
>JAQBBE010000179.1:0-4213 GCA_032126435.1 Desulfobacterales bacterium | reverse complement strand
CTTCCTTAAGTTTGGTCTCCCGGCCTTGCACCATGGAAAGATGCTGCTCAAACGTGCTCAAAGAAATATTTGATGGTGCGATATCGAAATTGTCGTCAACCTTAATCGTTACGTCATTTAGAACTACTTTCGCGTCATTCGAATTGCAAAGCGTGTTGAGAACTGTTTTTTTCAACTCGTCGATATTGATATTTAAACCTATCGCAGAATGCCCCTGAGGATCCATATCGATGAGAAGTACTTTTCGACCTTTATGGGCCAAGCATGCAGATAAGTTAATTGCGGATGTTGTCTTTCCGCATCCTCCTTTTTGGTTGGCAATCGAGACAATCCTCACCATTACCTCCTTTTTCCCAATAATATCATTTGAGCTGTCAAAAAACGCTTTACATCATGGTACCGACATAATCCTTCAATTTGTATAGCTTTGATGATCTTGAAGAAAACCATTAGGTGTGGTTCTGGAGGAGATATTTCAACTGAGATTTCTGATGGTGCGTCAACGCTTCAAATGTTTAAAAAAACATTTCATCGCTATAAAATTGGAAATGAATCGGTCAGCCACCACTTATTCATGAATCAGCATAACCATTATCCTGCTCTCGCTTTCACCAAACGGTTTCTTCTTTCAAGACAGGGTTGGCCTTGCCAATGAATTAATAAAGCCTCCAAAAGGATATAGAACCCCTATGGAGGCTTCATATGGATATTTTAGGACCTCTTTCATCATGATATATTACCGTTCAAAGGTTAATATGTGAAAAAGATCTTGATTTTTTGTATCATATTGTAAAACATATTGTGTGTCAAGTAAAAAATAATACAATATGTTGTGGTAAAAAGCCATGTTATCATTGACATAATTATGGAGGTTATGCGCATAGAACGGTTTTAATAGGATAGTATACGGCTAAGGGATAACAAGGAGAATTCCCAGCTAAAAATATAGGTTTTCCCTTAAAACAGGTGGATATTCGGAGAAAATAAAATATGTTTTCTGACAAAATATCTGTTTAAAAAGAGGTTTCTTCAAATAGAATTTTAACAAAGGCGTTCTTGTATGAAATCAGAGTCTTATCCTTCCTCATAACCACCACTATATAGTCTGGTTTAAACAAATGATCCATTGGAAAAAACGCCAACCCTCTTTTTTTTAATTCCGGCAAATCTTTCACTATTGTAGCAAAAGATATACCGAGCCCCATCTCGACATACAGGGAACTTAACTCAACATTAGAAGATTCCATGATGATATGGTGGTCAATACCGAGTTTTTGAAATCTCTTTTCTAAATTGCTACGGTATTTTATATTTTTGGGGGGTAAAATCAGAGGATATTTTCCAATTTGTTTCAGTGTGACTCTTTTAACTTTGGCCAAAGGATGACCTATGGGTGTCATCAAAGCGGTTCTCACCTTCTTCCAACGAATTGCTGTAAGATCTGTTTGGACATTGGATTCCAGTACAAGGCCCAAATCGACATCCCCATTTTTAATAAGATCAAGAATATCTTGCTGTGACCGATCGAGTATGGTCAGCTCAACATTTGGAAATTTTTTGATATAACTTTTTAGCGCAAACGGAATTAAATGGTATAGAGTTGTAAAAGGCGCGGCCATTCTCAAATGACCAATTTGCAAACCTTTCAATTCGTTGAGTTCTTCATTAAGGGAATCGTATCTTTCCAGAATATTCTCTGAAAATTTAAAGAACCTTTCGCCGGCAGAAGTCAGACGCAATTTGCGCTTGCCTATCCTTTCCAAGAGCTGACATCCTAATTCTTCTTCAAGATTCTTAATCTGTTGACTAATAGCAGACTGGGTTCGAAATGTGGAATTGGCAGCTTTTGTAAAGCTACCCAGCTTAGCTACATAGTAGAACCCTATGATCTGTTGCCATTCCATTTAAAATAAGTTTCATTAATTATATTCATTAAAACAATTAATTTGACTAACATAGAGTTAACAGAAATAATGATGGTGAACAATAAAAATCTTCCGATGGAGGTGAACCATGAAAAATCCTTTGCAGCCTGGCTTAACCTATGAATTTAAATTCAAAGTCCCAGAAAATAAAACCGTACCTCATCTTTTTCCTGAATCACCCGAGTTTCAAGCTATGCCAAATGTTTTAGCCACAGGGTTTATGGTGGGCTTGTTTGAATGGACCTGTATCCAAGCCATTAATCCTCATATAGACTGGCCTCGTGAGCAAACGGTCGGTATCGATTTGAAATTAAATCATATAGCTGCTACACCCCCTGGCTTGACCGTTACTGTAAAAGTTAAGTTGGAAGAGGTAGAAGGCCGGAAGCTTGTCTTTTCAATAGTTGCGGATGATGGCATTGATAAGATATCTGAAGGAACCCACGATAGGTTCATAATCGATGCTGCTAAATTCAATACTAAAATGGCTGCCAAAGTCAAATCGAAATGAATTATGCAACTTGAACGATAGACTTAAACTTCATTTTTCTAAAGAAAAGAGAATTTCTTATGCTGTTAAAACGATACAGAAAGGAATTCTGTCGGCCTACGTGTAGGGTGTTTGCTGTATTGATAACTGAAGGGGAAAAAAGCCCTGAGAATTGCCCACAATTGGATATGCAAAACAAGATAACACTTCACAACTATTTGAAACAATTTATAAACCGATAATTTATTATACTGCCATCCTAATTTTTACCAACAGGATTGAGGCAACTATTTTTCTGCAATAAAATTGTCCTTTTTAGATTATAGATATCAACGTATCTGCAATTGCACACATCCAAAATTACAGACGACTCCAGCGAACCCGTAACGAATCCCCATTGCATGTTTCTGCTATAAAGTTTATACAATAGCAGGATGATAAACGGAAGGCCCCTTAAATATACACTATAGGACAATATTCTTCTTTGAACTTTATTGGACTCAATTTGATCCCGTTTATCAAAATATTTAGGTTCAATATTTATAGTTAGATCAATCATGAAAGGAGAACATTATGAAATTGCCGGAGTATGTAACTATTGATGAAGTTAAACGCGTCTGCAACGAAATTGGCTTGCGCGACTGGTCCGAAATCACCGAGCCAACTGTTTCAGGAGAAGAAGCATCCACGATCCTCAATATTGTGAATACCCAAGGAATGAATATTCCCCTTGAGGCTTTCCGAAAAGGTTTAGAAGTTGAGCTTGAACATGGAACAAGATTTGAGGATGCAAATGTAACGAACAACCACCCAATCCTGACAGGCAAGATCGTTATCGCCCATCTCAAAGAGACTATGGACTATTATGAAAGAATCGATGTTGCTGAAATGGAGGGAGATTTATTGAAGGCAGTTTTGTCGAAAAATTTGGAAAAAATTGAATCGAAATACAAAATGCTCATAGAGGCCCAAAAATTACTGAATCAATCGGTAGCTGACCAATTGAAAAAACGCATCTAACATGCGGCTGCACAAAGGTCCACTCGGTCCTCGCGGCCTGTGAGCCGCAGCGTTGTGCCGTATTAAGAAATACATAAAGGATCCTCTGATTTTCAAGCCATAAACACCCGGGCGGAGGATCCGGCCCTCATCATTTACACCCCGGCACCACCGGTCCCCCCAAAGGCGCCCTGCATGCGCATCGTACCGTGCTGGGGCACTTGCCGGGGGTCGAGTTCCCCCACAATTTCTTTCCGAAAAAAGATGATTTTTTCTGGACGCCGGCAGACTGGGCATGGCAGCTGTGGTGGGAAGCCCGGATAAAATACGAACCGAAATTGTGAAAAGAACTGAAAAAGTCGGAGATAGAAAGAAAGTCAAAAGCGGAATGAATTGATTTGTCATTTTTTTTATGTTGACGCACCATTGAAAAAATTGAAAACTATCTGAATAATATTTTTAATGTTAAGCGGTTTAAAGGAAATATGTTATGGCCAAACGATTATGGAC
The DNA here is from genome assembly GCA_032126435.1 of Desulfobacterales bacterium. Taxonomy (GTDB): domain Bacteria; phylum Desulfobacterota; class Desulfobacteria; order Desulfobacterales; family UBA11574; genus JAAXQD01. The sequence continues at coordinate 289 of JAQBBE010000179.1, read as the reverse complement.
ACCGTCGGAAGAAAGGATCAAAAACACAAACCTGTATCGATTCATGAAGATCATCAATGAAACGTACGAGCAAAATTTCAGTGAATACGAGCCCCTTTACCAATGGTCGATCGAAAACATTCCCGATTTCTGGGCGTGTTTGTGGGAATTCGCAAAAATAAAATCGTCAACGCCGTATGATCAGGTCGTCGACGATGTCGGCAAAATGCCGGGCGCCAAGTGGTTTTCAGGTGCCAGGCTCAATTTTGCCGAAAATCTTTTGAGATACAAGGACGATCATACGGCACTG
>JAQBBE010000178.1:0-6254 GCA_032126435.1 Desulfobacterales bacterium | reverse complement strand
GGCAAGAAAAAACAATATCCGGTTAATAGGTCCAAACACATCCGGCATAATAAACATGAAAAACAATCTGAATCTTGTAGGTTTGCATGATGTGCCCAAAGGGGATATTGCCCTTCTTACCCAGAGCGGCAACATGGCCCTGACATTGATAACAGAAGCGAGTGTCAAAAGCCGGAAAGGATTTTCATATTACGTAGGCGTGGGAAACGAGGCGGATATCAAATTTCATGAATATCTCGAGTTTTTCCAGCAAGACCCTGATACAAAAGCCATATTAATGTATGTGGAGGGCATGAGAGATGGCCGCAATTTCCTACAACAGGCGTATAAGACCACTCTCGAAAAACCGATCATCCTTCTCAAAAGCGGTCGTTCATCCATTGGCAAAAAATCTGCGGGTTCACATACCGGTGCCCTGGCTGGTATGTCGGAAGTGGCTAAGGGAGCCTTTGAACGTGCAGGAATTGTTGTGATTGAGAATTCGGATGAGCTTTTTCCTGCAGCGGAGACCCTTTCAAGCCTTCCCCCTATTAAAAACAACAATGTTGCCATTCTTGCCGACGGAGGAGGCCATGCCACCATTGCTGCTGACCTTTTAACCGATTTAGGGATAAACATCCCTGTGTTGAACGAGAAGACTCAAGCCAAATTGAAAACGATTCTGCCCTTTACAGCATCAGTGCCAAATCCAGTGGATGTGGCTGGAGGCACAGATTCTAACCCGGCCATTTTTGCCGACTGTGCTGAAATAATCATGAAAGATACTAACATAGGCGGGCTTTTAATCGTGGGCCTTTTTGGCGGCTATGGAATACGTTTTGCGGAAAGTCTCGCATTAGTTGAAGAAGATGCGTCCCATATGATGGGAAAAATGGTGAGAAAATACAATAAACCAATTATTCTCCATAGCCTTTATAGCGCCAAGAAACCCCATTCCCTTGACCTTTTACGATATTATAACATTCCGGTTTACGACTCTCTGGATGTGGCATGCAAATGCATTAGCCTGTTGGCAGAGTATGGAGATTATTTGGAAAGGTATCATACAAAAGCAAAATATATCATGAATTGGGGCGCCAAAACAAAGTCCAAAGGAAAGGAAATAATAAACAGGGCCAAAGAAGAGAACCGCAATTTCTTGCTGGAATATGAAGCCAAGAGTCTTATACAATTACACGGTGCCCCTGTCTCTCATGATTATCTGGCAAAAACGGCGGATGAAGCTGTTAGCATTGCGGAAAACATTGGCGGGGAGGTTGTAATGAAAATTGTATCCCCGGATATTCTTCATAAGAGCGATGCGGGAGGGGTTAAACTCAAACTAAGAACGGAAGGCGAAGTTCGTAAAGCCTTTGACGAGATTGTCGATAACGCAAAAAGATTCGATGAAAAAGCGGATATAAGAGGAATCCTTGTGTCACCCATGGCCAAAGAGGGTGTGGAGGTGATCATAGGGACAAAAATAGATGACCAATTTGGTCCAATTATTATGTTCGGATTGGGAGGTGTACTGGTGGAAATCTTACGGGATGTTTCTTTTCGGGTGCTTCCCCTATCGCCGGCAGCTTCCAAGAAGATGTTAAAAGAGATAAAATCCTTTCCCATTCTGGATGGTGTCAGAGGAAAGCCTCCATGTGATAAGAAAGCACTTACGGAATTGATGTTAATCTGTTCTGAAATTGTCGAAGCATATCCTGATATACAGGAGATGGATTTAAATCCCGTTATTGTCTATGAAAGTGGCCTGAATGTTGTAGATGCGCGAATTATTCTGAAAGGTTGAAACACTGGATCCCCAAATGATCAGATATCGCTCACAAAAGACTTTTTACGAGTTTGTCATTCTTGAATAAGGAGTTTTTATATATGAAATATAAGGAAATACTTTTTGAGGAAAAAGGATCTATTGCTCATTTAACATTAAATCGACCCGACATCCGAAATGCCATAACAGGTGAAACAATCATTAATGAAATCGAGGATGTATGTCATAGAGTTCAGAACAACAATAATATTCATGTCCTGATTGTCACCGGTGCCGGTTCTGCTTTTTCGGCCGGAGGAAACGTTAAGGACATGCATAATAAGCAAGGCATGTTCTCGGGCAACCCTGAGCAGTTACGCGAGAACTACCGCAAAGGTATCCAGCGTATCCCTTTGGCTCTTTATTATCTGGATGTTCCGACTATAGCAGCAGTCAACGGTCCCGCTATAGGGGCTGGTTGTGATTTAGCATGCATGTGCGATATGCGTATCGCCAGCGAAAAAGCTCGTTTCGGGGAAACCTTTGTTTCCGTTGGTTTAATCCCCGGCGATGGCGGAGCATTTTTTCTGCCCCGTATCATAGGATTTTCCAGAGCATGTGAGCTTGCATTTACATGCAGGATAATCGATGCGCAGGAAGCCCAGCGGATCGGCCTGGTAAGCGAAGTCACCTCACCAGAAAATCTTATCCAGCGTTGCACGGAAATCGCTTCTGAAATCGCAGAACAACCTCAAAACATCCTCCGTCTGGCAAAACGTCTATTCTGTCTTTCACAAGGAAAGAGTTTGGAGGAAGTGCTTGAACTTTCTGCTGCCTATCAGGCCCTCTGCCATCATACCCCCGAGCATGACATGGCTGTAGAAAAACTACTTTCCCAGCAGAAGCAGCAAACAAAAAAGTGATTAATCCCGGCGTGTTTTTTCTTTGTTTTTGGAACTTATCCAGAGTATCTGATATGAAAATACGATGATTTACGATACGAAATTTCTCAAATAGTTGAAAAAATCAATTTCATTGCTCTCCATTCCATACTTGTACACAAAATTTGTTGCAACCTTGGAAGCAACTATTGCATTGAGATAGTTTTCAGGCACCCTTTTCAAAATATTCTCCAGTCCGATAAGTTCCAGAAGTGGCCTTGGCGTATACTCTGTAATAATATTTTCTCTTAGCTTGGTATTTGCAGGAAGATCAGAATTAAAAACGGCATCTGTTATATCATTTATTTTCCGACTCACCCTATTTGTTAAGAGCGTAAATGGAATGCCCTTTTTTTCATGTTCGTTCCAAAGGATATTAAACTCCGCTTGTGCATTATACTTTACGATCTTAATGATTTCATCTATGTATGATTTCATAAAGTCCGGAACCTTTTCATCCTTGTCTCTCATATGAGCTTCAAACTCATCATCATTTAATGCGAGAGATGCAAAAACTTCCAGAGAGGATGATGTTACACCGCCCTTATTTGCGGAGGCATCCTTTATCAGAATTACGCCATGTTCTTCCAGCCTTAACCGTGCCTCTTCCGTTATGAACAAATTCGCGCCTTCAACGATAATTTTGAATTTGGGGTTTCTTTTATCATCCAAGAGTTTTTGCCAGTTATTAATGTTCACTGCAGCAGGTCTTCCTCCGCAGGGAACAAAAAGATCTGCCTTTGCAAGAGGATTGAGATGGAAACTGTTCCTGAACTCTTCTCCGTTGGGAACGAATGTCCCGTCCGGCAGGGTTACTTTTTTGTCATCTATGGACACAAAAAAACCATTGGGAGAAAGAATCGACTGGTCGAAATGCTCAACCATTATCCTCTCTTTGGCAAGCCTGAGAAGTTCTTTTTTGTTGATTCCTTCAGGGTCATAGAGAACACCACTCCCATCGATTATCGCAACTGTTTTATCTTTTGATACAAGAATTTCGTTACTTCCAAGATCCCCGTCAGGACCACCGGTTTGAACTTTTAAAATATCTTTTTCTTTCAGGTTAAGTTTTTCAAGCACGCTTAAAACATACTCATGAACACTGGCTGTCGTCATGCCGTATGTATCATGCGGAATCCCGCCATTTTTAGGCGCCTTTCCCGTAGTAAAGGCTTTCCAGAATGGATACATTCTTCTTTTTGCATAGAAAGGCGCCCAGTTCATGAGTTCCGCTGTTCCTTCATCCGGACCGAGAAAAAGAATTTCTTTTTCTCCATAAAAATCGAGCACCTCTTCATGTTCAATAATAATATCGAGCAGTCCATCAACATAATCTTTAAATGCCCTGTCTCCTTCGCCCTGATTGTCGATATTGAGCAAGATTGTTCCTTTTGATCCACCTTCGGGTATATCCTTGTTTTTGTTCTGTTGCGTTAACGCCAGGTTATAATTTTCCATAAAAATGGTATCTCTGTTACTCCGATATTCTGACAGGTTTCTTGATCTAACAATCCTTATCCCCCCACGCGCAATATCTCTAAAACGGATGTGAAATCCTAAAAAATGCCTTCCAACAATGAAAAATATTCCATAGGGCTTTTCGGGAAAATCAACCTCATCTAAAAAGGAAGAATCCAGTCGATAAGCCGCACAAATTTTATATGTATTAAAGAAGTTTGTTTTCAGGATCATTCTATTAAAGGTAAGAAAATGTGTAAGTATTGTTTTATCCCTAAGAGAAGGAACATCTGTTTCTATTTTTGTGTTTATGAGCTCCTCTATCTCTTTTTGATTGTAATCTTTCTTTTTAGGATAAAGTTTGCTCGCAAAATGATCGTAAAGAAGAGATACAATTTCATGGTGTTTTATAACTGACTGAGCGATCCTCGATTCCGAGTAGGTATCTTTGATCAATCTCAATTTTATTTTGTCCAGAATCCCCTTTGCCTCAGGTTGGTCTTTCAGGGCCTGGCTTAAAGAAAGATACTCTTCCGTTAGAACGGTCAAAAACTGATTGGTAAATGTCGCAGCTGATATGGCATACATCGTGGGCTGGGATCCAAATGTTCCATCTAAAAAGAGTTTACTTATAGGATTTTGCGGCAACATTACCATCGTATTGATTTCTCTTGATAACTCTTTAACTATTTTCTTGTCCAGGTTGTTAAAATAAAAAGAGATGATTCGCTTTTGATCGAAAAAAGGTTCCATGTACTTTCTGTTTGAAAAAATCTTGTGCCTGTGGATAAGACGCGTAAAGTTAGATAAAAACTGCCTTCCTGCCTGGCCGTGAATACCAACCATAACCCTTGTTTCGCTGGTATCAGGTTTATCGCTAATTGAGATATAAGGCGCCACCCTATTATGCATCCATTCCCATGCCTTTTTATACCGGTCGATCGTTTCAGGATACGAGATTTCCAAAAATGATTTATCGGCAACATCGTTGAAAGCGAAACCTTCTTTTTCCTCCAAACCCTTTTTAAAGGAAGGCGTTGTAATAATATAGAGTCTTAAATGCTGCTCATTAGACTTCTTTTTGATCCGGTAACTTTCCAATCGACACATTGGATATTTATTCTCAATTCTTTCTTCTATCTCTTCGGTTTTTGAGGTTTCGACAATGTAAACCGCCCTATCTTCTTGCTCATTTATGAGTTCAATTCCAACGCCCTCACCACCGTATTTTGAAACGAGTTCTGATGCGCTAATTGCGATGAGATGCCCGGCAATATCATCAATACTTGTAGTTTTGAAGTAGTACTCATCGAGACCAAGCTCGATTGCAAACAGTTCGATTTCTTCTAGAGCTTTTTCACGGGTCATGTAACCGGTGTTGAGAATGAATTCTTCCAGCGTTACAAGGTCCTCAAGTGACAGAAAAGATCTATTTGCAATATCTCTTAAACTCTTCATGACTACCATCCTTTACAGAAGCGTTACTCGTTCAGCTTTTAAATTCTGCTCCAAGCTTTATCCCCAGCTCCAGGGCTTTCCGGTTCATCTCGAGAAAACCCGAGGGAATGCGACTTTCCAGCACCTTCATGATAGATTCGGATTTTACAATGTCTGTCAAGCCCAACAACGCACCCAGCATGCAGATGTTGAAGACAATGGGTTTCCCGATTTTTTCCATCACCGCCAAGTACATGGGCAGTTCTTTCTGCTGGGCATCGACTTTTTTCTCGGTTTTCACAAAACGCGTGTCGGTGATCAACAGCCCTCCGGGTCGTATGATGTTACAAAATGCATTGTATGCTTCCTGGGTGAGGCAGACCAGCACATTGGGCTGGATCACCTTGGGAAAATTGATATCCGATTCGGAGATGATGACATCGGAGCGGGTGGCCCCTCCCCTGGCTGCCGGTCCATACGCCTGCGACTGTACAGCATTCATATTTTCGTATAGTACGGCAGCTTCAGAAAGTATGACGGCTGCAGTGATAATCCCCTGCCCGCCTGAACCTGAAAATACCAACCTGCATCTTTCCATAATTAATTCCCTTTCATCGCCCTTTCGATGATTTTGTCATATTCGCTACAATATTCAGGTATCTCTTTTTCGACAA
>JAQBBE010000177.1:0-2883 GCA_032126435.1 Desulfobacterales bacterium | reverse complement strand
GAGTTTTGGATCTCCATGCCTGCCCTTGCCGCTGCAACCAAGGCCGTATAAACCGGCCCGCACGGCAATAGGCCGAGCAGCATACCCAAGGGGAGGTAAGCCGCGGTGGAGTGTATGCCGGACAATTTGCGAAAGCCGCGGCGGATCACTCCTTCGAAGCTGCAATAGTCGCCGAAGATCCGTCCCAAGGGAACCCATCCGCTCATACCCAGCCCCATGGCGATAATCATGAGACCGGTAAAGATCATGACGCCCTTCTGCAACCCGCCGATGCCGGCGGTGATGCGAGTGAAGGCTCCGCTCGCACCCATGACGCCGCCGAGAACGGCATATGTCGTTATTCTTCCGGCATGATACAGCAGATTCGGGGCCATCACCCCTTTTGCCCTTAAATTCAGCGAAAAGGAAACGACAATCGGGCCGCACATGCCCATGCAATGTCCGAATCCAACGAAAAACCCGGTGGTAAAAAAGGCGATATATAAGGTCTCAATAGATGACATCGAAGATAAACTCCGCGGTCCCCATATTTGGAACGGCGACGGTCGCTTTCCAGACCTTTTTCCCGCTGGGACATCGCACGATAATACCGGTTCCCTCATAGACGCCGTTTCCGATAGATTGAAGGGACACCCGGTTGGGACCCATTTTCATACCCGGCATTCCGAGATCAATATACGGCACCGCCTTCGGCTGTTTTCCCGTCAGGATTATCCTGAACGTTAAATCCGTCATGGCTTTGACCGGTTTAGGGCTGATTTCGAGAACCACCTGGGTGTCTGAAAGTTCCTGGGTGCAGGAAGTATGCTGGATGTCGCAGTTCACCAGGACGGAATGATCGTTTTCCGCCGCTCGTGCCGGAACGTCATGGGCGACCATAGAGAGCAAAAACATCCCGACAAAAAGCATCCTGAAAACTCCCCCTCCTGCCTGTAGAAACGCCATTCGGCCTTGATGTATCACTTTTTTAATGCCTGAAGTCAGCATGTTCACCTCCAAAGTTACGATGTTTACCCTTACGTTGCAAAAGTCGAGGGTGCTGCAAGGTTTAGTTATTAATATACCATTAAATATGCATCAAGTTTTATTTAATGGTTCTTCTCCAATTTAGTTGGAGAAGAGGGTCCAAGGATCCAAGGGGTCAGGATTCAAGGGTTTGTTTTCTAAAGACTTTATCAGCGCCTTTAACATTCTTTCGATTTCTGCGATGTCTTTTTTTAGTGTACCCAATTCACTTTTTTCAATTAAATCTAAATCCCCTGCTAATGATATCCGTGTTTCCAATTCGGGAACAGAACCTTAAGATTTGTAATTCTTAAGCCTTTCACTCGAATCCTTGAACCCTTGAACCCCTGAACCTTTGAACCCGTGAACGCCTACGTTTTTTTTGATACATCTTCCTGAAGCGATCTTCATTACTCATGTTTCACACCCCTTTAAAATCGAATCATCCGATTATTTGTTTGGGCGTTGACAGGCGGTTCGAGACTTGGATTATTATCCTTATGATAACCCTTGATAGTTATTTTCCTGTTTGCTATGGTGCCCCAAACAATAAGCTTTTGTCTTGAAGAACATACCGAGATATTTATGAAACAAAGAAAATGGCTGGATAAAAATAACCCGCAAAATCGAATGGCTGACCCGGAACACCCTCCAAAGACGGCCTATTTTGGATACGAGAAAATTTCTGAAGATAAAAAGGCTCAACGGGTATTGCAGCATTTTAATTCGGTTGCCCAAAGATACGATCTGATGAACACGCTGCTGAGCTTCGGCATTCATCATCTATGGAAGCGTACCGCCGTCAAGACAATGACCTTGAAACCCGGAGACCGTGTGCTCGATGTTTGCGGCGGAACCGGCGATCTGGCAATTCTGGCCGCCGAAATCGTCGGCGAGTCCGGCCGGGTGATTATATATGATATTAATCGGACCATGATCGATGCCGGCTTACACAAGGTGAACCATTCCGCTTCGAGACAACGCATAGGGTTCATTCAGGGAGATGCCGAACAGCTTCCTTTCCCGGATAGATACTTCGATGCTGCTATGGTGGGGTTCGGAATCCGTAATGTAACCCGAATGGATCAGGGATTTAAAGAGATGTGTCGCGTATTGAAACCCGGTGGGAAAATGATGTGCCTGGAATTTTCAAAACCTACGGCGCCCGTGTTCCGTTGGCTTTACGACATCTATTCTTTCCATGTGATGCCCCTGCTCGGCGAGCTCATCGTGGGATCCAGAAAGGCATACATGCATCTTCCCGAATCGATACGAACGTTTGCATTGCCCGACGAGCTGACGGCCATGCTGAAACGGGTTGGTTTTTCACAAGTGACGGAATATAAACTCACCAACGGTATTGCCATGATACATTTAGCTGTCAAAGGCTGAATCATACGGTGTAAAAATGAAATTGAACTGGGCGGAGCGCTGGGTGGTCAACAATCCACTGAGGGTTTTCCAGCAAAAGATTGAAATTAAATGGCTTAGAAGCATGATGCCCCTGAAGCCGGGTGCAAACATCTTGGAGGTGGGGTGCGGACGGGGTGCGGGAGCAAACCTCATCTTCAATAATTTTCAGCCGTCCCAGCTGCATATTCTGGATTTGGATTTGAAGATGATTCAGAAGGCAAGGACGCATCTATCCCCTGCGTCGAAAGAAGCTGTGAATATGTTCGTGGGAGACGCTGTCGATCTCCCGTTCAAAACAGGCAGCCTGGATGCGGTCTTCGGATTCGGCTTTTTACATCATGTACCGGACTGGCGCCAGGGTCTCTCTGAAATCGCCAGGGTTCTGAAACCCGCCGGCGTCTATTACATCGAAGAACTCTATCCTTCCCTTTATCAGAACGTTATCACCAAGCGCATCCTCCTCCA
>JAQBBE010000176.1:0-4396 GCA_032126435.1 Desulfobacterales bacterium | reverse complement strand
CGGTCAGAATCAGCGTGTCTGGAGAATGTACTCAAGGATCGGACCCTACATTATCCTGGCTTTCGTAATCGCTGAACGTTTTTCGGGGGTGCCGTTATTAAAAGAGACGGTTGCACCGGTTTTGGACGTTGTGACCAGGTTCGCCGAATACCATTAACCCGAATTTATCATAAAGAACATCAAATCGCATGCACCAAGTCTTTGAACGCGATCTGCTATTTTTAAGACAACTATATCTACAAGCCATCTCAAATCATAGTTCTATATTTGCAATAAAATTATAAACTTTTAAAATATTAAATTAACCCAAAAAGAAAGGCGGAGAGGGTTAGCCCCTCCCCGCCTTTTTAGTTTACGGTTCATCTTAATCTGTCAAAATCGACCGGGTTCTATGCTTCTCTTTTTTGTGGTTTCTTGGTAACCATAGAAATCAGAATTGCGAGAATGAGCAGTCCGCCTGCGACATAGAATGCGGTGTCGTAAGATCCGGTTGCGTCCTTGATTTTACCTGCCAGTTTGGGCATGAAGGCGCCCAAACCCCAGCCCATGAACACGAGTCCGTAATTAATGCCCAGATTTTTCGGGCCATAGAAGTCAGCCGTATAGGAGGGCATCAGGGCCAGGCCGCCGCCGTAGACCCAGTAAGCGATCATACAGGCCGTGAACGTCATGAAAAGCGATTTGGCCGCAATCATAGCCGGCAGCGAGAATAGACAGAGAGCCGCGAGCGCGGCATTGATCATGTAGGCCCGGTCCCTTCCGATGATATCCGAGTACTTGCCTGTCCCGACCCGGCCTGCGGCGTTCATAAAACCGCCTGCAGCAACCAGTATAAATCCTTGCTCCAGGAAGGGTTTTACAATTTTAGCGGCGTGGCCGATGATGAGAAGGCCCGCTTGGGTGTTCAAGCAGAACAGGGCAATAAGCGCATAACACTGCCATGTCCCCATCATTTCTCCTGTCTTCCAGTCAACCACAGAAGCAGCAGCAGCCTTTGTCGCTGCCGTCTCAGGCGGTTGAGGTGGAACGTATCCCTCTTCAGGCCATTTCAAAACCTGGGCCGCGATAAAGATGACAATCAGGTAAGCGACACCGAGCACCGTGAATGAGGTCCCAAGAGAATAGCTTACGATCAGCCACTTGATAAGCGGGGCCACGTAAAAGGCTGCGCCGCCGTAACCCGCGACCGTGAGGCCGATCATGACACCGACTTGGTGCGGTCCGACCCATCTTCGTGTTGCGGGAACGGGAGCAGCATAACCGATGCCCATGGCGATACCGCCGCCGACGCCGAATCCCCAGAGGATTCCGGCGTAGGAGTTAGCTGTTCCAGCGATAATCATACCCAGTCCCATGAAGACGGCAGAGATGGAGCCGGCCACGGAGGGACCGTATTTATCCTGGATCTTCCCGCCGGGAATCATGAGCAAAGCAAAGATTAAAATACACAATGACGCCGGGTTGGAAGCTTGTTCTGCCGTGAGAGCGGACTCCCAGCCGTGGGCCTTCAAGTAAACTTCGTCTGTGAGATACTTGACCCATACGGACCACGCATACAAACATCCCAGACATAAGTTGATGGTCGTACCAGCGAGGATAACAGCCCATCCACGTCCGGGTATTGCATCTACTGGTTTATTGTAACCCTCGGCATACTTTCCTAAAAATGCCATTGGCATACCTCCTTAAGTTTGAAAGATTGAGTTAATTACCGGAGTCTTTAAAGCAAGGTTTAGCGGAGATTCTATGACGTTTTTTAGCTTTGAACGATGACCATGTTAATTCGTCCTTTTAAGGCGTCATTTGGAACAACCAACCGCTACCCAGCTACATGGCATAAAGTATTCCTAAGATTTCCGGTATAAATAAACCATAGCCAATGGAAGAGTGGGAATGTCGCTGAACGTGCAGCAATGCAAAACACATTGGCCCCATCTCTTCTCATAGCGATCTTTTCTATCACCCCCTTTCCGACTGAATGTTAAAAAAAGCCGCTTTCACTTTGTGTTTTGGCAATACTAAACCAAACCATTTTAAAATCTGAATCGTTTAATGCTTGGATCGATCTTTTCGGAACCGGCGAATTTTAGTTTGCAGGTTCTGGGCGTGTTTCTATCCCGCGACTAAAAATCTCAAAAGCAATTTCAAGGGTCGGTCTCAAAAAATCTTTTTTACTGTCGATCAATCTTTTACTTTCTTCCCAGAGCACAACGCCTGAAAACAGAGCCCACACAATATCGGCCAGGGCCACCGGGTGTCTTTCAATAAAAACGCCCTTCTCCATTCCCTCTTCAAATACTTTGGACATTGACCGGAATGAATTTCTGGACAACTCCTTAATATCCGAAAGCAGATGGGATGATAAATTTTTCAGGGTTTCGCTGGATTGAAGATGGAACATATTAATTAGGACCAGCGGATCAAATTCGTAGACTTCATATAGCGCTTCTTTGAGCGCGGTTAATTTTTGTTGAGGTCCTTCATGTTTTTCGTTATGTACATGTTCCAACCGAATGTTCATATAGTGGAGGATTCTAAGGGAAAGAGAGGCAAACAACTCTTCTTTATTCTTGAAATATAGATAAATCGTACCTGGGCTAAGTTCAGCTTCCTTGGCAATATCTTCCATGGTTGCCTTGTTAAAGCTCTTGTTGGAAAAAACCCTTTTTGCGGCAACCATTATTTGCTGGCGCCGTCGTCCTTTTTCTCGTTCTTTCCTTTCCTTAATTCCCATAATATATTGAACCATATTTATTTAATTAAGCTCTATATAAATGGTGCGTTTTATTTAGTCAAGAAAATATATTCTTTTTTTATTGTGCTTGGGTTCGAAAATCCGGTATTTCAGAGGCATTTCTATCATAACAAATTGATATTAAATTAAATATCAGATCGACCTTCCTTTTGATGAAATCGGGCGTTAATTTTTAAAAATAACGGGATCAAGGCCGATACTACAACATATAGTGTTTTCAAGCCATACAGTGCGCTATATACGGCATGCAATCACCCCAGAATTTTTTTAAGGGAAGAGTTCTCGATGAGAGGATCAAAGATTTCTTTAAGGTTTTTGAGTTCATTTAAATCTTTAAAAGAGAACTTTAGAAAATAGGTAGGACTTTCAAAATTGTCCGGTGGAATCAGTTTTATCCCGGTTCCAAGTTTCAGGTTTTGCCGATGTTCTTCAAACACCTGTTCAGCGCGCGTTATAGCGGGGAAGCGCCGCTGTTTTAAATATGTCCGTATCTTTCGGGTCTTTTGATTTTTATCAAGATCTTCATCGTTCAATATCCTTTTCAGAGGTTGCCCTTCCAGAACCTGTGCCATAGGGATGTCTTCCCGCAAGGCAATTTCTTTGATCAGCGTAACAATTTCCCTCTGCTTATTGACACTTAATTTAAGAACATTAAAAAGCTTTACAAAACCGTCTTCAACGTCTTTTGACATTTTATGGAGTTCCAGAGCCAGGGCCAGGGAAATATTTTCGGAAAGTATGCTGTTCTGAAGCGGCTTCGAAAAGCAACATATATCTTTGATTCTTTTTATTATGGATTCATGGCAGGGTACACCCAAAAGTGACATTTCTTTGGATAGACGACGATTGTCCGTGAAAAATTTGGAAAGCATCCCAATCGATCTTGATTTTTCTATCAGATTAAGCGGTCTTTGAAAAGCGTTGTCTGTGACGGCATATCTTGCGCATTCAAGTTTTTTGGTATCGGAATCGAGTATCCTGGCTTTAACATCAAGTCGGTCCAGTCGGCGGCAGGCTTCAATTCTTCTAAAACCGCATAGAATAATGTACCTCGATTTTTTCTCTAACAACAACGGAAGATTCAATAACCCCACATGCCTGATAGAATCCATTAAATCATCGACCGTCTCTTGGGTTGTTATGCGAAAAGAATGATCGCTTGTGTCAACCTCGGACAGTTTGACAATTTTTTCTTTAAAGCACATGGTTCGATTCGACAAGCCGATTGAATGCTTCAAGATATTTATTGTGTGTATTTGCGATCACGTCTTTGGGAAGTGATGGTGCCGGCGGTGTTTTGTTCCAGTTGATGGAAATAAGGTAATCACGAAGATATTGCTTGTCGAAGCTCTTTTGGGATCCCCCGGGTTGATAGGACGATTTCGGCCAGAACCTGGATGAATCCGGAGTCATTACTTCATCAATAAGGATTAAATGGTCTTCGAAAAGGCCAAACTCGAATTTTGTATCCGCAATGATGATTCCCTTTTTATAGGCCAATTCAGCGCCTTTGCCGTAGATTTCAAGACTGAGCGTTCTAACCTGATCGGCAAGATGTTTTCCAATTTTTTTGATGGTCTCGTCAAAATTTATGTTAATATCATGAAGCCCCGTTTCTGCCTTGGTTGAAGGCGTAAAAAT
>JAQBBE010000175.1:0-3901 GCA_032126435.1 Desulfobacterales bacterium | reverse complement strand
CAATTTCCGGATGCGATGATTCTGAGTTTTCAAGGCTCTCTGGCGAAGTTTTGATGTTTTCAGCGAGCCGTAATCTCCTCCTGAATCCCTTGCGGCATTTTCATTGTTTTGACATAATTAACCGCTCGGAATCATTACAACAATAAGGATTCGCCTCTCGTCGCCATATTAATGGTAATAATTTTTGATCAAATTAGGAAATTAGCCAAATGGCCGATTTCCTTTTTTCATTCAGTAAACATTCGGTAAATATACTTGCAAACCAAAAATTTATTCGGATAATGAAACTGCGGGGAAAAAGAAATCCGAAAAGAGATTTAAAAATCATGTTTTGAGCCACGGAGATGATTTGAAATTGTCAAAGTTAAGATTTACTTGACCTGAAACCAGAAAAATATGATATCTTTATATCAATCGTTGTTGTGAATGGTGTCGATACCGGCAAACAATCCGTACTTTTTGCAAGACTTATCTGATTCAAGATATTGTGTTTTATCCAATCGTCGATCTCGACTGATCGGAGGATTTTCAATAACCCAAAAACCCCTCGAAATAGAAGATCGGAAGCACGCAGAGAAACAAATAAAAGCATCGCTAAGCGAGAAAGAAGTTCTTTTGAACGAAATACACCATCGCGTTAAAAACAACTTTGAAATTATCTCCAGTCTTCTTGATATGAGCAGTATGCAAATGGAGAACAAGGAAAATCAAAATCTATGGGGAGATGCACGTGCCAGGATTCATTCCATGGCTCTAATTCACGAACAGCTTTATCAAAGCGATCGCTTTGATCAGATCGACATGGAAAGGCATGTCCAGAATATGCTGGACTATCTTTCTCATATCTATGCAGAGAGTGGAAGAAGGATTACTTCAGTGATAGAACCTTCGGAAGTCTATCTTTCTGTAAGCCAGGCGATTCCCTGTGCTCTGGTGTTGAATGAACTCATTTCCAATGCCTTCAAACATGCTTTCAGAGAAAAAAAACAGGGAACGGTTCGGGTCTCTATATCCACCTCAGACCCTACCACGGTTCATATTAAAGTCATAGATGATGGTGATGGAATCGCTGAGGGGACGGATATTTACCGCCAGACCGGTCTTGGGTTAAAAATGGTCAGGCATTTGGTTTCCGGTCAATTGAAGGGTCAGATGCGGGTCAAGAATGATAGCGGAACTGAGACTTCCATACGGTTCAAGCGGTCGAATGATGGGGAAAAACATGAAAAAATAATGGCTGTTGAAGACGAAGCCCTCATTTGTGACAGAACGGCGCCTCAAAACAAATTCAAAAGGAGAACATAATGAAAGTGCTTAAAATGTTGTTCGTGGTTTCTATGGCCCTTTTACTTGTTTCATCGACAGCCGCTGCTGGTGATTTTGACTGGATCAGAGATTTCAATATCCAAGCTGAAGCGGACCCATCAGGATTCCGGGCAAGGCTTGCTACTCGTTTTAATATAGGCGACGCACAAATCAAAATCGTGCTCAACAATGTTGAAAAACCCGCGGACGCCTATATGGTTCTCAGGCTCGGAGAAATGTCAAAGCAACCAACAGAGAACGTTATTGAAAAATACAAATCTGATAAGGGTAAAGGCTGGGGCGCACTTGCGAAGAGTATCGGCATAAAACCCGGATCAAAGGAGTTCCATGCCTTGAAGCGCGGCCATGATTTTTACGATGAAAAACCTAAGGTTAAGAGCAAGGGTAAAGGCAAGAGTAAGGGCAAGAAATGATGGTGAAGACATCTATCCCCTGAATGAGCATATGAAGGAAGGAAGCTTCAACCAATCATTTCGTTTTGATTGCTTGTAAAAGTGTAGACTCGATCCTACAATTTTAAAATGTCGGTGAACGGAGATGCTTTGACAATTGTCAAAAATAGGATTTACTTAACCTGAAACCAGAAAAATATCTGTATATCAATTGTTGTTATGAATGGTGAAGATACTTACAAGCAAATCTGTCATCAACCACATCACTTAATTCCATTGATTCATTCCAACAACCTATGCCACAAAGTGATATAGGTATCTATAATCATTATTTTATTGACACAATCAAAGTTTCAAAATAGTGTATACAGATGGATCTCTCCTGAAATCTGACCTCTCTCTGTATTCGATTTCCACTGTGTAACACTTCTTATTCTGCTGACCTCATTTTCTATTTGTTTCTCATTATCTAACGATTTGCCGCTTCAATTATTTAAACTCCCTTCAGGAGTTTTCTCTATAAAAAATATCCTCAAAATTAGCCTTGGCATTACAAATTAATTTGGCATGTCAGTATTGTAAACAAATAGTGGTGCACCGGCCATTTTTTAGGAAAGGAGGTGAGGGCTCCATGCCTATCTATATTACACTGTTCAATTTGACAGATCAGGGAGTTAAGAACATCAAAGACGCACCTGAGCGCATCGAAGAAGGAATCAAAACTGCTGAATCGATTGGAGGCAAATTGATAGGTTTCTATGCAACAATGGGTGAATATGACTATATTTCCATTGGCGAAGCTCCGAGTGATGAAGTTTATATGACCTTTCTTTTAGGGTTAGGTGTTCAAGGGTACGTCAGAACGAAGACGCTCAAGGCGTTTACCAATAAAGAGCTTGGGAAAATGATTGCGAAGTTGCCATAGTTTAGTCGATAAGGCCATGAATTATTGTTTACAGTTGTTGAATAAATCATACACTGGTGCACCACTTTTCTATCAAAATTGGCAGAGGACCACGGGCATAAGCCCGTAGGTATCTACTTTTAATGCTCATTTGTTTCGTATTACTGCCATATATCTTGACGTCGAATAAAAGCCGTGAGGTTGTGTTTTTAGATATCAAGAGACAACAATCTGTTAGGTGATGTGTGGCTCCGCCTTTTGATTCTGTAAAATCAAGTATAGGTCGGAACAATTTATCGCCAAATTATCTCGGCATCATTTCTGAGCGGCAGCCTTTGATATTTAAATTTCGGATATCCTACCATCATTGATCCGAAGTTAACATTTCCTTCAGGGAATCCCAGTTCTTTTTGCATTGGCGGCCAGAAGGTCGCCGCAGTATTAAAGTACCCCGCCCAACATGCTCCAAGGTCAAAAGACGAGGCAGCCAGCTCTAAGTATGTTAGGGCAATAGTGCAAGCAGCTGGAGCCGTTCCATCATTTTTATGGGCATGGGTAACGATAACACTTGGTGCATTTCTGCATATGGGGTCATTTCCTCCCTCCCAAAAAGAAACCACTTGATTCAAGTGCATAGCGGCAACGAGTGGGGAATCTTCTTTAATTAAGTGGCGCATCCAATCAATAACGAATCTAACCATTCGTTGGACTTCATCGCTTTCATATATAACCAGCCATTTGACAGGTTGGCGGTTGTGTCCGGAGGGGGCAAAGCGTGCTAAATTAATTAATTTTGCCAGAACCTCTTGCTCAACCTGCTTTTTCTTGTATGCCCTTATGGACCTTCGGTAACGCAAAAAGTGCTCGACTTGTTCCGAACCAAATATCCAGTCCTCATTTACTGATTGGCAATCTTCCGGTTTCATAATTGCGTGAGACATGGCACCATGAGGACAAACAGCCACACAATGTCCGCAGCTGATACACAGTTTGTCTCCGCCATCGACAAGGGTAGGGAAGGCATCCTTATCTTTAAATTCGATGATTTCCACAGGGCAAACTTCAGCACAAATGCCATCACGTTGACATCTTTCTTGATCTACGGTTAACAGGCTCATATTTCTTCCCCCCTCTATGATTATCCATATGGTATATTGCTAACATATTAAAATAATTAATATGTTCCATGAATTTGAATTATATGGGATTTCTATTGATAGCCTTTAAAAATGAAATATTCAAGTGCCAAGATTTGTTGATTTCATTTTTTAATATTTGT
>JAQBBE010000174.1:0-13474 GCA_032126435.1 Desulfobacterales bacterium | reverse complement strand
GTTAACTGAAATGGCTTTCTAATCAGATTATAATGAGATAAGTACATATCTATATCATATCGGAATTGGCATGAGTGTCTTTAAATCCACAAAAACGATCCGTACCACCGCTCTTAATTCGTTGCTATGTTAGGTCCATTTTCCCAGATAATTTGATTGAAACTCGTACCATACTCAATCGGTGTGCATACCAATTCATGTGCAGAACTTCCTTCAAGATCATCAACCAATTTCAGGTGTGGCGGTATCGGGTTTTATAGGAAAAAAATGAAAAATTTGATGCCATGGGTTTGCCTAATCTCTAAATACCCTGTTCTTATCTGAAATTTCATACCCCAAAGCCAAAATAACCTTTCGTTTCGTTTCCATTCTGCAAGGCATTCCATTTTCAATCCGTGTAATGGTAATCGGGGATATGCTCGCCTTTTTGGCCAGCTCAGCCTTACTAATCATAAGGGATTCTCTAATTTTTCTTAAAGAGTTTTTACTCATTTCTTGATCCCGCAAAACGGTTTGGGTTTATGATGGAATTGGGATTGATAGTTTTACTGTTTTTTTGACATGCAAATATCATGCAGAATCAACGAGTTACAATCTATTGTTATAAATTATGTTGATTATCAGATAGTTATTGCTATGGTAGCGTAAGAACGGCCATTCTAATCGATGGAAAGATATCTGAAATTGTGGGGTAAATTCCATAAAAAATATGAAAAAATTTACACATTTTCAGAACAATACAGTGAGAGATTAAAACAAAGGGACTGGATGATCGTTGGAATTTGGCTGAAAAATTGAATTCCAATGGCAATGATGCCCCATATGTTGCTGCTTTAGGGTTATAATATTCTTTTGTACAAGTGTTTTGTGGATGGGTCGAATTTGAGGGGTTGCCCCAACTGAATGACCTGCAAATCGAACGGGGTTAACATTTCGTTGGGCCAGCATTTCACCCCGATACGATCAACCGGATTTAGGCGCAGGCAGGCTTGGTAGGCGCAGACGTCAAGTGTAAACCTCTATAAGCCATTTCAGAACCTTCCGGGCCGATCCTTTACGCCCTTAATATGTTTTGACAAATGTAACACCATAAGCATCTGCGTTCCCATCCGAATTGGCATCAAAAATGTTTGCTTCACAAAACCAACCGAACCATTTGAACAGACGGGTTATGTCCGGCGGCTTGACTTTTTCTTTTCCTTTCGATGTTTCGGTTTCATGTCTTATAAATTCCTCGGGGGTGGAATCATACACATCTTGAACATCGATCGGTCCCAGTATCAGCAGGGAAGCATCAGGGAATTCTATATAATCCGGGACTGGAAGATCTGTATCGTTGCAGGCATCAAAAACCGAGTATTGATAACATAGTATGGATCTGGAGTCCCTTCCATTTTCTTCTTTATCTGGTTTCGATCGAACCTCGGCAAAGACATGGACGAATTCTTTTTCACAGGACAACGCAACTTTCGCTGGCCTTTCATCAGACGGAACCTTAAAACACCCGGCACACGATTCCATTACAGTCAGGTCGGTTCCTGTTGACTTTTTTTGTGTAACATTATGTATTGTTAGATCGCTACATTCATCCGTGAACATCGATGGTTCATCTGGCGACATTTCTCCCCCAAAGAAAATGGGTGAGGCTTTTTCTTGGGTGTTCAGGTTTAAATGCGGTCCACCTGTATCACTGTTTCTCTTATTGATGACTTCTTGCGGTTCTCCAGCCGTGGCTGCTGAAGCCCCGAAAACCAACATGCAAAATAGGAAGGTGGATACTGCACCTATCGAATTTCGGAACATTTTATTTTGCCCCTTTTTCATCGGTTATTAACTCAAGGTTCACACCGCTTAAAAACGTTATTCCCATCGGGTTATTTTAACATGTCCGTTCTGGAAATTTTTATCTGGATTAACTTTTTATTTTTTCCAGTTTATCAAAAGCCTTTTTTACTCCCCTTGGAGAATTTGTATGATTTTTAGCCGACTTAAGTGCGTCAATGGCGCCCTTATCACCCAATTGGCTAAGTGCCCAAGCAGATTTTTCCATTAAACAGTCACATCCGTTTTCCTCATAAACCGCAATCAGCGCTTCATAGGCACGTTTATCTTTTATTTTTCCCAATGCAACAGCCGCCTCTGAACGGGGGCTACACCGGTGTTCAGCAAACGTTGAACCGTTCCCGTCATTACATGAAGGAAACCCTTTATTGAGTAAAACGTCGATTAAAGGCGTTATCGCTCTATCATCCCCTATTTCTCCTAAAGCATAGATTGCATAAGTGACGACAATTAAATCATTGTCATTGAGCTCTTTTTTAATCTGTTCAACGGCTCTATAATCTCTTAATATCATTAATGCCCAAATTGCCTGCCGGCGCACCCAATTATTTTTGTGGTATAGTGCTTCAACAGCCAAATCGAATCCATTGTCAATTTCCAGCAATCTATTTTCATCAGAATTCAATATGGCTAAGTAAAAATTCGATAATTCAGTGTTGATTGTAAATAAAGCATTTTGAATTTTCTTGTTTAGGTAGTCTGTGTAAACATTAAACAGAGACACTAAATGTGTTATAGCTCTTTCATCTTTTATTTTCCCCAATGCTATAACGACCTCCAGGATAATATTCATGTTTGTATCTAAGGGGGGTTTTCGACTTTCTTGCTGCAAAACATCTATTAAAGGTTCAACGGCTCGTTTATCTTTCGTTGAGCCTAAAGCTCTGATCGTTTCACAGCGAAAGGGGATACCATTTTCATTCAACAACATTGAAATTAACGGTTTGACAACCGTCTCGTCTCCTATCTGACCCAGTGCTTTTACCACTTCTTCGCGAAGCTGTATTTTATTATCCCGCAAAACATTTAATAAGGGTTCGACGGCTCGTTTATCTTTTATGGCCCCTAATACTTTAATGGTTTCGCAGTGCAAAGGAAAACTATTATGATCCTGCAAAACCGCGATTAAAGGTTCAACTGCGAACGCCCCTATTTTGATCAATTTAGTCCATTCTTCTAATGCAATAAGATAATAAATTCCATCTTCACCGATAGGTTCCCACCCTATTTCGTCAAGAGATGCTGCTGCTGACATTCGAACATTCCAATCGTTCTTATATTGTAAAGCCCTTATCAGATGATTGACCTTTTTCTTGCTTTTCAACCTTTCTATATTGGGCTTGAACATATTGATAATGCTCATTTTTTACACAACCTTTTATAAAAAACAGTAAATTTTTTCTTAGGTTTATTGTAACAGGTCAAATTTAAAGAAAATCGCCAGGTTTCTGAGCGGCCGAAAAGCCCCACTGTTTGAGTTGGGGAAAGGTTTCACGCGGCGATTTTATTTAGTTTTTTTGGATCTAAATCGCCAAATTAACGGTTACATTCCTTCTATTTTGTGAACGACCCGAACAAAGAGATAGCGTAAGGCATAAGCTAAGAGAAAAGAGAATAGAACAGAAACAGCAATTTCAGTTTATGTTCAGGTGTTTTTTTAGGGTTTCAATTATGACATGCAAAAATCGTACAATATAACAATTTGGCATTAAATAAATATTTATTTTGATTATATTTCAAAAGGTTAACTTAATTGAACAGATTGAAGGTTAAAAGGGATTTGACATTTTTTGTCAAAAAAAGTGCCCTTCTTTGACATATTTCACCCGATTTTGAGGTGATAATGGGAGAGAAAAACCGGATACATCACAAAGGATATGGCAGATGGACAGGAACCGCAAAAAGCATAAGGAAGATGAGGCCGCAGATAATTTTCTTTTGCATCCTATTACCTGGTTGTTTCTTTAAATGTTGATTTGCGACCCAATTAAAGGAGCGGAGCCAGAAGCTGTGCCGCGTTTTCAACGAGACGATTTGCTGGCGACCGTATATGCCAAAGTTGTGAGTCGATGGATTGCGACGCTTCGATGTAGTTTTGTTGAAGTTTTCGAAGTTGTGTCACGAAAACAGCGTCGTATACGAAAAGTGTTACCTCGAAGTTCAGCCAAAAACTGCGCATATCGAGGTTAACGGTACCAAAAAGAGCGACTTCACCATCGATGGTGATGCTCTTGGTATGTAATAGTCCTCCCCTAAAGTTGAGAATCCGTACGCCGGACACGAGCATATCATCAAAATACGATCGGCTCGCATAGCGCACCAGCAAAGAATCGACCTTTTCGGGCAAGATGATTGTGACGTCGACGCCGCGTCGCGATGCCGATTGCAAGGCGGTATGTAACGACTCGTCTGGAACGAAGTAAGGTGTTGTAATGATCAGTTCCCTGCGGGCAGCGTAGACGGAGGTAAGTAACAACTGATGAATGGGGTTGTTCCCAGCCTCCGGCCCCGATGGAACTACCTGGACACTTGCCTTCCCGACCAAAGGCAATGCTTTGAGGTCGCTGGTGTCTTTCAGCGTTTCGATGCCTTGCCCTGTCTCGACTTCCCAATCCCATAAAAAAATTGCACCGAGGGACTGGACAGAAGGTCCTTCCAAACGAACCATAGCGTCAACCCACTGGCCAATATCCTCCTCCTGCTTGAAATATCTTGGATCCACCAGGTTTAGGCTCCCGGTGTAAGCCACTTCACCATCAATGATGACAATCTTTCGGTGAATACGTAGATCGAGTCGCGTAAAGACCATCCTGAACAGTCCCACCGGAAGTGCAGCGACCAATTCGATCCCATTCTCCTGAAGACGGCGTGCCAATCCGCTTTTCAGAAATTTAGCGCTGCCGACCGCGTCAATCAGAATCCGACAGATGACATCGCGTTTCGCCGCTCGAATCAGGGCTTCACACACTTCGTCCGCAGTTCCGCCTTCATTCCAAATATAGAATTCCAAATGGCAGGTATGCTGGGCGCGATCAATGTCCGTGATTATCGAGCGTAGAACCGATTCAGCCTCATCGAGTAGGTCCAGCTTGTTCCCGTATTTTGCCGGAATGCCCATGATCGACTCGGCAAGCCGATTGATGGGCTGACATGTTGGCGTAAGGGTAGACCAGTCAACCAACGTGTCTGAAGGAAACGAATGAAGCCAAGCCTCATACGGACCCAGAAGTGCACGGGCTCGTTCGGCACGTTGCCTTCCCAAGCGCTGCTCTCCGATGAAAAAATACAGGATAGCGCCTGCAAAAGGAAGGATAATGATGAGAATGAGCCACGACAGTGAGACACCTACGGGTCGACGCCGCATAACGACTCGAATGGACAAACCGATGATGATGGATAGGTGGGCAGCCATGATCAGAAAGCTGGTGAGACTTATGTGTTCCATAGCGCTCCGCTAACCCTTCTATTTTTATTCCTTGCCCGGTGTCTGCTGACCCAAGCGGGCAGCTTATGTTGCTGATGCAACCTCAAAATCACATACCAACGGGGCATGGTCGGAGAATTTGACCGGTGGTATCTGAAAATGGGTGACATGAATTTCCGGGCTATGAAAAATATAATCGAGTTGTCTTCGCGGGGCTCGGCTGGGATGGGAGGGTGCCCCGTTGCTGTTGGCATTGTGTAGCTGAGTAGCGGCAAGGAATAATTGGAGTTCCCGATCACCCCACAACACGTTGAAATCACCGGCAACAATAACCGGTTTTTTTAGGTTTTTAATCATGGAATGAAGGTCCTGCAATTGATACTGCCGGTGGCGGAATTTGATAGACAAATGCACCAGAAAGATCGAAAAGTCCTCCAACTCGAGTTCGATCACGAGACGCTTGACACCATTCCGAAAATAATGAAAGTTTTGAGACACAATCCTCTGGTTGGTGAGAATCGCATTGCCTTGTTTGTTCAACACCGGCACTTTCTGTGCCACTGAAGCAGTGGAATATTTTGACCGATAAATATGAAAGTGTTTCAATTCTTGGGCGATAGCTTCCGCTTGGTTGCTTTTTTCCGAACGGAAAGATCCGGCGTCCACCTCGACCAATCCGAGAATATCCGGATTCAGCGGTTTGATGAAATCCATTATTTTTTTTAAATTTCCGTTGGTGTGCTTAAAATAGCCGCTGTAAGGTACCGGAAGGTGAAATTTCCTTCCAATCCCTGCTGCATAACGTATGTTGTACAAGAGAATTCGCATGTTTTCTTTTTTTCCCCTACGGGTCGACGATAATGCTTTGAGAGTAAACAAACAATAAGGCCATCGCGAGCAAAGTCAATAGCTGAATTGTATCATGATAGGGAGGCTTCGGTCTCTAATTGCTAATATATTACCTATAGGATGTCAGGATAATTGTCAATATATCCGGTTAAGGTTTTAAAGAGGTTCGTCCACAGGAAAGATGCGCGATATGGAATATGATAAAGATAAATGATGTTGGGTTCAGTTGTATAAAGACCGCTTGAAAGGCTTGTGGTGAAAAAAATGCCCCTGGGGCCACAATTTGCCCAGGGGCTTAATAGGGGAATAAAACCGGAAGCACCAAATTGTGTCCTTGTCTATTCCCCGGCTGAATGTGTTCTATCTATCAGCAAGAAACTCCCTTAAAAAATGAACTGCTCAGGGCAATCCGCTTTGACGATTTGGTAAAATTTTTCAGTCTTGCATAAAAAATTTGAGTACTGTTATTGACTTCGCCGTTACAGGTTCTTTTGCAAACTTTTTCATGATCCTCGGTGATATAAATATGATTGGTATTTTTCCCACACCGATCGCACGTCATAAGAATCACCTCCTCTAAAAAAACTCGCTGTTTTATCTCGTGATTCGACCCTTTGGATTTAAAACGAATAGGATAAAACCCCTATTCCAGCAATTAAAGAAATAATCCCCAGCAGCCTGGTCCCCTTAGATTCATCCGAAAAAATGCTGGCCCAAGATCCAATTCCGATATATACCACGCTCGCTGCAAAAATAAACCAATTCGGCATCAGTACTCTCCTTTGTATGAATCGACAATTCATAACGAATACTTGCAAAAACCATGCAAACAAATAAAACTATTTTATAATATATTTAATTTCAATGGGTTATACCAGATATGTGCTGGAAATACCTGCAACAATTCATCGCAAAATATTTTAAACTGTGGAGGGGAATATACATTAAAATGTGAAAAAAACTACACAATTGTATTGCCGCAGCCCATGCCGTATCAGGCTGAGCTGGCTTTCCAGCGTAACAAAGATGAGAATTTTAGATATTATGATTCGAGCCGGAAAAAGAATAATGGAACATCCCGCTCAGCGGCACTGGACCGGGGCAAGCTTTAAGGCGTTTTATTTTGGACAAAAAAACCTCAAAGAATGGCTGACAGGGGCTGCGTTCTTTTATCATTCCTTTAGACGATTTGAGAGAAAAAATAAAGCAGGGCCATTGCTGACCCTGCTCATTCCGCCTTGAAAGCTATTTCTGTATGTTTCAAGGTGTCATCGAGTCCGGTTGAGCCATCACGCTGGCAACGTGTGGAGTCGCCCGGACTAGAAAAAATAATACCAACGTTTATGATGTCAAGAATTTTATTATCAAAAAACAGTCAAACATTATTAAACTCGAGGCTTTAGGGCAAAAAAACCCCTGGAAAGGGGTGAGTTTTCCAGGGGTTAACAGAGGATTGAAAGGAGAATGGAATGGCAATATTCCATGCTGTTTGAAAATTTATATATTACTACAATGTAGGATGTCAAGCACTTTCTCATGACCGACGATTAAGAGAGTTTTCATTTGAAACAGTTATACCCGAATCGAGCACAAACAAAATGAAGCATCGCTTTATTAAGACTGCTGATGCTAAGTTCAGGCGTTGAACAATTTGATGCATTGTGGCAGTCAAAGGCTGATAGATTGCTGGCTGCCCATAAAAATGAGAGTATTTTTATAGGGTATCGTTCAATTAACGACCTTGCTTAACCGCTGCTACGCATCCGTAAATTTATTTCAAGCCGCTCCAGAGACAGCTTGATCACATCCTTGGCCGTGTCTGTTTTTTTCATGTAATCATTAAAAAACGCTTTGACCGCATCCATGCTTCCCATCCCCGCCACAGGGACAATCGCAGCAATAACCCGTTCGTACAGCAAGGGATGAAACCGTTCGATTTCTTCGAGGTTTGACACATACCAGTCCCACATGAAATCTACGGCAAACGGATTCGAAGCCATGGCCACAACCGGGATAAACTTGTTGCGGGCTGGAACCGTCTCAAGAACGTACTTCTGGGATCTTTTGATCAGGGTTTCATCTTTGAAGCAACCGAGTGCCGTCAGGATATTCAGGCGTTCATGTTCGATCTCAGAAGCCTGGAAGCGACCGTCAAACCAATCAAACACCTGGGCATCGCCGCTCAAGGCACCGACCTGCATGACGCATCTCATTAGATCCGAATCTACCGGAGCGCCTTCTAAAAGCGCAGAGAAACGATGGCTTGCAAATTCATGGATCCGGATGGAGCCAAAAAGGGCTGCCGCCCATATGAGTTGTTCGCGCAGAATAGACGTTGTATTTTTTTCCGTTTTACGGGGTTCATGGCCGATCTTTTCAAGGATCTCTTCGTACCAGGGCAATCCCCACAAAGAGATTTTTTCTTTGCCATCGGCATCCATGACGAGGTAAAGCTCGGACAGGCTGGAAACGATGCCGGTCAACGGAAGGTAAGCGGTCTCTTCCCGATAATGTGAAAGAAATAGAAGATAATCACTCAAGAAGACATCTCCGCGTTTGACCAACGCGTAGAAATCATTTTGCAGCCCCCACCGGTCTTCGGGGGACAGAATCTGATCGCTGATTCGCCGGCCGAGTGCTTCAAGGTTTTTCCGGTCTTTGTATCTGACCCGATAGAACCCGGTTTGTCGATCATTTACTTTATATGCAACCGTATCCGACGGGATATCGATTTCCTTTTGGGCATCATCCATTAGGACGGTCATCTGCCGAGACTTGCCCACGTCAAAGAAAAGGTTGATGAGGATCGGAATCACCCATTTTTGATCGGAATCATTGGGCAGGTAGGTAAATCTCTTTTGGTCCAGAACCAGCGTATGGCCAATCCGTTGGACATCGACCATCGGAAAGCCGGGTTGTTCAATCCAGCTTTTTATCATCGAGCCGATGGGCAGGCATGAAACATTTTCAAAAGACTCCCAGAGGTGGCGGCTGGCTGCCGAGCCGTATTCGTGGGCCCTGAGATAGTCCTGAAGCCCTTTTCTAAAATCGTCCTGGCCGATGTAACCCTCGATCTGTCTCAAAATACTTCCGCCTTTGTTGTAAATAATCGGAGCGGTACTGGTATTTATGACCACATGTTCCCCGCTCGGTATTTCAATGGCGGTCGTTTCGTGCAGCGCATCACGGGACAGGGCCGATGCGGTCATGCCATCCAGAAATTGCTCCCACGTATCCCATTCAGGATAATAATGGTCCACCACACCGTATCCGAAATAGGTGGCAAAACTTTCGTTCAGCCAAAGATATTTCCAGTCCGAGGGCGTGACGAGATTCCCGAACCACTGATGGGCGATCTCGTGGGCGATAATCTCGCAGATTCTTTGTTGGGCGGATTTTGAGGTCATCTCCGGATAATACAGGAGCAAATTTTCGCGAAACGTGATGGCGCCCCAATTTTCCATGGCACCGAAGGCAAAATCCGGAACGGCGATCAAATCCAGTTTTGCCAAAGGATAGGAAATCCCATAATATGCCTCGCTGAACTCAAGGGCTTTTTCACCGAATTCAAGGGCAAATAAACCGTATTTTTTCTTTGACGGCAGTGTGACCACACCCACGCGAGGATCGTTTTGACTTTGAACGGATTCGAATTCGCCCACCCCAAAAAAGACCAAATACGTAGACATTTTCGGCGTCCGTTCAAAGGTCACCCGTTTCTTCCTGTTGTCCAACTTGGTTTCGGATTGGATCGGACTGTTTGAAATGGCGACAAGGTTTTCCTCAACATCCATTTCAATATCAAACGTCGCCTTTTTAGCCGGGTGATCCATGCACGGAAAGGCTCGCCGGGCATCGCTTTCTTGGAACTGGGTCACCGCAATATACGTCTGTTTGGGGCCACGGATAAAGCTGCTGCGGTAAAAGCCGGCCATTTGATCATTGATATGCCCCTGATAGTCTATCCTCACGGTAATATTGCCGGTCATGGCCTCGGGTAGAAAAATGCGAAGTTCTTCTTTTTGGGAATCGACGAAAAAAGGACACGCAACGAACGTGTTTTTTTCTAAAACTTTACAGCTCCAGACGGCGATGTCCAACAGGTTCATGGGGATCTCTTTGACCGGCTGGAGCGCATTCAATAAAATTTGGGCGCTTCCGGCGAATGTGAAATTCACCAAATCGGGTTCGATTCTGATTTTATAATTAACGGGTGTGAATTTTTGCATATGCCCTCCTCATGTTATCAATCCGTCGCATGCGGTTTGCCACACGCCAAAATCTATGATAGAATAATTGCATTAAAAAGCAAGTCTTCAGCGGCCCTCAATCCATGGAAAACGAGAATTATGGGCGGACGATTTGGAAAATATGGGGATGCCAAAAAAAAGGCCCGCCGCCGCCGAAGTGAGCGTGTGAAGCGAATGATCTCCACACCAAAGACATCACCCCGTCGGAGGGATCGATTTCACAAACATCGAAACCGACGACCCATTCAATAAAATTCGATGGGCTCCAAAGAAAACCCATGCCCCGAAAAATACCCCACGGCGTTCATGTCCTAAATGCGTACAGGGAAAACACACGGGTGTTATTGAAGTAAGGATCCATACGGACAGAAGCCTTCCGAATAAACCCTATAAAAGATCTGTGGAGAAAAAATGAAGAGATATATACGTTGTATAACCCTTGTCATTTTAACCGTTTCAACATTCATGGGCTGCGCCCATGTACAAAAAAACAATGTCGTATTTCAATCTTCTACGATTAATGCCCTGCTCAAGGGGATTTATGACGGAGATGTAACTTTTGGCGAGCTGAAGAGAAATGGTGATTTTGGGTTGGGAACCTTTAATGCCTTGGACGGCGAAATGATTGGGCTGGCCGGCACATTCTATCAAATAAAAGCGGACGGTGTGGCATATCCGGTTGAGGATTCCATGAAGACACCCTTTGCCGTGGTGTCATTCTTTGCCCCGGACGATACCGTGATGCTGGATACGGCGGATAATTACACACAGTTGAAGAGACATATAGATGGTCTGCTGCCGTCGCAAAACATATTCTATGCCATCAGGATAGAGGGCAATTTCAAATATATCAAAACACGGAGCGTTCCTGGACAGCAGAAACCTTATCCGCCGCTTGTGGATGTGGTGAAAGAGCAATCCATCTTTGAGTTTCATGATATAGACGGGACGGTTGTGGGGTTCCGATCTCCCGGCTATGTGCAGGGGATAAATGTCCCGGGGTATCATCTGCACTTTATAACGAAAGATAGAAACGCAGGGGGACATTTGCTGGAATGCCGGATGCAAGATGTGACGGTCCAGATCGACCACATCAACAATTTTTTTATGGCACTCCCTCATGGCGGAGAATTTTATAGTACAGATTTAGCGCAAGATAAGAAAAAAGATGTAGAAACGGTGGAGAAAGGGACTTCACGTACAGGTGTCGAAAACTAGCCGATTGGCAAGCAACCTTCTTATAATGTTTTTCATATTTAAACGTCTATTTTTTTATTTTGGAAAACTTGGAACCCTCAATGCTCAGGTTGTACATCAGACCTTTTTGGTCAAAGGCAAAAGCGACGATGGGGTCCTTGATATTGGTCGTATCAATGGATCCGCCGATACCGACTGTTACCAAAGCAACGGATCCGTCTACACCGGCTTTCCAACCGTCACTCCCTCGGAAACTATTAAGTACCCCTTTCTGCATAAAAACCAAGATCAGCGTTTTCTTCTGTGCTCCCAGCTGAAAGCCGAAGGACCCTGCGACGGTACTGTAGTAATCAACAGTCTTGCCCCCAATTCGCAAGGCACCCTCGCCATATTCGCCCCCGATTCCAAAACCAGCCTTATAAACGTTGGGGAACACCAGGACACCTTTGGCAGCTTTTAAATACTCCTTGGCACCCTTAACATTTTTAAGAAAGTATTTCAGAGTGGCATCGACGCTTACGTTTATCTCTCTGGCTGTAGCGGCGTCGGCGTCGGAGGTTTGAAAAACAACAAAGCACAAAGTAGCGAGGGCAATGACGGCAACGCGTGTCAAACCCCCTTTACCGGTGCCGAACAATCTTGGCTTCATCTTTTTATCTCCTTTGTTTATTTGGCATTTGAAAAAACCTATTACACCCCTATTTCTCCATGTGGGTTGAATGACCATTGAGGTTTCATCCATGTTGAACTATTCTGATACATGCAAAATCTATGCATGTTTTAAATTTTCCGATTCTGAACATATAATTTATTTATATTTCAGATAGTTAAAATGCTTGAATGAATTGGAGTGAATCCTTATTTAACAATATTTGTCAACTCCTGTGCCATACTTTGACAGGTTTTACACCCTGTTGAGGGGATTACCGGGAAAAATAAATTCTGAAAAATCAAAAAGGATTGGGTTATCGGCTTGAAGCGGTTTCGAGAAGGTCATTGAAGCATTAATATTACATTTCTAAATTTCGAGAGCGCGCTTGCAACTTTCATCGCGAGAGAAAAGTTGCAAGCGCTCAGATTAACACTTCTTTCTTACGCTCAATTAAGATCCGGCGCTGGTTGGACCGATTTGATTATCAATAGCGGATAAAAAGCCCTTGGGGGAACTCCCATGAACCCCCAAGGGCTGGATAAAGGGCATTATGGGGGAAATTGTTAAGAACCCCTATAATGAAATTCTATTACTATCACAACAGCGAGACACGTCAAGGATTTTTATTCAAAATATAAATATCATTCAGAGCTTGACGGTCGCCGGCGCTGAATGTGTTCCAAACGTTCCTTATCTCGTTAGGGAGCCCATTGTAAGTGCACCCTCAACCATATTTTCCGTTTGGTTCCTAACATAAGGATTTACCTCGGCGTTTGGCCCAATCACATATAAAACATCGATACGATATAACTGAATCCAATCATTGAGCAGAGAAGCCGCCTTGGCGTCATCGACTTGATTGAAGTCAATGCCAAGCATCTGGCGTCCATATCTCAATGCCGATTTTCTGGCATGATCCATATCTCCAGTCAGTCTGCCGTATGATATGATCAATGTTCCGGCTGAATCCATTACGTTCTGTTTTATGCATTCGGAATAATTTTCGGTTTCCATTTCTTGAAGTTTGTAATGGTCGGGCAAGAGACCGGTCTCGGTAATCCGGCCTTTTGGTATCCATCCACCATGAGGGATGCGCAGTTTTATTGCAATATCCAGCGCTGCCCGATCTGCTTCAGTTTGTCCGCCTGTAATAATCTTTTTAAGCATTGTCGTTACTCCTGAATTCCATCTACCCTTTTTTCGGAAAGAATGGCCTGAATTGGTGTTAGAAGAGAGAATATCCTCCGCCAGGTTCCTCCA
>JAQBBE010000173.1:0-6790 GCA_032126435.1 Desulfobacterales bacterium | reverse complement strand
GCTTTACTAAGTAGGACTCCTGCAGGATTTTCAGATACAGACGCTTACAACATTTTCTTTCCTTTAATGATTATGTGGTTGTTCTTAGAAGCTTTTGAGACAAAAGACCTAAAAAAACAAACAATATATTCTCTGTTCAGTATTTTTACTGAACAATCAAATCCGCTTCCACAAGCTCGTCGATGAATTCGAACATATCCGTCTCTGCCTGTTCTTTTTCCACATCAAACGTATCCAAAACGCCATCACGGATATCTTCCAGGCTCTTTTCCCCGTCCAAATTCTCCCAGATGAACGCTGCCACCGGATCCAGCGTAAAAATCTTTTCCATATTCGCCAGATCGCCATATATGGGCACCAGCAAGGTTTCACCAGCAATCTGACGAGTAACAATGTTCTCTTTTATCCGATATACCATATTCAAATTATTATCCATTCATATAGCTTTCTATTATTTTACTTTGACAGGATCTACCCCAGTACGATCTTCCGGACCTACGGGGCAGGCATGATTAACAAGATTTTTTTGCTTTTCTTCTCCCGCTGAAAGCGGGATTGCTATTTCACGGTTTCGTCCAGAAACCGAGAAAACAAAAGATCCAATCAATCCTATTAATCCTGTCCAATATAATACTTCGTTTAGGGGAAACCATAAATTCCTATGACCCTCCAAAGTTGAGTTCAAGACCGTGATCCCCCTGTATGCTGCCAAAACCAAGATAAAAAGTTGATGTTGATTAAATTTGGCTTCTAAGATATATTTTAACCATAACTGATGGCAAACAAAATAGGCCCCTAATTAATCGTAAACAAACCGGGAAAAATATTTTATTGTGACTAAATTTCAAACCTTTATCATAAGAGCTGTGTTGGGTGCGGTTTTTGCCGTCTTTCTGACCCGTTTTTTTTATGGTAAGGTGGAAATCGTCTATGTGGCAGGACTCGGCATTTTCCTGGTGGGGATGGCTTATGTAATGGAGTACTTTAGAAAAAAAAGGTCCGATTAGTCTTTAAGGCGTTCTTTTTTGACAGGATTAACAAGATTTTAAAGATGTTTTTTTATCCCATTTTCCTGATGATAATGGGATAATATAATCCGCCCTTCAGGCGGAACAATAAACAATCATGCAAATCCCGTTAATCCTGTCTGGTATTTATTTTTTTGAAACAAATCCAATAAAGGAGTGCATCGTCGTTGAAGCAAATAATCCTCGGAACCGCCGGACACATCGACCATGGAAAGACCTCTCTGATCAAG
This sequence comes from Desulfobacterales bacterium, assembly GCA_032126435.1. GTDB lineage: Bacteria > Desulfobacterota > Desulfobacteria > Desulfobacterales > UBA11574 > JAAXQD01. The sequence continues at coordinate 5,532 of JAQBBE010000173.1, read as the reverse complement.
GCGATTACCGGAATCAATACCGACCGGCTCAAGGAAGAAAAGCGTCGCGGCATCACCATTGAACTCGGATTCGCGTATCTCGATCTTCCCAGCGGTCAGCATCTCGGCATCGTCGATGTCCCGGGTCATGAAAAGTTTGTCAAAAACATGGTGGCCGGCGCCACCGGTATCGATATTGTCGCCATGGTGATTGCCGCCGACGAAGGGGTAATGCCCCAGACCCGGGAACATATGGATATCTGCGCACTCCTGGGTATCCGGTACGGCCTTGTGGTGCTGACCAAAACCGATCTCGTGGATGAAGAATGGCTTGAGCTTGTCATCGAAGACATCCGAGATTTTGTCCAGGGGACATTTTTAGAAAAGGCCCCCATTGTTCCGGTATCCTCTACCAACGGTGCCGGCATGAAGGATTTCATCAAGACGTTGGACGAACTCAGCACCGCAATACCCAAGCGCCCGCCGTCGAGCATTTTTCGCCTGCCGGTGGATCGTGTGTTCACCATGAAGGGTTTCGGTACCGTCATTACAGGGACGCTGATTTCCGGACAGGTTGAGGTGGGAGACACCATCATGCTGTATCCCTCGGGTATCACTTCAAAGGTTCGGGGGATTCAGGTTCACAACAGCAGCGTAAACAAAGCCGAAACCGGCATGCGAACCGCCATTAACTTCCAGGGGCTTGAAAAGGCATCCGTCAATCGCGGCGATGTATTGTCCAACCCGGGGGCTTTAAAATCGAGCTACATGCTCGACGTCTCTTTCGACTACCTGAACAGCAATAAAAAACCGATTAAAAACCGTACCCGGGTCAGATTTCATACCGGAACCAATGAAGTGCTCGGCATCCTGGTGCTCCTCGACAAAGATGAACTTCTTCCGGGAGAAACCGCCATCGCCCAGTTGCGAATCGATGCCCCGATAGCGGTCATAAAAGACGACCGGTTTGTCATACGAAGCTATTCCCCGGTACGGACCATCGGCGGCGGGAATATCCTCAACCCCATACCCGAAAAGCACAAGCGCTTTAAACCCGAAGTCATCGACGGATTGAAAGGTTTGGTGGATCACGCACCCGAAGATATCATCTCCTATCACGTCGGTGAAGCCGGTTATCGAGGGGTGACCCAATCGGATCTTAAAATAATGACCAGCCTGCATGAAAAAGAGCTTCAAAAAATTATGCAGAATCTGATGTCCAACCGAACGGTTATTCTGGCCGATAGAGAAACCCAGACGTATATTCACCAAAAGAGCTTTGAAAAATTTAAAAATGAATCATCCGATTGCCTGGCCGATTACCACACGGCCAATCCCCTTAAAACCGGTATGCCCAAAGAAGAGCTCAAGTCCAAATTTTCTGATTTGCAGGGTTCAAAAGTCTTTAATCTGATGGTCAATCAGATGGTCAAAGACAGCGAGATGGTCAGCGAGGAGAATGCGGTCCGCCTGCCTTCCCATAAAGTTTCACTGGGCATGGATCAGGCGGATATCAAAAAGAAAATTCTAGATGCCTATGAAAAAAACGGGCTGACACCCCCCTATGTCAAAGAACTCAAAAAAGACTTCGACGTTGAAACACCGCTGGCCAAGGATGTGCTTATGCTCTTGGTGGATGAAGGACGGATTGTTAAGGTCAAGGAGGATTTGTATTTCCATGCAGCGGCGGTTAAAGCGCTGCAGCAAAGACTGATCGATTTTCTGGAGTCCCACGGAGAAATGACCACCCCGCAGTTCAAGGAAATGACCGGTATATCCCGCAAATACTTGATCCCCTTAATCGAATATTTTGATGCCCAGAACGTAACCATCCGAGTCGGTGATATCCGCAAACTCAGGAACAGATGAAGAACCCCTCAAAAAGGGTGAAATAATTTTTCACTTGAATTTTATCAGCCATACCCATAAATTATAAATTGAACAAACTTTGAAATTGTCTAAATTTAGTTAAATCGCCTAAATTTATTATAGGATTCAGGCAATTACCCTATAACGGAGACATTATGGAAAATTCAAACAACAGTGAGAATGGCCATGTTCACGATACCGAATACAAGCGATTTGCCACAAAGCGGATCATCGTTGTCACCCTGCTCGCGGTGGTGGCCCTATGGGTCGCCAGCGCCGTCATCGGGTTCTTCGATAAACCTGCCGAAATCCAGGTCGCCCATAAGTCTGAGGGCCCTGTAGAACATGTTCCACCCGTAGCCTCCCATATACCGATGGAAACAAAAGGCCCCAAGGCCGCTGAAAGCGTGCGCCATCCTGACGAGAACACGGCCGGCAGCATCATGTCCGCTGATTTTATTGCTCTGGACAAAGATTTAACCGCCGGAGAAGCCATTGCATATCTCAAAAAAGAGCACCCGGAGATATCGCGGCCGTTTTATCTGTTCGTGGTGGATGGGCACGAGAATCTGCTCGGGATGGTTTCATTGAAACAATTGATGTTCGCTGCTTCCGACAGTACTTTGGAAAATTTCATGACCACCGATGTCATGTCGGTGAACACCGGCAAAGACATTGAGGCGGTGAAAAACCAGATGGCCGAACACCATTTACAAATGGTTCCGGTGATCGATAGAACCCAAAAACTTGTGGGCGTGGTCAAAGCAGATCAAATCATTCAACTGGTTCGAAAAGAGCCTGCTGAAACCGTTGCACACGCCCCGGTACCGGCGCACACGGCTACAGAGAAAAAACCCGAAGATTCATCTCCGCCCCTTCACGTGGCACCGGCAGCCACCGGACACCCAGCCCCCACACATGCGGCACCGGCACCAGCCGGCCACCCAGCCCCCACACATGCGGGTCCGGCAGCCACCGGACACGCTGCCCCGACACATGGAGCGGCCCAAGTTGCGGAATCGAAGCCCAAACCCAAAGGGGTGGCGTTTGTGGAAGCCACCATCAAACCGCTTGAGAACGAGCTGAATGAAAGGTTCTGGGGATGGCGTCCCAATGATATCCTCGATTTTACGGATAATATCAACAGTTACCAACTGGGGGTTCTGGAAGTCACCCGGCGTACCGTTGTCTCCCTGACCGAACGCATCTCCCGTACCGGCAGCACTGCGGCATTTGACAGCAATCTCGAGAACGCCATGAACTGGTTCATGGTTAAAGCCAGCAGATACTGGTTCCCGTCTCCGGAGTCAAAATACAAGGCCGGCCTTGACGAACTCAAAATTTACAAGGAAAAACTCGAAAAAGGAGAAGGCAACTTTTACACCAGAAACGACAATTTGATTCCGTTGTTGATGGCTTACGAAGATCTGCTGGGAAGCTGTGAAGAAAATTTGGTCAAGACCGAGGAGGACGACGGAAGTCCGGTCAGTTTTTTTCAAGCGGACAACTATTTCTTTTATGCCCAGGGCGTCGCAAGTGCCATGGGAACGATTCTGGAGGCTGTTTATAAAGATTTTCTGATTACCGTGGAATCCCGCCGTGGGGCCGAGGTGCTTCATCATGCCATCGTATCGTGCCATCATGCTGCAGAAATCCATCCATGGGTGATCACCAACAGCAATCTCAGCGGCGTTCTGGCAAACCATCGCGCCAATCTGGCGGCTCCCATGAGCCATGCCCGGTTTTATATCAATGTGTTGATCAAAACTCTCTCGACATAAATCAACGGAGTCTCACCGGAACGTCGGAAAGTAATAAGGCATTGCCTTTCAGGAAACAGCGTTTTTACTGGATATTGGAAATTTGAGTCTCACCCAGATATTGACGGAAAAGACCGTTTTCTTTCGGGCATTAGATGAACAGGGCTACAATACTGTCCAAAACCAGCATCCCTTTGGATGTCAGCGCGCATCGACCTTGTGAGCATTCCATAAGCCCTTTCTCTTCGAGATCGGCAATAACCTCGCCGAACATCCCTCGAAAGCTCACACCGAACTTTTCGTTTAAAGCATCGACTGAAATTCCGTTTGTCTGTCTCAGCCCCAGATAAACCGCCTCTATCATGAGCTGCTCCAGGCTGAGGGATTCTTTTTCCGCCCGTGGAAGCTTCCCCCGGGCAAGTTCCTGCACATATTTTCCCACATCGCCATGGTTCCAGAAGCGCTCCGGCTCAATGAACGAATGGGCTGAAGGCCCCAGCCCGATGTACGGTGCAAATGTCCAGTATTTCGTGTTGTGCCGCGACCGGTTGTGCCCGGCATTCTTGAGACCCGATCCACCGATGTTTCCCCGGGCAAAGTTCGATATCTCGTACTGATCATAGCCGTGGTCGCTTAAAAATTTTACGGTGGTCTCAAACAAATCACAGACCCGACCTTCAGGCAAAGGTTTAAAGCGCCCTTTTTTACGGTCCCTGTCCATGGGTGTACCCGTTTCGAAAGAAAGCATGTAGCAGGAAAGGTGTTGGGGCTCGAATTCAACCGCCGACTGCAGATCCCTAAGCCATGACGATAGGGTCTGATCCGGAATTCCGTAAATCAAATCGAGTCCGATGTTTTTATACCCGGCCGATTGAGCCCACTTTACGGCAAGGTCGGCATCGCGGTCTGAATGAATCCGGCCGAGAAACCGGAGGTTGGCAGAGTTAAAAGACTGAACCCCGATGTTGATTCGGTTCACACCGGCACGTCGATAACCCTTCAGTTTCTCCAGGGTAACTCCGGGATTAACTTCCAGTGTAATTTCAGAACCCGTAAGGATTTTGAAGGATTGGCGGGCAGTTTCAACAATTCGGTCGATGGTTTTTTCATTGAACACTGAGGGTGTACCGCCGCCGATATAGACGGTGTCGAACACCAGGTCGACACCGCGATTCAAGCGCATCTCAGTGGACAGGGCATTCAGAAAGGCAGGATGAAACGATGCATCGGTGATGGAATAAAAATCACAGTAAGAGCATTTTTTAAGGCAAAAAGGAACATGGATGTATAACCCGGCATTCATTATTTTTTAATTTTAGATCCAAGCGCTATCCCCAGCTCCAAGGCTTTCCGGTTCATCTCCAGAAAACCCGAAGGAATTCGACTTTCCAGCACCTTCATGATAGATTCGGGTTCCACAAGATCCGTCAGACTGATGACCGCACCCAGCATGCAGATGTTGAAAACAATGGGTTTCCCGATTTTTTCCATGACTGCCGCATACATGGCCAGTTCTTTCTGTTGGGCATCGACTTTTTTCTCGGTTTTCACAAAACGCGGGTCGGTGATCAACAGCCCTCCGGGTCGTATGATGTGACAAAATGTGTTGTATGCTTCCTGGGTGAGACAGATCAGCACATTGGGCTGGATCACCTTGGGAAAATTGATGTCCGAATCGGAGATGATGATATCGGAGCGGGTGGCCCCCCCCCTGGCTGCCGGTCCATAAGCCTGCGACTGTACAGCATTCATATTTTCGTATAGTACGGCAGCTTCGGAAAGCATGACGGCTGCAGTGATAATCCCCTGCCCGCCTGAACCTGAAAATACCAACCTGCATCTTTCCATAATTAATTCCCTTTCATCGCCCTTTCGATGATTTTGTCATATTCGCTACAATATTCAGGTATCTCTTTTTCGACAA
>JAQBBE010000172.1:0-4792 GCA_032126435.1 Desulfobacterales bacterium | reverse complement strand
TTCATCGCCGCCTCGGGGTAGCGCAAACCTTTAGCGGCGCCTAACGGTGCGGCCTGATCGATTTGCGCCATATCTTCTTTGCTGAGTTTTACTTGCAGGGCTTTGAGGTTATCTTCCAGGTACTCACGGTGTCTGGTGCCGACGATCGGCACGATATCTTCCCCTCGGGCCAGCAGCCAGGCCAGGGAAAGCTGGGCCAAAGAACACTGTTTGGCGGAGGCGATCTCTTCGAGACGCCGGATGATGTCCAGATTGTGCTCAAGGTTTTTTCCCTGAAAACGGGGAGAATTGCGTCGATAATCGCCTTCTTCCAAATCTTCGACCGATTTGATCCGGCCGGTTAAAAAACCGCGGCCCAACGGACTATAGGGCACAAATCCGATCCCCAGTTCGCGGCAGGTGGCCAAAATTTCTACCTCGACATCACGGGTCCACAGCGAATATTCGGTTTGCAAGGCGCTGATCGGATACACGGAATAGGCACGCCGGATCGTCTGAGGGGCCGCTTCCGATAAACCGATAAATCGCACCTTGCCTTGCTTGACCAGATCCGCCATGGCGCCGACGGTTTCTTCGATGGGCGTATCGGGATCGACCCGGTGCTGATAGTACAAATCGATGATATTCACACCCAGGCGTTTCAAACTCGCATCGCACGCCGCTTTAACATAGGAAGGTTTCCCATTGACCCCCTTGAAGCTTCCGTCCGGACCGCGCACATTGCCGAATTTGGTCGCCAGCACCACCTTGTCCCGGCGATCTTTGATAGCGCGGCCCACCAGTTCTTCATTGTGGCCCACGCCGTACATATCGGCCGTATCGAGGAAATTGATCCCCCAATCCAGGGCCTGATGAATGGTGCGTATCGATTGTTCTTCGTTGGTCGAACCATAAAATTCCGACATCCCCATGCATCCCAATCCCATGGCCGAAACCGTTGGGCCTTGTTTGCCCAATTTTCTAAAATTCATGATATGCCTCCTTTTTCAAAAGGGTTGCGGCGGCGAAAGATGATATCTCTTTGACCCATTCCTACCCTTTGTCCGTTCAATATATCAATACCCGTCCCTAATATTCTGCATGGAGCGCAACGGAATGCAGGTCGGATGGAATGATTGGTTCGGCAGAAATTTTACTCCGGACACTCATGGTTTTACCGTTGTAAACAAGTTTCCATTTTCCCGATTGATAACTCCTCTTCCAAGGAAAGTATTCATAATTTCATTATATTTCATTTCGTACTCGCTGTTAAAATAAAGATCGACAGTCTCTTTAAACCAATAAGTATCCATCAGGTATGGAAAAAGATCGTTTTCTTTAATAGTCTTCTTCATCAATAGTGTATAAACGATGATCTTTTTTATCAGATCATTACCAATAATGTCCGGATGAATTAAATACCTTTCAATTTTTTCTTTGCTTTTTAATATGGCTTTCTTTATGTCGCTAAATGGTCTCCCGTGACCAGGGTAAACTCTTTTTACATCAAGAGATTCAAGTTTCTGAAGAGATTCTTGCATATGAAACAATGCCGTACTCCCTTCAACACGAAGTGTCATTACCGCCATATCACTCTCCCAAAGCGTATCAGAAGATATGAGGATATTTTCTTGGCTGTTATATAGGACAATGCCATCAGAAGCATGGCCGGGAGTATAAATCACTTGAAATTTGTGGGGGCCAATAGCGATAATATCGCCATCCTCCAAAGTTTTTGTGCATTTAAAAAAATCAGCTTCTTGGTTATAGTATCTCCACCATGTAGACCAATCATCTTGAGTGTCGATAAAATATCTACCGATTTTGTGCAAAGCAATGTCACAGCCAGATTTTTGCTGAATGATTTGATTGCCGCCTATATGATCACAATGAGTGTGGGTGTTAATAATTAAGGAAACATCCGAAAGGTTTACTCCCAAGCTTGTTATTAACCTTTCCGTTTCGTTGAAGTCAGAAATATATCCTGTATCAATAAGGATCGGGGATTTAGATCGATAAACAAAGTGATTTCCGTTTAGATACCCTCTTTCGATAAAAAACAGATCTTTCAAAATCTCATTTTTAAACATATGTACATCTCACAGTTTGCCTAACGGTCGTGCTTACCGGCTGAGCGTAGCGGCAGCGAAGCACCGGTCTGCGTGCAGCACGTGGTTAACCGCCGATTATTTCATTCAAACCATCAATGACGAGAGCCAATTCTTCGTCAGATGCTAATTGGTGAATCGGGGTCGGGCCACGCGAACTTATTGATATTTATGAATTAACATTCCAAACATAGGTGTTTTTAACTCTTAACTCTCTATTTTCAGGGGTAAAATTGCTACTCTAAGCAGCCTGCGCTTCACGAAGGTGGTATAAACCCTCGGCCCCTTGATCACTTTTCACTTCAATGCCCATTCTATATTATAGAACATAGAATGGGCCAAGTAAAAAATTATATGTCCTATCTAATAGGGGATATAATTAATACGTCTTGCTCGAACCTCCCCAAAACTTTTCGATTTTATCAGCATTTCATTTGAATCCTGACCTCCGACTGTCGCCTTTCCGCAGGAATTCGGAATCCTTCGGAACGGCGGCATTAGGTTTGAGGATGCTCTGCTTTTGAATTGATGATTGATGATTGTTGATTGAAGGTGTCGATTCGCTCCGGTTATAAAAAATTATATTGACATATTAATATATTATGGCATACGTTAATACCGAACCGTAATTGACGAATCGTTAATAACGCAAAAGGTGGATCAACATGGAAAACCCGTTTAAATTCGGTGGAATTGTTCGCGGACCATTTTTCGCAGACCGAAAGCAAGAACTGGATGAACTCTCTCGTGAAATGATCAATCTGAGCAGAATTTTTCTGATTTCTCCAAGACGATACGGAAAAACATGTCTCCTCTTTAATTTGATGGACAAACTCGATGAAATCGGAATAGCTTCTGCATACATCGATCTCAATGCTTATCCCGGCCTTGGAAATTTGGCTGAAGCTTATACACATCGCACGACTAAAGCCCTTGAGACAAATACTGATAAATTGATTAAAATTTTTTCAAGTCTTCGTCTACTTCGGCCAAAGATATCAGTTGGACTCAACGGCTCGATGAGTGCCGGGGTTGAGGTTGCTGTTCAGGAGAAGGCGTCACTGTCCGCGCTGATCGAAGGCATGAATAATGCAAATCGTCTTGCAGCGCAGCAAAACCGGAAATTGGTCGTTATTATCGATGAATTTTCGGATCTCACAAAGTTTAACGGTCAAGGTCTTGAAAAGGCGCTGCGTTCGGAAGTCCAACAGCATGAGCACATCGGGTATATTTTTTCAGGTTCGGAAGAATCGGTGATGCTTTCCATGGCAAAGGATCGAAAGCGGGCATTCTACAAATTGGGACGGATTATGGGACTCGGTCACATCGAAAGAAACCGGTATACCGATTTTATCATGGACTGGTTAGGCAAAGGAGACTATACGGCAGATCGAAATGATTTGCAAAAGCTGTTCGATCTGGGCAATGATATACCGCACAATATTCAGAGACTTTGCCATAACATGTGGGAAATTGCTCGCGAAAACAGAGTGGTCGTGCCGGAACTGATTGATCAGCTTCCGATGATCATTGCGCAACAAGACTCACCGCATTACGAATTGGTGTGGCGGTCCGTATCGCAACAGCAAAAAAACTGTTGATGGCCCTGAGCGCCGAGGATGACTCCAAACCCTTTTCAAAGGATTTTCAACTTACCTACGGTATCGGTCCTTCATCTTCCATAAAAGCATCCCTGGATTCTCTTGTCAAAAAAGGAATACTCTATAAAACCATCGAGGGAAAGTATCAATTTTCAGATACTTTCATGCCATGCTGGATAGATTATATTGGGGATAAGAAGCAAGGCTGGTAAAAAAATGGGATAAACCGGCAAGTATGTTCTTAAACAGCAAACTGACTTCCGCCCTCTGTCCCCTGTCATCCGACTTCCGACATCTGCTTGCCCCGTTAAATTCTTTGAAGAAGACAAGCGTAGCGAATTTAACTGGGGACCTCTGATCCTAATTTCCCTTGACATATTTGAGCCTCGGGCAGTCAAGGCCTTTAATCAAAAAGCGATAATCGGTCACGCTGCTGTATCCACGAATGCCCAGAAAACTGTGCATCGCTGCCTTGTTTTCTGTGCATCAAAGACTTCACTCCCTGTTCCTTTTCTGCTGCGAGCCTTCTTGAGACACGCCGTTTCGTGAGGATCGCACATTATTACCTATTGAGATTATTGTAAATAATTTATCGATCCATTCCGGCCGATGGCCGCCTTTTTGCAGAAGAATAATGCGAACCTTATGCAATGGTATGAAACTTGATGGTAGATGATTGGCTTTACCTTAAATCATTAACAATGACATTTAATTGGGTAAGTAATCGTTATGGAGGGTTTCAAATCCTATCTCTTATCCGGGCACGTCCCCGATGAGAAGAAAGCGGGTTTCTACTTGTATTGGGTGAGCTGGTTTTATGGCCATTGCAACAAATCTCCCGGCGACAGGAACTTTTAGGCCATGCGGACCTTAGAACGACGATGATATATACACATGTTGTTAGCAAAAACAGGCTTGGGATAATTAGTCCGCTAGATTAAATATGTCTCAGGTTTTTTTAGATTTGGAATTATGATGCAGCATAATAATTCCCATAATAAGAGCAAAAAGATGCATTTATTGCATTTTTGTATTAATTTGCCGATCATCAAAAATGAGTATAGAAATTTAATATTATTATACATATTGACTTTTCTTTCAATT
>JAQBBE010000171.1:0-3420 GCA_032126435.1 Desulfobacterales bacterium | reverse complement strand
GGGCGTTTAAAGCGGTGCTGCTAAATTTAAAGAACTAGTCGCAAGCACCTCAAACAGCTTGAAATTTTTAACGCATCACCGCTTGAAACACTGGATCCCCAAATGATCAGATATCGCTCACAAAAGACTTTTTACGAGTTTGTCATAATGGTTTTTTTTAATAACTACCCGCTCTGTTGTTTATGCAACGTTCGGGCAGCGTCAAAAAACATCCGTTGAGGTCGGCAGACAGCGTGATAAAGATACTTACCGGGAACCAGACACGAACCTTAAGAAGGTCGCAGCCCGAAACTCGAAACCCGCAATCTAAAGCGGGTTTTACGTTGCTTGAAATCATGGTCGCCATTTCCATTATGGCGATTGTTCTCGTTACGGTATTTAGAATGCATGCCCAGACCCTTTCCATGACCTATTCTGCAAGGTTTTATGCAACATCCCCCTTGTTGGCCCAAAAAAAGATGGTTGAAATTGAATCAAAAGGTCAGCAGGATATGACAGACGATTCAGGCGATTTCGGGGATGAATTTCCAGGTTATCGCTGGAGAGTTGCCGTGGAGGATGTTGAATCAAAAGCACTTGGAGGTATCGCTGAAAATCTGAAAAAAATCGATATCCTCGTAACTCTGAACAACGATGAATTCACGTACAGTGTAAGAACCTACAAATTCTTACAGGATTGAGGATTACGGAATGATTCAAAACCGGCAAACACGGTGCCTGAAATCCAATATCGATCCCCGTCATCCGGCCTGCGGCTTTACGCTCCTGGAAGTTATGATTGCGATTTTTATTTTTGCCATCGTTGTTTCAACGATATTCGCTTCCTATAACGCCTTGTTTTCAGGCAACGAAACCATCGAACAGAGCACTGCATCTTATGAAATGGCCAAAAACTGTCTTAACCGAATGATGGTCGATCTGGAATCGATTCATGTATCATTACCTCCGGAATACTCGCCACAGAATGTTGTCGATTCACATGACCTTTACCGGATTGCCGGGGATATTGTTGATATTCAGGGACGTGAATTTCCAAAACTCAGATTTACGTCCCTGTCCCACATCGCCTTTGGCGGAAAAACACAAAACGGAATTGCAGAAATCGTCTATTACGTTCAGACTGAAGACGATGGCCGTTACCTGTTGAAACGTGCAGACAACCTGCATCCTTATCCTTTGTTTGAAGAAAAGGCCGGTGATCCTGTATTGTGCAAAGACGTTAAATCTCTGACAGTAAAATATTATGACGAAAATGGTACTGAATACGATCTGTGGGACTCCGATGCCGAGGAGTTCGGATATTCCACACCCAGAGCAATCCGGATAAAACTCGAATTGGCTTCAGAGTCACAGCCCCTGTTGTTTGAAACCATGGTAACACTTCCGGTTTTCAGGGAGAAGAAAAAATGAGTTTTCTTGGAAACAACCGTGGAATCGCCCTTCTCGTTACCTTGGCCATTATTACGATATTGATTCCGGTGACACTGGAGATGAACCGGAAGATGCTCTCAGCGGTTTTTTCTGCGGCCGCAACCAGAGATCGAATTACACTGTTGAACATGGCGTCATCCGGCATAGAAATAGGGAAAGCGATGCTGGTAAAAGATAAAAATGATTCAGACACCGATTCGCTTCAGGAAGACTGGGCGGAATCTGAAAAAATCTCTGAAGTTCTAAAGGATATTCCCTTTGAAAAAGGGACGATCGCCTTAACCATCGGTGATGAACTTGGTAAAATTCAGATCAACAGCCTTGTTAAATTTCCGGATGGACACAGCTTTAACGAACCCCAAAGGATTATGTGGGAGCAATTTTTAAGCGGTTTAATGTCTCAAAATGAATTGTTTGAGGGTTTAGAACCGTTGACCATCGTAAACTCGGTCAAAGACTGGATAGATTCCGGGGACGATGATGCCATCACGGGGCTGAATGGCGCAGAGTCAGACTATTATCAGGGTCTCGACCCGCCGTACACTTGCAAAAACGGTCAGATTACCCATATCGGCGAACTTGCACTCATCAGAGGAATTACACCGGAGTTGTTAAAAGGCGCAGGCGGGGTGTCGGGACTCTCAGACTATATTACCGTCTTTGGAATGAGCGAAACCGCGGACAATACCTTTACCTATGAAGGAAAAATAAATATCAACACTGCAGATCTTCCGACACTTGCGGCCATTCTGCCTTTAGGGAGTGAATACCTTGCACAGGCAATTTACGACTACCGCCAAGAGACGTCCGAATCCGAAGATATCCACGACCTTTCAAGTCCAACCTGGTATAAAAGGGTCCCCGGTATGGGCGATATTAACATCGATTCAAACCTTATCACAACTTCCAGTGATTTTTTTCGAATCGAATCTGTTGCAACGTTAAACGAGATGAAAGTGAAAATAGACACGGTGGTGAAAAGAGAAAAAAACCAAAAAACCGGAAAATGGACCTGCAAAGTCTTGCGGTGGAAAACAGAGTAGAACACTCAAACAGCGATTCGCCAAAACACCGGACATCCGAACGTCTGCTGGTTTGTTGTTTCAACACGCTAACATGATACGATTTTTAAGGTGATAGACATTAGCGGAGTTCTTCCTGAGAAATTCGAGCTAAGCGTTGAAGAAAGAGGTTTGACTTGACAAAACAATCATAACCTACTATAATCACGTCTATTTTAATTTAAAGAAAACCATGAGAAGAAAAATACTGGGACTAGACATACGACATGATGCGGTATCAGCGGTTCTAATAAAGAGCGGTATCAAAGGAACTGCCATAGATGCTCATGTTCATGTTCCCCTATCAGACCGAAAAGAGGATGAAACCGGCTGGGTTGCGCCACTTGAAACCCTTGTGAAAAAGATGGATATATCCGGTTCCGTCTGCGTGGCGTCCTTTCCTGCTGATGAAATATCTTATAGAAATATTCAAGTCCCGTTTAAGGGTCAAAAAAAAATTAAAAAAATTCTGCCGTATGAACTGGAGCCAACCTTTCCGTTTCCCACAGATGACCTGATCATCGATTTTATTCCGGTAAAACTACCGGATCATATAAATGATAACAACCTTATCACCGCTGCAGTAGAAAAATCGAAGCTCCAATCTTTTTTAGATACACTTGCCACGTTTAATATTGCGCCCGAGACGGTTACCGTCGGCGGCTACCCCACAGCATTGTGCCTGACCCATATTTTAGACAACCGTAAGAATTGGCTTGTCGTCGACATAGAAAGCAACAAAGGCGCTATCTTTTTTATTTTGTCCGGCACGGTTTGCCTGATACGCTCTTTTCTAATTCGTTCAGATGCCCGTTCATACAAGATAAAATCCCTTTGCAGCACCATACGGCAGACACACGCTGCATTGGAAAAGATGATTGGATTGGAATTTGATCCGGACGGTTTGTTTATTACAGGATGCGGGCTA
>JAQBBE010000170.1:0-2809 GCA_032126435.1 Desulfobacterales bacterium | reverse complement strand
TTGGTTCTTTTAGACGGGCGTTTCATATGGATTTGGGTTGGCATATTTTCATCATAACATCAGATGATTATTCCTGCAATGAAAGAAAAAAGGCCGTGGATCGACAAAACCTGGAGCAGACAGAAAATGGGATTTTATATGCCATGACATAAAAAAAGCTCGTTATCGAAATAACGAGCTTATTAAATCGGTGGCGGGAGTGACGAGACTTGAACTCGCGACCTCCGGCTTGACGGACTACGGACCTCATTTTTAGATACTACCGGGGGCTGGCTCAATCTAAAAAATAAACTTTGACTTTTTTAGTCATTATTTTCTCATTCCCAATCAGTCTCGAATCGGATTATGCCATCTTTTTTCTCTTGTTCTATTTTAAAATATAATAGTGCTTCTTTTTTTGTGCACGGTTTTTTATCGCTGGAAAACTGAAAAAATTGAATCGTATTACAAAAGGGACAAAAATATTGTAATATATCTATTTTTTCATCATCTTGAGTTATAAAAAAGGATTCTCGTATGGGAATATTCTTGCCGCATTTTTCACATTTATACCAATGGCCCATAGTGTAATATTTCGTCATGGTGCATCTTCCTTTCTTAGCTTTATCAAGACGATATTATTTGACGGCTTCGTAAAAAGTCTTTTGTGAGCGACATCGAGCAAAATCAGACTTTTTACGAGTTCATCTTATTTGATGGTCTCGTAAAAAGTCAGAATTAATTGCGCTGCCGATATGAGCTTGTGCTCATAAAATGACGCAGATTGGTTAAAAATATCTTTCAGGTTACTCCAAGTCGTCACAACATGCTCTTTGACAAATGAAAAATAGAGGCATGGAGGGCTTTATGCCTCACAGAGACCTTCTACCGGCATCATTTTCGCTGCTCTAACAGCAGCAGCCCTGAAGATGTTTACTCCCAAGGCCTTTAAGGTTGCACAAAACCTGACTGCTTTCAGGCCCCGTACTCGAAGATGTTTAACTCCGGTTCGTCTGTCGTATTCAGACATGGCGGCTTCAACACCTGCACGCCACCTGTAACGATCTTTGAATTCGTCTGACTGTTCATATATTCTGCGCTTTGCTATGCGCATCTCTTTATCAGTAAAGCGAAGGTAGTAATATTTTTTTCCTTTCTTGACAGGGCATCTGGATAGTTTGGGGCAATTCTGGCAATCATGTAAAGCAAAACCGATGCTAACTCTTTTTCTCTTTTTGACTTTTACAGGGGCATTACCCTGGGGACAGGCAACAACTTCGCCTTTTTCAGAAAATTGAAAATCTGCAAGGCTCAACTTGTCTTCCTCGACTGAACCCATAGTTGGAGCAATCAGATCTACGCCGTGTTTTTTTGCGCGTTCACAGTTGTCATCACTGCCGTAAAGAGAATCGGCTATTAGCTCCTTCGGTCTCAGATTCTGTTTTTCTGTAGACTCAATCGCAGGGATAAGAGCATTGGCATCACTGTTATGAGCAGGTTCAACTTCCACATGGGTGATCAGGTTAAGGGATCCTTCTTTTTTTTCTTCGTCATCACAGAAAGTTTCCTGGATTTGAACCTGGTAGCCTTGCCCCTTGTGACCGCTGTAGGTTGCATCGGGATCAGAAGGATTTTGAAGAGAGTCCGAAGCAATTTCTTTCGGTTTCTTAAGCTCAACCGGATTGTCTTTATCAGCGGTAAGATCGCAGTGCTCTTTCAGAACCCTTTCAAGCAGTTTGTAACTATACATGGCCTCCACTTCGGGGCTGCCCTTAAACTGCTGTACCAGATCAAACAGGTCTTTGCTGACCTCTGTGAGGGTTTTTCTCGATTCAGATGGTTTGACTCTGGAAAAGCATCCGAGATCGTTTTTGGAAAGATATCTATCGACAACTTTTTCATCTATGATGTCGAGTTGGTCTTGATTGCCCCGTTTCAGATTTACCAAAAACTTGTGAATGCTCTCAGAAAAGATGCCGATTCGGCCAAGCCGCCGCATATTGGATTTGATATGGACCGAGTCGATCCGCTGTTTATCGATATTAACGTTGAAAACCTGCGCTAGCCGGTTTGTGCTGGCTTTGAAAATGTCGTCCTCAAGATTGTTTTGCGCAACGATGTTTCGATTATTCCATAAGGTTTTTAACGAAATATACTTGGCTTTATCCGACTCTTCAGTTACGTTGAGGGCGTAATGCCACTGCGTGTCAAAGGCATACTGCCGGACGGTTTCTTCATCGGTAAGATCAAGCGTCTGCTGAAGAACAAGAGCACCGATCATTGCGTAAAGCTCTTTTGTCGGCCGACCAAAAGTTTTATCAAAGTATTTGGCAACTTTATGGACAGGAATTGATGGCAGTATGTGCTCACGGAATAGACCCGGCCAACTGTTGTCGAGCATCTTGCGTCTTTTGGGTGTAAGAAAATCCCAAGGATCGAAAATGTTGAGCTGATTTGGATTTTTAATGTTGATCATGATTTTACCTTTAAACACCTGATTAATTTGGCTTTTTATACCAAATTGCAGTGGAAAAGGCAAGAACTATTTTTCGTTTTTTATAATTATTTCATAAAGATATATGTTTGTGACTTTTTACGAGACCATCAAGCTTTAATTATCTCCCATAAATGTCATATTTACTAAAATTTTTCCAGAATAAAAAAAAGATGATCAACTTGGCATAAAGAACCATATCACAGGGAAATCGTAAAAAGGTATTTATCTTCATCTTTTTTCCCTGCTGTATCAAACCTATCTGCGACTGAATAAAAAGGTTATTTCTTTGCTTTTTATTTACACTTCCGCCATGGTCCGTCAGAAATTTTTTAG
>JAQBBE010000169.1:0-2749 GCA_032126435.1 Desulfobacterales bacterium | reverse complement strand
GCCTGGATTCATCGGTCCCAATTGTCAACGTTCCAAAGGCCTTGCCGTTGGGGTCGGTTTTCTGATCCGGGCCTTTTTCCCAGGTACAGCCTTCGGAAGGCTGTAAACGCCATTTTACAGCTTCGCCGGCTACAGGTCGTTTGTCCGTAAAATAATCAAGGCTGGATATCACCTTAAAAGAATTTTTCCCGGCAGAATGGAATTCCAATGCGATGCTTATGGGCTGGGACGTGCAGCTTATCGAGGTGGTCACCGAAGGACCGTTCGGCGGAATGGCCGTAAGGGTCGCATTCCCGCTGGAACCCGGCGTGAAGATGATCTCGGCGATTCCCTGAGCGTTGGTCACTACTTCTCCACTGGAAGGCGTAAAGAATCCCGGGAAACTCGTTTGAAATCGAACCGTCTCGCCGGCCAAAGGTTCTCCGTTTTTATCTTTTAACCGGGCGCTGACCGGTGCATGGTTGTCCTTTCCAACGCTTACGATGGGTGGGATGGACTCAACGGCAAACCGGATGTCGGAAGGCCGGCTCACCTTAAAAGAACCGTTCAGGGTTTGCTGCCGGTCGCCTTCCCGTTCGGCGACTTTAAACTCGTAATAATGTTCTCCGGGCTTCAAACCCGCAAGGCCGTAGTATGAAAAAACATGTGGCGGCGGTCCGGTGGTGAATGGAATTGAAACTTCATTCACCAATTGGCCGTCAAGCAATAGTTTTGCCGAACCCGGCGGTTCATCAAAAGCACCTGGAAATGTCGCCACAACCGTGTATATATCATCCGGCCCGCCCGCGGATGGGATAACCCGGGTGTTCCCGCGCACCCCTTGAGAACCTTTTGTGAACTTAAAATCTTTGATGACCATATCCGGCGCTGCCGGAGACACGGCGATAATCTCGGCGACATCCTGATCGTATTCAGGATGATGCACCTTAATGAAATACGTGCCCGGCACAATGTGCCACAGGGAATAAATCCCGTTAGGATTGGTTTTGGCAGAAAACTTGCCGTCCTCGGTACTTAAAACCGCTTCGGGGATCGGATTCCCATCGGCGTCCTGAACCCTTCCGTAGAATATCTTTGTCCCTGGAAAGAATTTTTTCAAAACACTTTCTTTATCAAAGCGCGTCAGGTCTCGGACACCCGGATGATCCATATCGTCCATCCCCCCCAACGGCACCGGTCCGTCCTGAACTTCCTGCAAACAGCTCACCTGGTTTTTGCACATAATCGAAGCACTGTTTCTGATGCATGGCGGCGTCAGGCCGCATTCATTGACATCTCCGTCAGGATATTCACAAAAGCCCAGAGCATGACCGATCTCTCGCATGGCCACTCGGATCACATCCCTTTGGGCTTCATCAAACAAGACCATTTCTTCGTCCAATACGCAAAACCACGGCGCTGTTTTTTTATGAAAAAATATTCTGGCTCTGTGATTATTATCCGCGTCAGCCGGATCCCAAGATTCTGGAAAGCGACAATCTAAATTGCAATCGTCAAATATTGTGAAACCGAGTGCTTCCGGCATGTATTCAGAAAATAGATTGCCGATGTCGTTCTCATCCAAACACAGCTTCTCATCCTGGATGGAAACACCGGGTCCCCTGACCGACCATCCTTCAAAAATGATATCCGCGCCTTCCGGGTTGTTTGCCGGAGTTAATTTGATGCTTCCGCCGGTTGCAGCTTCCCATGCTTTACAGGCCGTGATGACCGCTTCTTTGGCTTTGGTCAAATCAGGGTCGATCTCTTTTCCCAGAGGATTTTCTCCGCTAAAAAATTGATCTGAAAAAATATATTTAAATTCAAAAATATTACTAGCGGGTGCATTTGTGGCACTAAGGAAAAGAAGGGAAACAGCAACCAATAATATATCGGTTGTCTTTGACATGAGTATCCTTGGAAAGGTTCTGGGTTCAGGGTTCCAGGGTTGTAACATCTTGACATCGCCTACATTTAAACTTGATGTTTGTATAGGCCACTTTCACTCATTGGGTGAAATAGCATTTCTGTCCCTCAGAATATATAATCCCTTTAGCGTGCGCTGGTTTGTGCTTTTCAACCTGGAACCGTGAACATTGAACCGTTCAACCTATGTTTCAATAATTAAGCTGCTTTACCAGGAATGAATCGCCATGCTCTGCGAGCTCCATGGAAATATTGCCGCTGTTATCTTTCCAGGATCCTCCGTGCAACAGGTACTGGGTGAAAAATTTTCCCTGGACCCTGACGTTTCCGGTATCAGCTTGTGTAGAATAGGCTAAAATTTCAATCCGGTACTTAAACGAATCGATCATCTCCATATTTTCTCGGTACTTGGGCATCAACTCATGAAACGGCCGGTTGTTTTCGGAGGCATCCGGCGCAAAAAAGGTGAAAAATTTGTCAAGATTTTTGCTTTCGTATGCCTGGCAATAGGTGTTCAAAAAAGTTCTCAGGCGTTTTGCCGGATCCTCTTTTTCAAGAATATTCCCTTTGGACGCCACAAGCGCCTGTTCTGTATCCGGTTCAGCCGATGCTTCTTTAACCGCGTCCGCTGATGGCGTTTCCTTTTCGGGTGCTGAAGAGACTTCACTGGAGACGGAAGACACTTCAACAGATGGGATCGCGGCCGTTTCATCGGGGGATGCCGCTTCCACGACCGGCTTTGTTGCTATAATATTTTCCTGTACCTTGGCTTCGGTTGCCTGTTGGGTCTCTGTTGCGACGACGTTCTGTTTTCCCAGGGCAGGAGACGCTTCACCGGTAGCCG
>JAQBBE010000168.1:0-3869 GCA_032126435.1 Desulfobacterales bacterium | reverse complement strand
GAGGATCCTCCAGACTAAATACATACATCGTTTTATCACCAACCATTTTAAGGGTTACAAATCCATATGAGTAATAAAGATATCCATAAAAACTGCCGTCCGGACCTAAAATCTCGTTAAGCCAAGGTTCATACTGGGTGGTCGGATATATCCATTTTGTCAACTCTATCAAAGTTTTTTGATCCCTGACCCTATACCACCGATCACCCACCAGCGTTGTATCATTATTTTTTGGATCAAACATGATCCCCAGGGGTGTTCGAACGTTGGATTCCTCATAATTGTCTGAATAATAAATGTTATAATCATCCCATTTGCCTATTAAATCTTGAATGGTCACTTCGTTATGGCTTTTAGGTAAAATTCTGAGCTTTCCGTAGTTCTTTTGCCATGAAGCACAACTGGAGATAACAAGAGCAATTAAAAAAACACTTAGGAATCTATATTTTTTAATTTCCATTTTTTGTCTCCTGACGAATTGTCTTTCTTGGAATTTGTGAAATAAAAAATAATATCATTATATATTACATAAATATTCACGAAGGAATAAATGTCAATTATAGGTATAATTTATTAGTAGATTTTAAAGAGGGAAAAGGGGGAAAGAAAATTTTTATGTTCCATGATATATAATTATTTCGGTGCTAATTTTCGATTGTGTTCCTTAGTCATAATTCCCCAAAACTGAAAATTTATTACCGAAATGAAATGTTGTGTTTACTTTCCAGTATTTGTGCTATAAACAATTGGCAGGCATTGTGATATCTGTAAAGATTTTAGGCTTAAAATTCCTGCAATTTATAGCAGTTAAACCAGCGATTGCCAGACTTTTAGAAGCCCTACATGTTGTGGGCACTTCGAAAACTGAAAAGCGTGGGGACTGAATCGATTATCCACGCTTTTTTCATTAGCTTTAACGAACGGGGACATGCTAATTTTCGTTTTTTGTCAAGTAAAGAACCCCGTGCTCCCGCACGGGGTAACCACTTTAAATTTTTATTTTTTTTCCTGCTTCATTCCGGACATTTCTTTAAGGATTTTTTCCAGATTTTCCAGTTCCCTCCCGTAGCCGGTCCAATCGCCATGACGCAGATAATCTTTGGCTTTATTATAGTGGTCCAGCGCCGTCGCGCCGCGCTTGGATAACCCTTCACCCTTTATTTGAGGAATAACCAGGGAAGCCGGATGTTTCGGGGTTATTTCAACGTCCAGGATATTGCTCAAGGCCTTGTCCAGGTTTTCCTCCATAATCAGGCGATTGCTAAAAGCGACAATGACTCTTTTGAGTTCCGGCAGAGAAGCGGACCTTGACTCTTCCGGCTGGGGACGCGCGAGTGCGCTTGTTTTCTGGGGCTTGGCTCTACCGCCGGGCTGAGGGGTGCCGGTTGGGGATATTTGGCTTTCTTCCTGGATGGCTTCCAGATATACCGGCTCCACATAGATAAAGGTATCACTGACGGGAATAGCCAATAGATTGCCCCGGATGACTCGGGAACCTCTCTGCCCCCACAGGCTCAATTCCCGGGAAATTTCCGTTTGCTGATCCACCCTGGCTTCAATCTGCATGGGTCCATAGACCAGTTTTTCCTTGGGCAGCTTGTAGACCAGCAGGTTGCCGTAGTCGGGCAGGTCACATCGGGCCGCCAGCCAGCCGATCATATTATCTTTCTTGGAAGGGGTGAAAGGGGTCATCAGGAAAAATTCTGCCTTTTGCTCTTCGGGCAGCTTGATAATGATGTAGTAAGGTTCCATTTTCTGACGGCTCTCCCCATAGACCTCATCCGGAATTTGCCAGAGGTCTTCCTGGTTGTAGAAGACCTGGACATCTTCCATGTGATATTTCGTGTAAGTCTCCATTTGGATTTTAAAGAGATCCCTGGGGTAGCGGATGTGCTCTTTCAGTTCTGCGGGCATTTCCTTGAAAGGCTTAAACAGATCCGGGAAGATCCGCGCATAGGTTTTGACGATGGGGTCTTTTTCATCAATCATGTAGAAAACCACATCCCCGTTATAGGCATCGATGGTGACCTTGACGGAATTGCGGATGTAGTTAAGTCTTTTATTAAAAATGCCGCGAGACCGACGCGAATAAGGATACATCGCAGAGGTCGTGTAGGCGTCTTGAATCCAGTAGAGCTTTCCACCGGAAACAACCAGATAGGGATCACCGTCATAATCGAGAAAGGGGGCAATCGAATTCGTCCGCATGTTAATCCGCCGGTTATACATGATGCGGCTCTCCGGACTTAAATACGTGGTAAACAGTATCTGGGGATCCAAAAACTCAATGGCAAACAAAAGCCTTCTGAAAAAAGATTTGATATGGATACCGCCCTTGCCCTGGTAGGTGGCATAAACATTTTTGTCCCCCTTGGGATAATCAAATTCCTGGGCTTTGGTCTTTACCATTACATACTCATCCGTTTTTTCGCCATAATAGATCTCGGGGCGCACAACCCTCAGGTCCGGTTCAAAGGAAGGCGGCAGGTCTTTGATAAAGAGGCGGGGCAGCCCCTCGCTGGTCACTTCATTGACCGGGCTTGCGGCCAGTCCGTAGCCATGGGTATAGATGAGGTGTCTGTTGACCCAGGTATTGGCCTGGGGAGGCAGCTTGTTGACCACCAGCTCCCGGGCGGCCAGCATGATCTGGCGATACTGGTTGTTGAGGCGATACCGATCGACGTCGACATTGTTAAAATCGTAATACAGCCGTATGGCTTGAATCTGCCGGTAGGTTTGAAGCAGCGGGCGCTCGTCCCAGATCCGGATATTTTGGATCGTTACGTCATGCTGCTTGAGATCCTGGGCAGTGAGCTGGTCGTTCACTTCAAAATCGATTTCTTTGATTTTATTCAGGTTGTAGGCCTTGCGGGTATAATCGATATTGTAGGCGATGTAGGGGGATTCTTTGGCCAGTTCATTGGGTTTGACGATAACTTTTTGGACCAGGATAGGGAGCCCCGTTCCCAGCACCAACACGACTCCTATCCAGATTACCGCACTCATCCAGATTATTTTTGCCCTAAGTTTAAAGGCGTTGATAAAAAGGACGACGGCAAATCCTATCGAGACAAAAACGATGACCTTATAGGCCAGAACCTTGATGTGAACATCGGTATAGCTGGCGCCGAAAGCCGGTCCCTGGGTGGAATATAAAAGCCCGAACATTTTCAGACGATAGGCCCAGGTCAGTAGCAGCACAACGATTCCACCCAGAAAAATAAGATGCTTTTTAACGTTTTCCGCAAGGGTGATTTTAGGTAAAGTGGGTAGGGCACCCTGGGCCTGACTGAAGTCACCCTCTATTTTCAGGGCACCGTTTTTCAGATACCAGCCCATCGTGGCCAGTGCAGCCACGACAAAAAGAATCAGCAACCCGTTTTGGATGAAGGTGTAAAAAGGCAGCGAGAACAAGTAAAAACCGATGTCCCGGTTAAAAACAGGGTCGGTGCTGCCAAAAGGCTGCTGATACAGATAGCGCAGGAGCAAATCCCATTGAGAGGAGCCTTTTGAAGCAATATAAAAGGTGGAAAACAGAATAAAAGCGATCACCAGGGTTTTTAGCGTTGCAGTGGAAAGACCGGATTGGGAAACATAATCGCCGGCAACTTTAAGATTCCCTCCTGTCCCGATGCTCGGGTTTAAACGATTGGCGGTGTAAATGTTCATACCGATGATCAGGGCCAAAAGCAGCCAGACTATCAATCCAAACCCGAATTTGCTCAACAGCATGGTCCAGAAAACAGGCGAAAAGCCCAAATTTTCAAACCACAACCAGTCCGGATAAACTGAAATCCCTATCCACAGCAATAGAACACCAACAATTCCGATACCGATAATAACTAATTTCTTATTCATAACACTCCTTA
>JAQBBE010000167.1:0-2536 GCA_032126435.1 Desulfobacterales bacterium | reverse complement strand
TCTTTACTCCCACTAGACACCTTTGAGCACGTCAATCATGCTAAAGGACTTGCCCCGTGCGCCGTCTTCCACCTTTTTAGCCAGAAAAATCAGCGCATCGAGGGTCCCCAGGGCATAGACATCCCGGCCGTTGACGTTATGTGTAAATTCAAATCGGACCGTTTTGTCACCCGAGTCGAGGCGGTAGGTGTGCCATCCGTGTCCTCCCAGGTATGCTTCAGGTATTCCCCAAACGTTTTTCTGGACATTTGGATCACGTTCTTTGGTGATGTCCGCCTCGGGAAAAGACAGTCCCAGGCGATTAAAATACCCGACCATTGCCTTGGCGGTTCCACTGGTGTCCGCTTTTCCATGCTGATGGCTTTCTTTGATATGGAGCGAGTATCCTTTGAAGAGATCCGGAAATGTTTGGGCGGCATATTCCATCATGGCCTGAAACCCGACAATCTGCTTGGCCATATTCGGTGCAATCACCGCAACCGCCGAAGATTTACGAACCGTTTCCTCGAGACTCCGGCGCTCGCCGCCGGTTGTACCCATCAAAAAATGAAGTCCATGACGGCAGTAAAAATCGGCATTACTGTTAACCGCCGATGGGTGGGTGTAGTCCACACTCAGAAAAGGAGCCTCCGTATCCTTGATGGCCAAAATGGCCTCCTCTCTGTCTTTCGGCTGAATCAGGCCGATGGAAACAGAATCGATGACGGTTTCGGTATCAATGATTTCAGGACCGGTCAGGGATTGGGGAATCAGTTCAAACCGGTCGTCTTCAAGAGCGTGTTTGACAACATTCGTAGCCATATTGCCGGGTAAGCCGTTTACCATAATTTTTATGCGGTTCATCTTGTACCTCCCTCTTTTGGAATCTGAAAAAAAACTTTAGAATTAAGTATAATCGAAGCGATAATATTTCAAAAAGCTAAAATGCTGCCATGAAACAAACGTCTTTGACAATCGATTTTAAGCCTGGAAATTCCGTGTCCTTGAAATCTGAAAGATTAACTTCGAGGGTTTTTATAGCATTTGGGATATATTTTTCAAAGTATGTTTTTTTCTTTATACGGCTCAGATAACCAAAAGCCCCCAGCATCTGAAGGTTTCTCGTTATGGCGCAGTATTTATAACAGGAAAGAAAATTGCGTGGATGGACCCTCATGGCCGGTGCAAGGATTTCAACGCTGAAGTCGAGCAAGATATTCTGTACAGAACGGGGTAATTCCACGTAGGGATCGATCAGCAACGATGCAAGATCATATTGAATCGGCCCTAACCGCCCCCCCTGAAAATCGATAAAATAAAAACGATCGTTTTTTAAAATAACGTTCCGTGACTGCATGTCTCGGTGCATAAAACCATTGACCGAAAATTCAAGGGATTTATCTGCAAGTTGCCTAAACTCATCTTCAAGATCCTGAAAGCATATATCCATTCCGAGATATTCCCTTAAAAAGGCATCAACAAAGTATCGGCACTCTTTTTCGAGAATGAGATCCTTATCGTATCGGGGCGTCTGACAGGTCCATGCAGGATCGAACCCTCTGCTTCCGGATAGGGAGAGTCTCCCGAGAAGGCGTATCACCGATTGGTAATATGTGATGATCTCATCCGGATTTTTGGTTTTTAATATTACGGTCTGAAGATGAACGTCTCCCAAGTCTTCCATGAATACCAGACCTGAAAAGGTATCATAAAGGTAAATCTCCGGTACCGGTAACCCGCTGCCGAACAGATGACGGCCAATGGCGACAAAGGCCTCCGCCTCGGAGGTTTTATCCTCTCTTTTGATGCCGTGATCCGCCATCACCAGTGATCGATTTCCATCGTTCAGGCGGTACCAGTCCCTGTCTGACCCATCCCCTTTAAGTTTCGTTCGAGTGATCTTTTTGCTCGAGGATCCCCAAAAGGCCTGTTTGAAAGCTTCGGGGGCCATCTTCTCGAAAACGACGTGTCGGTACCTCTCCGGCGTTCCCATATCTTTCCAGAAATATTTTTTTGAAACAAACGCACATATTTTTCTGTTTTTTGCTGTCAGCGTCCTGTAAACATCGATAATGCTGTAATATACGTTATCCGGTATTAAGCTGAGGATTTCCGGATTTAGAACCTGTATCCCCGTAAAGGTGAGTTTTCCGGTGTCTTCGAATCCGGATTTTTTTGATTTGTCCTTCAGAGAGGCGGACCGGGTGTTACGGGGAGGCCGTTCATCGAACGCTTCAATAAAGCCGTTTCCGTCTACGACCACGGTGTTGAACTCCGGGTCGTCATGCAGAACCAGTGTTGCCGGGTGGGTGTGATTTAAGTGAAAATCATAGACCTTTTTAAATTCTATATCTGTAATGATATCGCTGTTTATCACCATAAAAGGACGATCTTCCCAGAAGTCAGCGACATTTTTTATGGCACCTCCGGTGCCGAGTATTTTGGGTTCATGCCGAGTTGTCACCGGAATCTCATACTGTTTTCCGGCAAGGTGGGCATCGATTTTTCCATGCAGATGATGGGTGTTGATCATAATTGCTTTACAGCCCGCCCGCTG
>JAQBBE010000166.1:0-15326 GCA_032126435.1 Desulfobacterales bacterium | reverse complement strand
ATCTGACGGGCGGTTTTGAAACCAGTCCTTCAAAAAAGCCTTTGAGGACGCCTTTCACGGCAATATCATCAGACCACACAATTTCTCCGACCCCGTCCAGCCTGTCGATGCGCATTTTGATGGCAAGATTCAGGAAAAATACCAGCAAGGATTCCAATATCCGTTCAGCATCCGGATTTTTATGCCCGATCTCGGGATCCTTTTCAAACATGGGGGCGTACTGTCGAACCGTGATGAGTTTTACATCGATCTCACGGTTTTGGCATTTCAGGACAAAATCACCGGCGGCATGATGCCAGGAAGATATTTGCTCGGACGTCTCGACGTTATAATAACCGGTCAGAATTCCGGCGGCCTGCCGGTAAAGATCTTCGGTTTGACCGGTTGAGAGGAAATAGTTCCCGTGTTCATGATCCCATACAACGATTTTGTGTTGTTCATCTGCCGGATCAAGGGAAATATGGAATTCGTTAAAACCCTCGAACCATTCACCTAAAAACATCCGGGTTTCAACTTGATTCATCTTAGTAAAAACGTTGCCCTGAGCGTATACTTTGGGAATAAACGAACCCGGGTATTCCGTGTCGAGCATTTGTAAAAGCCGATATTCTCTTTGAGCACATCGTTTTCCAACGTCTGTAACAGCAACGTTCAGGACAAATGGAATCTTGACGGCCTGCAAAACGGCTTCAACTTTGGCTGGATGATAAAACTCTCCATGTTTATCGAGAAAGATTCTGATTTCTTCTATTTCTTGGGATGATATCTTTCGATGGAGATGTTGGGAGACGGATTGTGTAATGATCGAATATTGATCTCTTTCTATAAAATCTCGGGCGGCTGCAAAATAGTCCCCGTGATTTATGAAAATGTCACTGTCTGATTTAATTGTTCCGGCGGATTCATGTCGGCTGATGGGAATGGGCGTCGACCATATAACATCGCCTTCCCGGACAGGATCGTTACTGCTGGATAAAAAAAACTTGAATCTCGGCATGCAGTCTTCTTCTGCTGATATTTTTTATCTGTTTTTTTTGATTTCATCTAAAATTTCAGGGGCAACCTCATAACCGAGTTCAACCGCTTTATCGAGATGTTTCACAGCCAGATCCCGCTCCCCATTTTCGAGATAGGCAATGCCCAGGTTGTTATGTGCTACGGCAAAGTCGGGTTCCAGTTCGATAACCTTGAGGCTGGTTTGTATACTTTCATCGAGCATCCCTTTCATCAGATATGCATTGGCCAATGTGGTATACGCCTGCAAGAATTTTGGATTCCATCTTATCGCTTTTTCAAGAGCAGGAATCGCTTCGTCGATATTTCCCAATTGAAGTTCTGCAAATCCAATATTCCCATACCCTTCGGCAAACCCCGCCCTGGACTTGACCGCCAGCTTATTGAATTTAAGGCAGCCTTCTATGTCCCCGCGCTGCAGGCAGATCCCTCCCAGCTGAACATACGCCTCGGCAAGACTCGGGCTGCACTCGATGGCTGCAAAAAGCTCCTTTTCCGCTTCCTCATATTTTTTAAGCCCCAGAAGGCCGACTGCAAGGTTATAGTGGGAAGTACCGCATTCAGAATTCGCGGCAACGGCCGCCCGTTGGTGAGCGATATATTCTTCAACATTTTTTGCTATTGCCATGATATAATCCTTTTTTTGTTTTTTCTTTTACATTTGAACAGCCTTGGGTTATTATCTCACCAACGGATTGTCAAGAGAAAACAAAATGTAAGCATTATTTGAATACATATCTTTTTTCTTGACACAGCCGATCACTTTTTCTTATTTTTTAGGTTCAACTTATTTTGCCGACACCCTGATTGTTTTTTAAAAACAACAACTATTTGGATAAAAGGGGGGATGTTATGATCGCAGGATGTTTCACAGCAATTGTTACACCGTTTAAAGATGATGCTGTCGACTATGAAAGTCTTGGCAAACTTTCTGACTTCCAGATAAAAAATGGCATTACCGGAATACTGGCTGTGGGGACCACCGGAGAAAGCCCTGTTTTGACCTGGGATGAACATAACCGGGTCATTGAAACCGTTGTGGGAAAAACAAAGGGTAAATGTATTTGTATTGCCGGTGTGGGAAGCAACAACACCAAGGAATCTCTGGCGGGAACAAAACATGCCGTCGCAGTGGGAGTTGATGCGCTGCTGCTGGTAGATCCATACTACAACGGCCCCAGTTCTCTTGAAATACGCAGGGAATATGTCGCACCCATCGCCCAGGCGGCACCGGGTCTTGAAATCATTCCGTATGTAATCCCCGGCAGAACCGGTGCACAACTGCTGCCCGAAGACCTGGCGCTTTTGAACCAAGAGTTTGACAATGTCAATACGGTTAAAGAAGCCACGGGAAATCTTGACAATATGAAACACACCCGAAAGTGCTGCGGGCCTGATTTTACCATACTGTCCGGCGATGACGGGATGACGTATGAGATGATGACGAATACACAGATCAACGCCTCGGGGGTTATTTCTGTTGCTTCCAATGTCATTCCGAAAGCGGTGGCGGACATGGTCCGCCTGCTGAAAGAAGGAAACACGTCTGAAGCCCGGAAGCTGTTATCGGCCATAGAACCCCTTTTTAATCTGGTCACCATTACAACCATGGAAAAAACACCCTTTGGGGAAGTGAAATGCCGTGCCAGAAATCCGCTGGGGGTTAAGACACTCATGTCAATCCTGGGAATGCCCTCGGGTGGCTGCAGGCAGCCGCTGGGAAAAATGACGCGAAACGGACTCGAAAAGGTTCTTGAAGCCGCCCGAAAAGTACAGGCCGACACCCCGGAAATATTTCAACCTGTCGCCGAATTTTTCAATGTCGACATTGAGGCTCGTCTGAACGATCCTTCCACGTGCGAGGGGCTTTTTTACGAAGATTATTGATGAACAGCCGTTGGATGCCGGGTACCGTTATGCCCACCATCAGGTACCCGGCATCATCGTTTTTTTAAAGGCTCTCGAAAAAACAACCGGATATGTTTTGAAGCGGCGTTTAGGATTTCGAGGCGGCCGCACCTTCCTTCAACCGAAAATTCCCTTCTTTAAACAGAACATCTCTTAGCCATTTCAAACCAAATTCCAAAAGTGCGATTTCGTCTTCCTTAATTTTTCCAAGGGTTTCAGCATCGATATCATAACGATCCAAAAATGAGCTCTCAAATACAAATTGCCTGAATGTATCGATGTTATAGCTCACCAAAAAAAACATCTTTTTGCTTTCTTCGGTCAGCTTGATGTTCGCCGGAAAAGACCGCTTTCTCACAACCAGATCGGTCCAGCCGGCATTGATCTCATCATGAATATCAACGCCCTGGTCTTTCCGCCATTCACGGATGGTCCATTCTTTGTCCTCTTCAAAACCCAGACAATGGGGCTCATGGACAAAAAAATAGAACCCATCATCGTCAGCACCCTCCTTGTGACTCAGCGAAGCAACCCCCAGCGGATAATAACGGCAGGTTGTGGGCCTGTCTTCGTAAATGATGCAACCCGCGTCGGTAACGAAAGGACATGATTGCATATCGTCATCCATCAGCTTCAGCGTAACCACCGGCAAGTCAGTTTTTTCCAAAAGCTGCGGCGTCGTGTACACTGCCAAAAACGCTTCAGACGAAAGCTGCAGACGTCTTTTGAGTCTTATAATGTCATAGGGCGTGAGTATGATATTAATCCCTCTGCAGCATTTGGTGAAGCATTTAACACCGCTGTGACATTTAAACCTGAATCTACTGTCTAAGCTAAGCCTTACAGGCTCAATGCTGGACATTTTATCGGGTGTATCCATATTTCATATTCCCCTTTTATATGTACCGCTCCGTATATTTGAACATATTGCTGCTTCAAGCAGCACTGATTTTTTCTGAAACAACTCGCAGATAAGGTCTTGTTTCGAAAAACCAAACGGTTGCTTCAATTTCAAAATTGATGGTCTCATAAAAAGTCCGTTTTGCTCGATCACAAAAGACTTTTTACGAGTTTGTCAAAATTTAGGCTTTAAATATCCGAAGCACCGGCCGATGTCAACCGGTGAAAGAAAACAATACGGTGTTTGCAAAACCTTTATGGCAACAACTTAGGTCTTGATTTCAATGGCAAAGATGCTATAGCCTTTAGACCGTATTTTATTGTTAATATTTTATTCACTAGAGATGTTTCTCGATGAACCAACCGGTCTGCTCTGAATTTGAACTGGGACGTCGATTTGTAGGACGCCTTCCCCATGGGAAAGATCTGATTGCATCTGTCGAGGACTTTTGCATAGAATCCTCCATTCAGATGGCAACATTCTCCGTAATCGGGGCTGTTTCGTCCGCTACCATCGGAGCGTATGATCAAAAACAGCAAGTATACGTCACCTACACAGAAAATATGCCCATGGAAGTCGTAACTTGTATCGGCAATGTTTCCTTAAAAGATCAGGCTCCGGTGATACATGCCCATATTGTTCTGGGCGATGAACGCGGAAAAATCATCGGCGGACACCTTTTTTCAGAAACCGTTCTCTATGCCGGAGAGATGGACCTTCAAGAACTCATCGGCAAACCTCTGGAGCGGGTTTACGACCGTACAACGGGGCTGTTCCTGTGGAGCTTACACCCCTAAATATGGGAAACAAAATAAACATCAAAATGTTATAAAATATCCGGGGAGGTTAAAATGCAACTGACGGTTACCAAAGCAGAAAATTTAAAACCAAAGCCCGACGACTCCAGGTTGGGTTTCGGTACGATTTTCACAGATCATATGTTTAATATGGATTACAATCCGAATGACGGATGGCACAACCCGCGCATAGAGCCCTATGGATCGTTTAATATGGATCCGGCCACCATGATCTTCCACTATGGTCAGGGTGTTTTTGAAGGACTCAAAGCGTATCGGACAGATTCCGGAGCCGTACAGCTTTTCCGGCCCCAAGACAATTTTAAACGGATGAACAACTCTTCCCGCATCATGTGCATACCGCAGATCGACGAAGCTTTCGCCCTGGAGGCCCTCAAACAACTCTTGACCATCGAAAAGGACTGGGTGCCGAGCGCTCCGGGAACCTCTCTTTATATCCGTCCCACAATCATAGCTACGGATCCCTATCTGGGCGTTCGCGCTTCATATACCTATCGCTTCTTTATAATTTTTTCTCCTGTGGGCGCCTATTACCCCGAGGGCTTTAACCCGGTCAAAATTTGGGTCACCCCCCACCATGTCCGTGCAGTGTCGGGGGGTGTCGGTGAAGCCAAAACCCCCGGCAACTACGCGGCGAGTCTCTATGCCGGTGAACTGGCGCATAAGCAAGGGTATACCCAGGTGCTGTGGCTTTGCGGTGTCGAGCGGAAATACGTGGAAGAAGTCGGTGCCATGAATATATTTTTTGTCATCGACGGCAAACTGATTACGCCCATGTTAACCGGCAGCATCCTTCCCGGAATCACCCGGGATTCGGTGATCAAACTGGCAAAACTGTGGGGTATCGACGTTTCCGAACGAAAAATCAGCATTCATGAAGTGTTCGATGCCCATGCCGCCGGGAAGCTTGACGAAATTTTCGGATCGGGCACTGCGGCGGTAATTTCACCGGTGGGAGAAATCAAGTACGGCGAAAAAGTGATCTCCGTCGGTGACGGCAAGGTCGGCCCCATAGCGAACAGATTCTACACAGAGCTGACAAACATCCAGTTCGGAAAAACCAAAGATCCTGCGGGTTGGATCGAACCGCTTTAACCCGAAGTTCTCATAAAGATTTTCAGCAAGTAGCGTCCCGCGCATAACCCCGCGGCACTTGGGAAATGAATTAAAACGGGTTTGTAGCTGTCTGAGGGCCTCCGCCCAATTTCTTTAATTTTAGCGTTGGCATATACCCACGGTCCTGCGCCCGGGGTCCTCTGATAATTTTGGATGGAGAAAAACCAAGATGCCGAAAAATCAAGATACACCGAAACACCTTTTGTCATTTATGTCAAAGATGGAAAGTTCCGGACTCCACCCTTTTGTCATCGACACCTTTGCGTATTATTATAAAAAAATCGTTTCCGGCGAAACCGGACTTATCTCTGACCGAGACATACGGCCGATCGCTCCCAATGAAGTCCAAGATGCAACCCACCTTGAAAAATATGGTGAAGCCGGACGGAATGCGTTAAAGAATGCGGTGATGATAAAACTCAACGGCGGCCTCGGCACCAGCATGGGCCTTACCCGGGCCAAATCTCTTTTGGAAGTAAAAAACGGAAAAACATTCCTTGAAATCATATTAAAACAGACGGAAAAACGCCCTGTTAAACTGGCCCTGATGAACAGTTTCAGTACCCATGACGACACCCTTGACACCCTTTCCAAGATCCGGCCGTCAGAACGGCCCCTCTTATTCCTCCAGAATAAATTTCCCAAGATTCTCCAGGAAGATTTCGCGCCGGCAAACTGGCCGAAGAATCCCGAACTGGAATGGAATCCCCCCGGCCATGGCGACCTATACACGGCCATTTATACGTCCGGAGTATTAAAAAGCCTCCTCGACAAGGGCATCACCTATGCGTTCATTTCAAATTCGGATAATTTAGGGGCCACCTTAGATGAATCGCTTTTGGGATATTTTTCCGAAAACAGATTCCCTTTTATGATGGAAGTGGCCCCCAGAACACCCTCAGATGTCAAAGGCGGGCATGTGGCCAGGCACCAGGACGGGCGTCTGACCCTGCGCGAGTCGGCCCAGTGCCCCAAAAATGAACTGAGTGCCTTCAGAGACATAAAACGTTACGGATTTTTTAACACCAATAATATCTGGATCAATCTCGAGGCCCTTGAGCGTCTCCTTGAAAAACAAGGGATGATAACGCTTCCATTGATCCGAAATCCCAAAACCCTGGATCCACAGGATGAAAAAAGCCCAAAAGTATATCAGATTGAAACCGCCATGGGCGCTGCCATATCCCTTTTTAATGGTGCAACGCTTGTCCTGGTTCCCCTTTCCAGGTTTCTCCCGGTAAAAAAATGCACCGAGCTGCTGTCGATTCGATCCGACCGTTTTATTTTTTCAAAGGAAAACCATCTGGTTTTAAATCCCAAGGTCCGCTCAAAAATCATACAGATCGATCTCGATCCGAGATATTACGGTAAAATCAATCTTTTCGATGAAAGATTCATCCAGGGAATCCCTTCGCTGGTGGATTGCGAATCACTGACCATCCGGGGAGACGTACGTTTTGAACCCAATGTCACCATAAAAGGCAGGGTTATCATAACAAACGACCTTAAATCTCAGGCGGTGGTTAAGGAAGGCACGGTAGTGGATAAAGATGTAATTTTCAATTGAGGGACGGCTTCTAACCCTTTTAAAAAATGGAATAATATTTCATAACGGCGTCCACATAATCTTCCGTTTCCGTGAAAGGGGGGATCCGCTGATAACGCTCAACGGTATTGGGTCCTGCATTATAGGCGGCCAGTGCCAGCGGAAGCTTTCCATTAAAACGATCGATCATCTGTTTTAGATAACGCGTACCCCCCATTATATTTTCCCGTGGGTCAAAAGGATCTTGTATTTTTAGCCGCTTGATATTTTGGGGCATGATTTGCATAAGCCCCATCGCACCGGCCGTTGAAATCGCCCTGGGATTAAAATCCGATTCTATTTTTATCATTGCTTTCAGCAATGAAAAGGAGACGCCGTGCCTTTGGGCTGCTTCTGTTATTATTGAATCATATCGCCGGGTGACGTCCGAGTTCAAGGATTTGTCCGGTTTTTCCCGGATATAGATCTTATAGTTGGAGGATGTGGGTACGTTGGTGAAATGAAGCACCCCTTCGCTGTCCGCATAGACATAGATGTCGGCATAAAGGGGCGGAACAGCAACAAACAGGATCGAAATTAAAGCATAGATTCCCACAAGAAAATAAATAATTCGGGTCCGCGCCATCACGTTATACGGGTTTTTGATAACAGATCGATCAAGGGCCAAATTTTGCTTTCCCCTTAAATGGTTGCCCGATCTTTTTGTTTGCAAATATATACGTTGTCAGGTATCTAACATCGTGCAAGCCGTTAATGTTCAGCCTTAACTTTTGTCCAATCATGGATCCATATATTTAAATTAAAAGCGCTTTGTTCTAACTGACGTTTTAACATGACCGAAAATATAGAATGCAACACCCGTTGGGTGCGATTTTTCATACGCGTTGTTACGGTATTTTCCTTTTTAGTTATGGTATCGTGCGGAAACAATACCGGCAATCAACCCCAAGATTCGGCCAAAGATTCGGTTATTGGGAGCATAAACAGTCTGGAACAATTTAATAAAATCATGGAAACATCTAAAGAACGTCTTCTGATTCTCGATTTCTATGCCGACTGGTGTCCGCCCTGTAAAGAACTTTTTCCTGTTCTCGAAAAAATCGGTAAAGAAAACCGCGACATCGTAACCATTTACAAAATTAACATTGACCGACACAGCGAACTTGCAAATTCCTTCCGCGTGACCGGCATCCCCCATGTCGCTTTTGTCAAAAACAAGGAAAATGTCCTTTCTCTGACAGGTTTATATCCGAAAAAAATGTATTTAAAGGTTATCCAACAGTATTCAGAAAACGGCAAATCCTAATAAACGTCCATATCGGCCTTATAATTTACATCTGCTGCAAGATTTTTTTAACTGAATTCCCGTCTGCCGTCGCTCCGAAATGCTTCATAATTGAACCCATGGCTTGCATCTTGTTTTTGAATAGCGCAAAATCGATGTTGTGTTTAATCCATTCGTGGATTTCCCCTTCAGAGGCCATTTTGGGCAGATACGTTTCAACAATCCCTATGAACGCGGATTCCGTCCCTTGACCTTTTTGTTCCAACACCTCTTTTTCAGATTTCAACAATTTTTTTAGGATTTTTACAACCTCATCGTCCGAAACCTCTTTTTTGTCGAGTCTTGCAAATTCTCCCAGGATAACACGAAGGGTGTCTTTTCTCTGCACATCCTTTGCCTTGATTGCAGCAGATAAATCCTTTTTGATCTGTTTTTGAAGGTTCATCGTTCCCCTTTTCTTTTTTCGTATTTCTGTATTTACAATTCTAACAGAATATTACGGACATGTCCATACCGTGTCAATAAAGTATTGATTAACTCCGAAAAGTCTTTTACCCTAAATACGTGGTGAGAAAAGGGACCAGCCGATGACACCCTGTTTCCTGTGTCGTCAAGGGTTGAGTCGTATAGGGCGGCTTCATCCCTTTAGATCCGGGGCATCCCCGGCTTTCGCTCAATTGGGGGTTTACCATCCCCTCGAATTTAATACCCAAGAAGACATCCAAGCACACATAAAACAAACATCGTGAAACACTGTCAACATTTGAAGTCTATAATCCTGCCGGCGCTGGTCCTCTGGATGTTATTTATATCTGCCTGCTCGGACGTTACGGAGAAGGCGCCACCGCCTGCCGAAAAAAAACCTCTTGTTCTGAAACCGCATCGTGTTGAATACGGTATCGACTGCGATGATTTGCACGTTGTCAAAGACACGGTTCAACCCCATCAAAATCTCTCTGATATCCTATTGAAATATGACGTCCCCAATTCGGCAATCCATGATGCGGCGGTGGCGTCCAAAGCCATATTCGACGTACGAACGATGAAAGCCGGAAATCCGTTTTGTATCATCCACAGCACGGATTCTTCGAAAAAAGTTCGCTATTTTGTGTACGAACTCAATCCCGTCGATTATGTTGTCTTCGATTTCGACGATCCAATCAAAGTTTCTTTGGGTAAAAAGTCGGTGCAGCTTAAAACAAAAACCGTTTCAGGACGGATTGAATCGTCTCTGTGGGATACCCTTACGGAACAGCAATTGGACATTGAACTGGCCATCAAGCTTTCAGAGATTTACGCATGGGCCATCGATTTTCATCATTTGCAGAAAGAAGATACGTTTCGGGTCGTCTTTGAAGAAATATTTGTCGAGGAAAAGCCGATTGGAATCGGCAAGATTCAGGCAGCCAGATTCGATCATAAAGACAAAATTTTCTATGCCTTTTATTTTGAGCAGGATGCTCAGGGAAGTTATTATGACCAACATGCCGACAGCATGGAAAAAGCATTTCTCAAGGCGCCGATAAAGTTTTCAAGAATTACTTCGGGTTTTTCCAAACGACGGTTTCATCCGATTCTAAAAAAATATAAAGCTCACTTCGGGATAGATTATGCCGCCAAGACCGGCACGCCGATTATGAGTACCGGCGACGGCGTTGTTCTGAAAGCCGGTTATGACAATAATAACGGCAAGTATGTAAAGATCCGGCACAATGGAGTTTATACGACCCAGTATCTTCATATGTCTAGATTCGCCCCTGGAATCAAGCGGGCCAGAAATGTACGGCAAGGGGAAGTTATCGGATATGTGGGATCTACCGGCTTGGCCACCGGTCCTCATCTCTGCTATAGATTTTGGAAAAACGGCAGGCAGGTGAATCCATCTAAGGAAGATATTCCGTCGGTTGAACCCGTTGGAAAAGAATACCTTGACCGCTTCAACGGACAAATGGCCAATCTGAAACAGCAATTGGATATCCTTGATATATCAGGGATATTGGCAATTCCCCAAGATCCGGAACCAGCGGATCAATGAAGAATCCGGCGTCCCATTGGGCAAATAACATGGCTGTTTTCACTATTTTCATGATGTCGCTTGGGGGCAATTCTATCAAAGCAGAGAAAAAGTCTGGAAATGCTGATCATTATGGTCATTAAACTCATTTTGCCATGTTATTTATGCAATTTTAGGGTTTAGAAGCGTCCAAATGAGGTACGCGCCAATGAAGGGAGTTTGCTCAATGTCGAACAATTAATGAACTCCCGAGTAAGTTGCTCACACACCAGAACATCGGTTGGAAACGCCATTTCTTCAGGAAGATTATCCAGCGGAAAGAATTCTGCTTCGCCGGCATCTGAACCGGCCTTTAGTTCACCGCCCGTACATGTTCCCAGGAACCATATCCCCACCGTCTGTTTTTTCAGATCGTGAAAATTTGAATGAACGGCAAAAACATCTCCGATATCCACATCCAGCCCGGTTTCTTCTTTGAACTCTCGGACGGCTGCCGCCCGAACATCTTCATCGTATTCAACGTGACCACAGGGGATGCACCACATCCCTGGGTAAGAACCGGTTCGCTTTACCAGGAGCAATTCGTCATCTTTAAACAAAATAACCGCAACCCCCACCGTTGGATTTTTATAATGCGTCCATCGACATCGCTCGCAGAACATTCTTCGATGATAACTTCCCGCTTTGGGCTGCAATCGCTCCCCGCAAAAGGGACAGAACTTGAACTTCATGACGTCATCCTTTATGTTTTTATCGGCAGCTATTTCAAAACTTCCGGTGAACGCTTTTTGATTCATCTGTCGAAAAGCGCTCCGTGAAGCGACAATCAAAATTCAAAATGGTCCAGCCGACCAACGGAGGGTTTTGAAACCGGTGATTCCCATGCTAATTTTGAATGGGACGTTTTGAAATGGCGATCAGTGATACCATGATCCCTTTTCCACCGCTTCCCGGTATTTTTTGGTGATATATTTTCTCGGGAATGCTTCATTGGACAAATAAACGAACGTGCTGTTCACAAAAGAATCATACAATTCTTTGAACATCTTTGCTTTTTGGGTGTCATCGATAAAATTCCGTTCTCTTTTCTGCTCAAACAGAACGTTTTCCCCAAGTACGGTTACGATCTCATTCACGCTTTCCGTCGATTGACCCGGGTCCTTTATCAACACTTCTGTGACCGGGATTTCCATACGAACAACCAGGGAGACCTGCCACCGGTCCCCGGCGATTTTTCTTGAAGTATCGTAGAAATTCAACTGCATGCCGTTTTCAAGGTCCATGGTTTTTATGAGTTTTTCTTTCATCTAAGATTCCTTTTTTTACGCAGTCTGTATGATTTTACCGGTACATGTCAAAGACGTTCTCTATCAATTTTTGATTTTTTTTGCACTAGTTTTGTTGAATTCACCCAAAGAACCTTTTTTATATTTGCCACACAACCGCATTTACTGCTATGAAAACCCTATAACCCTTGCGGGAACTTCGATGAGACTCGGTTGTTATTTAAATGCAGCCGGCTCATAATTTTCGACCATACCAGGAAAAATCCAATGAAATATCTGCCCATTGAGAACAGTCTGTTTATTGAGAACCGCCAAAGATTTGCCGCAAAACTCAAACCCGGTTCCATTGCTGTATTGAATTCCAACGATGTGATGCCCACAAGCGCCGACGGCACCCGATCCTTTGTTCAACATACGGATATTTTTTATCTCAGTGGCATCGATCAGGAGGCGAGTATTCTGGTAATTTTCCCGGATGCCGGGGAAAACAAGCACAAAGAAATACTGTTCGTTAAAGAAACCAAGGAAGAAATCAGCACCTGGGTAGGCCCTAAACACTCGAAAGAAGAAGCCGCAGCACTATCCGGAATCCAGACGATTTACTGGACGTCCGAATTCGAGAACGTTTTCAGATCCATTGTTTTTGAGGCTGACCGGATTTATCTGAATTCCAACGAGCATTTGCGGGCCGATGTAACGGTGGAAACCCGAGACGTCCGGTTTTTGAAATGGTGTCAAAAATCGTATCCACTGCACAAATACGAACGGCTTGCACCGATTATGCATCTCCTTCGGGCGATTAAATCTCCTATGGAAGTAGAACTGATCAAACAGGCTTGTGCGATGACCGAAAAAACATTTCGCCGGCTGCTCGGTTTTATCCGGCCGGATATATGGGAATTCGAAATTGAAGCCGAAATTTATCATGAATTTCTGTCAAATCGATCACGGGGCCCTGCCTATGCGCCGATCATTGCTTCGGGGTCAAATGCCTGCATTCTGCACCACGTCCAGAACAGCCGACAATGCAAAGACGGCGATCTGTTGCTCATGGATTTCGGTGCCGAGTATGCAAACTATGCTTCAGACCTAACGCGAACGGTGCCGGTGAACGGGATGTTCACTCCGCGACAAAAAGCGGTTTACAATGCCGTCCTGCGCGTCCAAAAGGCGGCCATTCAAATGCTTAAACCGGGGAATACCTTTAAAGCGTATAACAAAGACGTCGGCACAATTATGGAAAAGGAGTTGATCGGCCTGGGGTTGCTGGATGCCAAAGCTATAAAAAACCAGGACCCGGACGATCCGCTTTATAAAAAATATTTCATGCACGGCGCATCTCATCATCTGGGACTGGATGTTCACGATTTTGGGAATAAATACCGGAAATTCGAAAAAGGGATGGTTTTTACCTGCGAGCCCGGCATTTACATTAAAGAAGAAGGTATCGGCATTCGATTGGAAAACGATATCCTGATCACCCAAGACGGGCCGGTTGATCTTATGAAAAATATTCCCATCGAAACCGAGGAGATCGAGGATTTGATGAACAAATAAAAATGACACCCCTATAGATGAAACAACGGACAGCAGTTCTCTAATCCCATTTTGCCAGGGAACCTTTCGAATAGATTTCAGATTCAACAATAGAGATTCTTTATAATACCGAAAAAAATGTCCTTAGCGGATTTAACCGTTGGTTACCTTGGAAGAACTTAACCGTTGTTGGTATCACAACCCCTGAAAGCCATTGTCAGATTCAAAATATATGGTAGTGAATGTAAATTCGGCTTAATGCTATATGTTGGAGTTAACTCAAGAATCAAACCAGGTCTGTTTAGTGTGATCTCCATTACTGATCTGAAATTTGTTCCTTTTGCAGATATCATCATACGAAACAGAATATTTATATCGCACAAACCTTTCGATCGATAGCAGTGATCGCTGATTCAGCTTATTGATAGGTATGTTTAGGATATCACATAAATTCAGAGGGTTGATATATGTAGGTCATTGCAGGTATCTGCAATCGAGGAATATTTGCAATCGTTGGATATCACAATTCTCAGGCTGGTAGCACTACCACAACATCTTGTATCGCTAGGTGAAAAAAGAAATGCGTGCCTCTGAAAGTATCAAGCCGCGTATTTTGTTCATAAAGTGGCTTAGATAGCAATTTGGTTCAACCTTGAAGAGTAATACATCTGTTATTGTTAAAATATTCAGGCGTTTCATAATTTTGGATTGAGATAATAATCTTTGTCCTGTGCTTGAAGAGCCAAATCTACTTTCAGCCACATTTATTTATCCAGAGTTTGATGAAAAACTCAGCAATTCATTGCACGCCTCTTGATTGTTCAACGAACATGCAGTCTTAAGCGCATCAACCATTTTATCGATCTCATCCATACCAAAGAATGCAATTGCCTTTGCCAGAAAGACCTCTCCCCAGTGTGGATATTTTTTCTCAAGGTGATCCAAGTAGATGATAGAAATTCGCCACTGCTCCTTTCTGATGTATCTGTATGCCCTTGATAATTCCTCTCCTGGGTTGAAAATCTTTGAGACAGGTTGCTCCATTTCCTTCCCGTATGAAAAACTTGATTCATTATTATCGAACTCAGAGTCTTTGATTTGAGCCTTAATGAAATCTATGCTTGTTACTTCAGATTTAATCTTGACATAATATGAATTTGTATCTTGATAAAATTTTTCATCAATTATTGATACCTTTATCTCATTCGTTGTGAGACAGAATATTTCGCTTTGTTTTTTTTCATAATGGACCAATACCCCTTTATGCGTTAGATACTTTGCGGCTAAGTTAACCGCTTTGAGTTTTGCACCAAATAAGCCAAGGGCTCTGGACTTTTCCTTTGAATCTTTATTTCTCATTCTATAGGTAAAGTCAGTCATTACTTTTATTGTATCTTCCCTTTTTTGATCATCAGCATCGCAAGGCCTGGCTGATATAATAACCAGCAAAAAAAACAGACCGATTTGTTTTAAACTACATGACATTTAGTAACTCCTTAAGAAAAAATGGTTTTTGTGGTAATAAATTCAAAATTTGTGTAGACCCTGCGGAATGTGATACCTAATAAGTGTTTTATCCATAGTCCCGCAGTAGATAAGCCAAAGATTATAGTTTTTTGGCTCTATTGGCAACAGGATTTTAAGTGTGTATTTATCGATGCGGGATTATTGATAAAACAAAGATGTACGAAGCCGATTCGCGGACGAGCTTGCACGATTTTTCTATATGGGTATTGTATTTCAATCTGGTATCGGGGAAGCTTCGCCAATTGCCAGGCTGGGATTTTTCAAGGGAATGATTTGCGATGAACCACACTGTATATTTCGCCATTTAAACCTCGATGCCTTCCAACGACGATACCATTTAAGGGTATTATTGCGGGTCAGGGCGTAGTTCTCCTA
>JAQBBE010000165.1:0-7018 GCA_032126435.1 Desulfobacterales bacterium | reverse complement strand
ATCGATTCGATACAGCATCTTTTGAATATCACATGGTATGAAGTTGGAACCGTTTTCCAACCAATCCTAAGCGCTTCTCGAAAAGAAGATTGGTGCATATCTTCTTGATTTTAAACGGTTTTAAAATAAACAACTCCTCATAAATTTCAAAAATCGACAAGGGGTAAATGTGTATTTTCGCTTGGTATAATTATTGCTGCCTTCTAATTGGGCGCTCTCTAATGTCGAGATCAATCATTTTCGCAAAACCTGTATTTATAAATCGATTATAAACTATTGATTGAAAGGCGGTCATAAAATGGCGGAAAAAATTAAACTTGATGAGGATATTGAGTTTTTTTCTGAAGAAAGACTCGATGAAGTAAGGATACTCCGTTTAAAAGAAAACCTTCTTTTTCGTGCAACGGATTTGAGTGCCAGAGACAGGGTACTCGATTATCTGAACCGGGTTTCAAAAACAGATTCTATTAAAGCTATTGTTATCATTAGTTCTCCGGAGGCTAAGGGAAGTGAAGAATATTTTGATTTTTATCATCAGGTGTTAACCTCAAAATTCTGCGACACGGATGTTCACAGATTGCACAATGTATTCACTCAAATCATATTAACCATCGTGGATTTAAATAAAATCGTTGTTCACGCGAACAGAGGGCGGGTGATACCGTTATTTTTGAACTTTAGCCTTGCCTGCGATTACAGAATCGTCGCTGACAGCACGGTTTTTCAAAATCCTTGTTTCAAACTGGGACTGGTGCCCATCGGCGGTGGCGCTTTTTTTCTTTCCAGGAGGCTGGGGCGAAGCAAGGCTCTGGAAATACTGCTGTCCGACAAGGATATCACCGCGAATGAAGCCCTGGAACTTGGGATTGTAGATAAGGTTGTCCCTCAGGAAGAACTTGAAAAATCCGCTTTAGATGTGGCACGTCGCTTTGTAGAAAAACCCGCCTGCTCATTGTCAGGTCTTAAGAAACTTATAAATTATTCCATGATGGATCTGAGGGATTACATGGCACTCGAATATCAGGAACTTATAAAGGCAATAGGAGACCGTCTTCATTAGCCGAATTCCCATGAAGAACATCCAGCAGAAAGGTTAAAATTTGAAGAATATTCAAAATTGCAGATTGTAAAATTAAGAAAAATGTGTTTGATGTTATTCATAAAAAATTCCCGATCGGTGTGTTTTTTGGAATATGGATTTAAACACACTTTTAAAACCTACCGTCCAGAAGGAGAAAAATGAACTCGGACTCTTTCAGAAACTTGTGTCTTTTTCACACCCTTGATGGGCTTCGGGACGGTCTTACCCATTTTTCAGGGTCGAGTCGCGCGGCGCTCATCTATGCCATCAAACCTGAAGATTCGATTCGCGTCTACGATCCACAGCATCTTCTAAAGGGACATGAGCCCATATTAAAAGAACTCTATCTTCAATCGAATCAATGGCGCAAGGATGTTGCGGAAGATGTTCTGATAAAAATGCACTCCGGACACATCCACGCCGAAAAAAACCTTCAACTGGCGGGGCTGATCTCCCACGGCGGTCGATCGCGTTCGATTTTCTACCAGATGTGGTTTACGGAACATCACCCCGACATGTGTTCCATCGGGCCTACTGAATGTTGGCTGGAACATGCCGTCTGGCTTCTTTCCCACGATTTTGCCACGGAAGATCCCTTATACACAGGAACTTCCGGGAACGTACTTCGGGAATACGCCACCCATGCGGTTCGGGATTATATTATTGACCAAATGAACGTTTTGCTGGGCTGGGATACTCAGATACGGGTATATCCTATTCTGGACGCCGTCCTCGGTATTTCCAAAACCCGCGAGGAAAAGGCCTGGCCTTTGGGTGAACTGACTTTTGCTGAACCGAAAGCCGTTGCAGAAATGGAATTTTTAGCCCGGTTTCCCCTTTTGGAACAGCCGAACCTACATAATTTCAAGCATGTGCGCAAGCTCCTGCAAAGTGTTGAGAACTCGGAGCGCAAACTGATCTCTGACGGTAAAACCATCGTCGGAATTTCATCAGACGCCGATAAGACATTTCGCATCATCGCTGATTTCAGAGGTGAATACGGTTTTTTGAGCATAAACGGAAATCTTGTGTGCAGTTTTGCGGATGGCAGCTTTCATTCGACGACCCGACAGGCCAAACTGGTGGAGGTGGAGGAGGCCTTACTCGAATCGAACCTGGATTCTGCCACCGGACATGAACTGTTCAAGATTATCACCCGAATTGTGCATACGGCCGAAAGAGAAAAATACGGCTGCACTCTGGTTATCGACTTTAACGATACGCCCATCGAAATCGCAGGGCAGAAATCGGAGCAAGCGCTGGATCTTAGACAAGAACGTTTTCTAAAGCTCTCGGAATCCCTGGCAAAGCTGGACGGGGCGCTGCATATCGGGGCGGATCTGAAACTTCACGGGTTTGCCTGTCTCTTGGACGGTCACGCCATCCCGGGTGAGGATCGGGCCCGGGGAGCGCGGTTCAACTCGGCATTGCGGTTCACCGCCGAAAATGCCAATCTCATCGTCGTGGTCGTCTCCGTGGACCGGCCGATTTCGGTCATTCAAGAGGGCGTCGAATTGAACGCACAATGCGAATGGAAACCCGTCTTAGGGTGCATATCCCCGCCGCCGACACTTGAACACTTCATAGAATAATCGTTTTCGAGTGCGTTTACAGAGCGTCGCTAACGACACCGTTTTCCAGAAGAAAGCACCACCGCCTTGTACTACTTTCCATCTTCACCGATCCCAAATCGATTCGCGTTGATTCGTGCGGACACTTAATAACGGAACGGGGCAGTGACGGAACATTTTTTCCGCCGTGGAACCGAAAAGAATGCCGGCGAGATTGCTTCGGCCCTTGGGCCCCATGATCACGAGGTCTGCAAGTTTATCCCTTACGACCTTGATTAGCTCGTGAAAGGGCACGCCTACCTTGATAACTTTTTTGAGAGGAAGATGGGTCGCAGATATTTCTTCAAGCAGTTTATCGATGCCTTCGGATCGACTTTCCATCCTATCCTTTATAAACGCCTCTTCCGAAATAACGCCGCTAACCATTGCTGCCATTCGAACCGCTTCTACATCCCTTTGGTTGATTACATTGACGACGATCAGATCGCTCTTTAAAGCCTCGGCCAGTTCAGCAGCATATTTTAAAGCCTCTTTTGAGTACTCTGAAAAGTCACAAGCCACCATGATTTTTCGAATTCTTTTCATTTCTTCATTCCAACCTTTCGTCAATTCTGTCCGACCTTTCTCGGGTGACTCGAATAATGACGCCGTCAGACCCGAAACAAAGGGAACGTCTGCATTAAGCTTTGGACAAACTGATAATACTGTTGTAAGAACCGAAGCAGTTCGTGCACCGTCGGTTGTTCCGGGGATCTTCTT
Organism: Desulfobacterales bacterium; assembly: GCA_032126435.1. Taxonomy (GTDB): domain Bacteria; phylum Desulfobacterota; class Desulfobacteria; order Desulfobacterales; family UBA11574; genus JAAXQD01. The sequence goes on along the minus strand of JAQBBE010000165.1, from coordinate 3,607 downwards.
TCCACTGTCCATCTACCAAAAACTTGTATTCATGATTCCCGGGAGAAAGCATCACCCGTTTATTCCACATCCCATTTTCATCCCTTCGCATGGGGTGTTTTCCCGGACTCCAGTTGTTGAAATCTCCCGTCAAAAAGACCTCCTTGGCCTCGGCCGCTTCCAATGAAAACGCCCAGCTTTTCCGTTTATTGTTCTGTTTTGAATTGAACTTCGACATATTACACCTCCTTTTTCATAAATATGCTAACAAAAAGAACGCAAAAGATATGCCAACCATTATTTATTAAGCAATCCGAGATAAGAGACTGATAAATATTTATTTTTTCAACTCCCCATAAAATCTTCACTATGAGGGAAAAGAAGTTCGTGTCAGTATTTTTTACAAGATGTAAAAGGGGTTGGAATTTAATAGCTCAATTGAGGTAATAGAGATAAAGCTTTACTCGTATGGTTCGAAAACACGAAATAACCAATCATAAACCGGTGCCAGGTATGCTTCAATGGGTTCTTGTTGAAGACCCATAAGAATAAATCCCTTTCGTTGATCAGGGACAATAGCAATGTGCCTGATCGGTCCGGGGTCCGGCAGGGACCCGATAAGTTCTCTGAAGCGGTCAATCATTCGGTCTTGTTCGTAATAAAGGAAGAAAGCCAAATCGCCCCACTGGAATTCCATCTGATGAAGCCGTGAAATATTGGTGATTTCAGGTCCTCGAAATCCGGTATAACCCCTTTCGATCATGTGACCTTCGCCGGGCGGAGGATACCTCATGTAAACAGAAATAAATAGCCGGTCATTTCTCATAAGGAACTTTGAGATGGGCAAATACAGGGGCGCCTGCCGCGGAAGCAGAGTGAGCGTGACATCGATTCGAGAGACCGAACCTCGCTCTTTGAAAGAGAAAGTGCCATGATGTCCGACAGCGCCTCCGATATTGGTGAAGGTCTGATCGTCGGGTTTAAAAACCTTCATGAGTTCGCTAAAAGTAGCGGTGTAAATCTCTCTGTTTTTTCGTTTGCCGGAGTGAAAAGAAAAGACGATAAAAGCGCTGACGGCGATAATCACGATCAATACGGAAACCGTTGTGGTGTCTCCAAAAATTTCCATTGATTTTCCTTTTCCGACGCCTATTCTTTTAAGACCGATGGCAACCAGTGATAGATCGAATCGAAATAGCGTGCTACCTGTCCCTGCTTTGGAATCATAAAGATAAATCCTTTTTTCTGTTCGGGAACAAGAGCGATGTGCCTGATGATGCCTGGATCCGGATTTTTTTTAATAAAGGCCCGCATTTTCTCGAGCATCTTTTGGCTGTGGTAGTAGAGGTGAAAATCGAGGTTTTTCCATTTGACGGTTTCATGATGCAAAAGATGAGCATTCTCGATCTTCGACCCCATGAATTTGCTGTACTTGCTTTCAATCAAATGCGCCTCTTCCGAAGGCGGTTTCTTCAGGTAGAGAGTGATGAAAAGGCGATCATATTTTCGTATTAGTTTTGAAATTGGCAGATAAAGCCAGGAGTGTCTCGGCAACAGCGTTATGGTTGCGTCTACACGGGAAAAAGGTGTCCCCTTTTTCTTAACGAACAAATTCGCGTGAAACCCGACGGCACCGCCGATGTTCGTAAACGTTTGATCATCCGGCTTGACGACCTCTACAAGATCGTTGAAGGCAGATTGGTAGATTCTTCTGTTTGAACGACGTCCCCAGAAATACCCGAGTGCCAGCAGAAAGCTGAACCCGATAAAAAGAAAAAATATTGGTTGATGGACAATGTTCGCAGTGTTTTCCATTTGTGTGCCTTATTTCATTTCAAACGGAGATAGAATGGTTTCCTCAATATTGTACAATGTGCTGTTTTGCCCGTCAAGGAGACGCTCCGAGAAGGCCACACGCTGGATGGGAACCGCCGGTGCGAGAGACTGCATCACCGAATCCACGTGATCGGCCATGGCCGTATACTTCTTTTGAATTTTATTGTTGATCAAAAGTCGCAGCGGGAGTTTCAGCTCTCGAAGACCCTCAAGAAGCCGCTTCGACTCTTTCAGCGATAGGGTATCAGGATTGTAGACGAGGACGATTCCGCAGTCTTTGCCTTGAAGGACTGAGGATAGGGCCTGATAATTCCCATTGAGTGTTTTAAGACGCTTCAGAATATCATCGTCATCCTCATCGTAGCTTAAAATGGTTTCCTTATCATCGAGAATACCGCGGATTCGATATATGGTGTGTCGTTTTTCCAGAATATCCCGTCTGATCTTTATGAGCCGGTCGATCCATGTAATAGTTATCCACGGAAGTGCAAGAAATCTGAGGGTCAATCCTGTGGGCGGCGTATCAAAGATAATGTAATCGAAGTCTCCTTCGGACCTGAGGGTATCTTCGATACTGGTCAAAAGAGCGTATTCCTCAATTCCCGGTGAATATTTCAAAACCGAGAAATAGTTGTCCAGGTTGATGGTTTGAAGATAGCGGTAGGTGTCGGTAAGCACGCTGATTTCCCGCTGGAGATATTCCCGGCACAGCTTCTTAAGATTCACCTCTTTGAGATAGAGGGAATCGGTGAACCGCTGTTTTTTATGGTTGAGCACAACACCGAAGACATCGCCGAGATTGTGGGCCGGGTCCAGTGAGACAATGAGAACCCGATGCTTTTGGGACAATTGCCACGCCGAAGCTGCGGATATCGTCGATTTGCCCACCCCTCCCTTTCCGGTAAAAAAGAGAATTTTCATCTACTCCAACCCAATGGTGCCGCACATTTCGGCCAGCATGTCGTTGCAGTCTTTTGCCCGCCGGCAAAGGACCTGTAGTTCACGTTCCATATAAGGAAGCAATTCCACAGCTATAAAAGTCGGCGGGGATGGAAAACCGGCAAAGGAGCCTAAAAGAAGGAGCGCAAAAATATTTTCCAGTTCCTCCATCTCCATAACAGTGAGTGCTGTGGCCTTCTCTCGATGCGTTGCGTCAAAATCGGCAAAAATGCGACGAACCCATTGAACAATCGATGAAATCATAATCCGTTCTCTCTACCTCTTAAGATCACCGGTGCACGGCATAGCCAACACCGTGCACCGGCCTACGGTATAACACGGCCTGTGTTCAGACTTTCAATTTTTCCATTGCCAATAAACATTTCCCTGCTTTTGCAGGTGTCTTTTATTCAACCTTATAGGACTTTGATTTAATAAAATCGAAAATAAATAAGAAGTTCAGGATGAACATCACTATCAGAATCACCATTACCGTCCAGCCGGGAACGGGTTTTGCAGCAATCGCACCGGGTTGGACTAAAAAGATGAACCAGAGGAACCCCGCTGTTACGGTGACCCAGAGTAACAAGGCAGGAATCACCGCAGCATTGGCAAATCCGGATTTCAGTTTTTTCGCCACATACGCAGCACCGGTCATAAGTGCGATGGAGGCGATCAACTGGTTTGCAGCACCGAAAGATCCCCAGATAACCAGCCAGTTGCCGCTGGCTGCAAGGTAGATACCGATGGCTGCGGGAATAATCGAGGCCACCCAACGCTGGGTCAGGATATTGTATAATCCTGCAGCGCTTTCCTTCAACGGTGCGGCCATTTCCGCCAGGCAATATCTGGC
>JAQBBE010000164.1:0-5934 GCA_032126435.1 Desulfobacterales bacterium | reverse complement strand
CATTCAGCTCCAGCCCGAGGGCAAAGAAATCCATGTAAAAACCCTGAAGGGTACCGGCGCCGATTCCGACCAACCGGTATTGTTTCTGGACCCCTCAACCATGCTGCTCAAAAAAACAGCGGCGTAACCCAGGCTGGCCGTAACCAGATTGAATATTGATTGTTGAAGATTGATGCAAGTCGCTTCACTCCATCTATTTTAACTACTCAGGTTCAAAGTTCCATGGTTCACGGTTCAAGGTTAACTGAAAAAACTGAGCGGTTTTAAGATATTGAGACGTGGCACATTGTACGACCCCGCCGTAGGGGAAACAACCCTGAACCCTGAACTGTGAACCTGACAACCTGAGTAGTTGTTTCCCATTCAACATAATAAAACGGAAGAATTCCTTAAATATTCAATTATTGGTAAGGCAGGAAACCATATTTTCGATAATTTTTTTGAGGCCCTGGGGATCTTATAAACTTGATGAACTTTTTTGCATTTCCGGGGTTTGGAGCATCTTTTAATTTGCATATATAGTAATTTATCCGGTCTCTTTGATCGAAATCTTCACCCGGCTCTATCACCTCAAAGCAAGGCCCGAAGACTTTGAATGAATCACTTCTGTGGCCCACACCGGTCCTACATCCACCGTTTTTTTTAATATCCGCAAGGGGGTTTCTCTGTGATGAACGACGGTGTGATGGCGGCATTTTAGATGAAATCTCCAGAGGATTGCATCATCCTGTCTTATTGTTTTAAATATATCAATATTTTTTTGACACTCAGACCGACTTGCCTTATACCTGTATTGTCCTATAGTTGCAACATAGGGTTGCGCGTTTCGAATTGTAACACAATGCTTCTGTGTTACAGGGCGCTTGCGTCACCCGACCACAGATACAGACCCTGCGCCCTTGAAAGGGGAGTTTTCCATCCTAAATCTGCATAACCGGCAAACTCGACCGTCGCTCATTTTTTACGCGTATTCATGGGTTACAAATAGGGGGCAAAAATAAAGGTTCAAACCCAATATATTCTGTGTACCAAAAGTAAGCGTAAACACCGAAAAGCCATCGAGGTCTGCCATAAATGCCGCTATTTGGAAAGCTGTGACGACTATCAGCAATCCCAAGCGCCTGAGTTGGTCAAGGCGCTGGACCATTTGCTGCTGGCGATTAACAAAAAAAACCTCCGCCGAGAAGATTTGTTGTATTTCAAAAAAGAGATCGAAGAACTGGCGGCACTATTTCGGGAATAAAAAGACAAAAAATGAAAATCGCATTTATTCATTATCATCTCAAAACCGGCGGTGTCACTGCAGTTTTAAGGCAGCAGGTCGAATCCATGCTTCACACATCCGATCTCCTTATACTGACGGGTGCCCCTCCGGAAACTACCTTTCCCTGCGAAACCGTCCATATCCCCGGGCTCGGTTACGACAAATCCGGCCTGAACAGATTTGAACCGGAAAAGGTGGCCGCCGCCATCATTAAAGCAATCCGTTTAAAATGGGAAAGCGGGTGCGACCTTATTCACGTTCACAACCCGACACTGGCAAAGAACAGAAATTTTATAAAAATCCTCAAAACACTTCAAAAGGAAAAAATCAGACTCTTTTTGCAAATTCACGATTTCGCAGAAGACGGACGGCCTTTAGCATATTTTTCCGAAGACGATTATGTTTCGGACTGTCATTACGGCGTAATTAACTCGCGGGATTATAACATATTGCTTAAAGCAGGATTAAAAAAAGAAGGGCTGCACCAGATTTTCAACACCTTAACACCCTTTAATTTCAAGGCAACCGGTGCAATCTCAAATAATTATGTTTTGTATCCGGTCCGGGCCATCCGGAGAAAAAATATCGGAGAAGCGATCCTTTTATCCCTGTTTTTCAAAAATGACGAAACCCTTGTCATTACACTCCCGCCCAACAGTCCGGTGGACATCAAAAGCTATGAACGATGGAAAGCATTTGTCGAAGAAAAACATCTGGACATCATATTTGAAGCAGGTTTAACCCATGATTTTTCGAATCTTGTTTGGGCCGCCAATTTTTTGATTACCACAAGCATTACCGAAGGGTTTGGTTTTTCATTTCTTGAACCATGGACCGCAGAAAAATTTCTCTGGGGCAGAAGGCTGCCGGAGATCTGCCAAGACTTTGAAAAAAATGGCGTCCGGCTGGATCATCTTTATTCCCGGCTGAATGTCCCTGTGGAATGGATCGGGAAAAAAAGATTGTTTGAAACCTGGAAGTTAAGCATACAGAAGGCCGGGTCGATGTTCGATTTGGCCATCGCTGAAACCGCAATAAAAAATGCTTTTGAAAAAACAACCGACAAGGATATCATCGATTTCGGATTGCTCGATGAAGCCTTTCAAAAAACCATTATATCAAAAGCCTTGTCGAACGGTGCGAATCGAGATGCGCTGATACATCTCAACCCGTGTCTTTCAAATCCGGGAGATGTACCGAACAAGGATGCGCTGATACAAAATAACCTGAAGGCTGTGAAGCGCCATTACACTCAAACAAGATACAGGAAAACCCTGTTGGATATCTACACCCGGGTGATCAGAGACAACGTGCACCAGAAAATAGATAAAAAAATTCTTCTTTCAGAATTTTTTAACCTTGATAATTTCAGCCTTCTCAAATGGTCATTTTATGCCGAAAAATAATCTGCTTTCAAAATACATCAAACCGATTTTCCCGCGTCCCAGTTCTTTTCATCGGTCCGGAAAACTCGAAGATACCATCCAATGCATCCTTTTTGACATATACGGCACACTGTTTGTCAGCAGTTCGGGAGATATCGGCATTGCCAAGCGAGAATCATACAATTCCGAAAAGCTTGAAAAACTGCTGAACAAATTTGGAATACAACAGACACCGCCGGATATTCTAAACCGTTTTTTCACCACCATAGATACTGCGCATCAAACACTCAAAGAAAAAGGAGTGGACTTTCCTGAAGTTGAAATAGATCGGATATGGATGCAGGTTCTTGAAATAGACGATCTTGCCATGGTCCGGGCATTTGCCATGGAATTTGAATTGATCGTTAATCCTGTATACCCCATGCCGAACCTTGAAAAGACGATTTCGGCCTGTAAAGATCTGGATGTTCTGATGGGAATTATCTCAAATGCTCAATTTTATACCCCGTATCTGTTCAAGTGGTTTTTAGATTCAAGCTTGGAGAATCTTGGGTTTCACCCGGATCTTATTTTTTATTCTTACAAATTCGGATATGCAAAACCATCAATTTTCATGTTTAATGCCGCCGTCGAAAAACTTGAAAAAATGGGTATATCTACACATTCAGTCCTCTATATCGGAAATGACATGTTAAACGATATCTACCCCGCAAAGAAGGCTGGTTTTCGAACGGCGCTTTTTGCCGGCGATGCCCGATCACTGAGACTCAGAGAAAACGATCCCCAATGCAAAGACCTTTCCGCCGATATTATTATCACCGACCTGATTCAAATTCTCGACCATATACAATAGGTGTCATGCGTTACGATGTTTACTCGATGACCTTATAAACTTTGTCCTTTTCTCTGACTCTTTCTTTTACTTTCACGCCAACCAAATCACCCGCTTGTGCTTGTTCAAAAGGCTGATTTTCAATTTCCATGGTTGTGACAGTTTCGGTAAAATCGGTGGTATGCCCCTTGTACTTCAGAAGATCACCTGTTTTGATGGTACCGCTGGTCACCTTTACGGCGGCAACACCCAGTTTCGCATAATAATTGACAACAACACCAATTTGATCCTCGGCCATAATTTACCTCCTGATATTAAATGATATCCACCCAGTCACTATCTCAAAAATAGTAGATCCCACTCAAGGGTAAGGCGGCATGGAACGCAGCCATTGGGGGTTAGATGCATTTTTGAGACGGCCTCTAACCATTCGATACCAACAATATCGATGGTTCAAAATGTTGTCAAGCGAAGAACTGAGTCAAAGGATAGTAGGTGTTCAGGGGGGGTGCGCTCCCCCGCTTCACTTTGACGTCTACGTGTCTGGTCACTCCGCCAACCCGCCTGCCATGCAAGCTCGCCCGCCAGCCAAGCGAGGCGGCCTGGGGCACGAGCGGGCAGGTATCGTTACACGGGAAAGCGCACCCCTGAAGGCTATGCTATTGACAAATGAACCGTTTAATGCACTATTAGAACAATACTTTTCAAACCGCAATCGAACCTGGCATTTTTGGAACGGATATTAATTTTTCCCCATTTTACAGGAGCAGATAATGATAAAGAAATTCGAATTAAAACCCGTTGACCTCAGGTCCACATGTGATCCCAAGCTGTTTAAATTTAAAAATACTGCGGAGGTCGATCCTCTGGATAACGTCATCGGACAGGAGCGTGCGGTTCAGGCCATCGATTTTGGGTTGAACATGAGAAGTCCCGGATATAACATGTTCGTCACCGGGATTGAAGGCACCGGAAAATCAACCATAATCAGAGACATCCTCAATGCGCATGCCAAAAAATTGACATCCCCGGTCGACTGGTGCATGGTCAATAATTTCAAGGATGAATACCGCCCCAAACCCATATCCGTAACCGCAGGAAAAGCAACCCGGTTTTGCAAAAAGATGAGTGATTTGATCGATGATCTGAAAAAAGAACTGCCCAAAGCCTTTGAACATGATTCCTATCAGCAGAGACAATCTGAAATCCAAAAAAAATATTCCGACCAACAAAAAGATATTTTTAAAAATCTCGAGGCTTCAGCCGCTGAAAAGAACGTCCAGATCAACCGAACGAAAACCGGTTATCAAACCATCCCCATTGTTAAAGAAAAAGCGATCTCTCCGGAAGAATATTTAGCGCTTCCAGATGAAACACGGGGGAAAATCGAAGAGAACATCCTTACAGTTCAGTCTGAAGTCGATGCCACCATTAGAGAAATCAACAAGATCAACCAGGCAATGAATTCTCAGATGGAAAAACTGATGGAGGAAATAGCCCTGTTTGTGGTGAAACAGCGAATAGACGTCCTAAGAGACGCCTTTAAAGAGTGCACGGACATACTGACATATCTAGACGAAGTACAGGACGACATCCTGGAAAACGCCAAGGATTTTATCGCTTCTTCCGAGGCAAAAGCCTCCATTGAAGGTTTGATGTTTCAAGCCGCCAAACCCTCTTTTCAACGTTACGAGGTCAATATTCTCGTGGATCAAAAATCTTTTAAAGGTGCACCGGTTATTTTTGAGACAAATCCGACCTATCATAATGTTTTTGGTCAAATTGAAAAAAGAGCCTATATGGGGACCATTACCACGGACTTTACCATGGTTCAGGCGGGTTCGCTTTTAAGGGCAAATGGCGGGTACCTGATAATGGAAATCGAATCGATACTGATGAACCCCTTTGTATGGGAAGCCCTTAAACGTGCGCTGCAAAATAAGCTGCTGTTTATAGAAGATGTCACTTCAGGGCTGGGGTACGGCACCTCATCCCTTCGCCCGGAGCCGATCCCGCTGGAAGTCAAGGTAATTTTACTGGGCAGCTATCACCTTTTTCACCTGCTCCAGAACCATGATTCAAAATTCAATAAAATATTCAAGGTCCGGGCGGACTTTGATGATGAAGTTGAAAAAAATGATGATACCATCCAAAAGTATGCACGTTTCATTGCCCGTTCGTGCAAGGAAGAGGGGCTTCTCCCTTTGACCCCGAAAGGTGTTGCCGCCATCGTGGAACATGGTGAGAAATATATCTCCAACAAACTAAAGCTGTCCATCAGATTCGGACCCATTATGGGAATTTTAAGAGAGGCCGATTACTGGGCCCGGAAACGGAACGGACGGCAGGTCACAGACAAAGATGTGGTTCGGGCATACAATGAATACAGATTCCGGTATAACCTATATGAAGAAAAAATGCATGAATCCTATGTGGATAACACGATTATGATC
>JAQBBE010000163.1:0-2870 GCA_032126435.1 Desulfobacterales bacterium | reverse complement strand
TTTTTCAAGCTTTCCATAATATCGATCTCCTATTGATTGTTCTCGCTTTTAACAATCTAAAAACACTAATAAATTCAACTATATTAAAAAGGTGGTAAAAAATAAAGATAATTCCGGACGAACCAAGTTTTGAAACACATTCACCCTGTTAAATCCTCCGAAGGTAGTATTTAACGGGGCAAGGACGGTCAAAGACGTTTATTTCATTCGTTTTCGATAACCCGTGCCATAACTTGCGGGACGCCCCTCAAATTATAAGATTCTATCTTAACCTTCATATTTATTTGGTAAAATTGAATGCATTTCTATTTGCTCGGCCTTTCTTAAAGATTCCAAATCGGAATCTAAGAGATTTATACTCTTCTGGTGTCAGTTGAAACATAAAATCATTTGGGAAATCGGTCAATATTCCGTCAAACAGCCCTTTTTCCGGGTCAGTCCTCGTGGGCCGGCAAATGGATGATATAGCCGCCGGAGCGTTCGTCCCTTTCCAGCTCCAGCAGACCGCGGCACTGCCCGTCTTCCAGCAGTTGGCCGAAGGTCCGAAAGCCGTAATAGGATTCGTTGAAGCCGGGCTTGCGCCGCTTCAGGGCCTGCTTGACCATTGAACCCCAGATCTTGTCCGCTTCACCGCGCTCGGCGATCAGCGCCTCGACGGTTTCGATGACCAGGTCCACGGCCTTTTGTTTTTTGTCTTCTCCAGTTTTACTGTCCCCCTTCTCGGGCGTCAGGCCCGGACCCGGTTTACAGACTATTTTTTTGCTCTTTTTCTTTTTGGCCTCTTCCTCCCGAACCAGGTCATCGTAATAGATGAACTCATCGCAGTTGGATATCAGCAGGTCCGAGGAGGAATTTTTCACCCCGCAGCCGATGACCACCTTGTTGTTTTCGCGCAGCTTGCTCACCAACGGCGAAAAATCCGAGTCCCCGCTGATAATGACAAAGGTCTCCACGTGGCTCTTGGTATAGCACAGGTCCAGGGCATCGACCACCATGCGGATGTCCGCCGAATTCTTCCCCGACTGACGGACATGGGGGATTTCGATCAGCTCGAAGGCGGCCTCGTGCATGACCTTCTTAAACTCCTTGTAGCGCTCCCAGTCGCAGTAAGCCTTCTTGACGACGATGCTCCCCTTGAGCAGCAGGCGTTCGAGCACTTTCTGGATGTCGAACTTTGCATGCTTGGAGTCTTTCACGCCCAGAGCGATATTCTCAAAATCGCAGAACAATGCCATATTCTTGATCTCGACCTGGCTGGCCATATGCCGTTCCTCCTTTAGTAAAATTTTGGGGACGCCCCTCAAATTATAGGTTTCCTTTTAACCATTAGATTTATTTGGCAAAAAAATCCTGTTCATCCGGTCTTGTCTAAAACATAACTCAGCCAAACATCCCCGGACCCTGTTTTGGAAACGGACGTTGAAAAGTCACACACCTTGAAACCAAGGGTATCAAACAATTCCCGGGCCTTTGGGTCCTCCCACAGATAGAAAATTCTGCCATCAGAGTCTGTCCGGTCTCCAGAGCCCTCTTTTAACGTGATTAAAACACTTCCATGCTCAGGTATTGCCGATGTGATGTTTTTAAAAACTTCTGAAAATCTCTCATGGGGCACATGAACCAGCGAGCCAATGAGCATAACAGCATCTGCAAGAATTGAAGTAAAGTCATATGTCTCAAAATCCCCTTCGATGATTTCACATCCGGCATTGTCCCTTGCAAGTTCCGCAAGTCCCGGAGACCGCTCAAAACCGATCACTTCAAACCCTCGATTTTTCATCCAGAGCAGGTCACGGCCACTCCCACACCCAACGTCCAGGATAAACGCATCAGCCGAAAGTCTTTGGGCCAGAGGGACTAAAAACGATGTTGGATCAATGGAAAATGTTTTTTCGTGGTACGCCTTGTAATTTTTTTGGTAGTAGTCAGTCATTTTTGCACCTTTAATTTATATGGTTCTTCTTCAATTTAGTTGGAGAATAGGGTCCAAGGATTTGATGAATCAAGGTGGCAAGGGTCTGTTTTCTAAAAACTTTATCAGCGCCTTTAACATTCTTTCGATTTCTGCGATGCCTTTATTTAGTGGTCCCGATTCACCTTTTTCAATTAAATCTAAATCCCCTGCTAATAATATTTGTGCCGTTCCGGAATGTACATAAAATTATAAGTTCCTATTTTTCCTCGGCACTTTCATCGGTCTTTTTGAACCGCTCCAGCTGTTGCTCCTGGGCTTTATTGATATCTTTTTTCATCTGGTCCATTCGATCGAGGTTTTTCTTTCCGGCGAACTCCTCAACCGTATCATCCACCTGCTTGCGCGTGTCCGTCCCTTCACAGCCGGAAATGGCCAAAAAGGCGAATAAGACAAGAACCGGCGTCAAATGTTTGCACACGTTTACGATCCAGGTCATGGCGTTCTCCTTTTTAATCAATCAATAGTGGTCCGCGGATTACACGGATTAGCGCAGATTTTATTTTGACGCAATCCCATCCGGCAGGATATCACTCATGAAAAAGGGAAAGTCACCTTTTAATAAATCCTTGTAATATCGGCGAAGGACTTCCCTTACCACGGTAAAGGCCAGATCATCCCAGGGAATCTCATGTTCCTTGAACAGCAGGGTCTCCAGGCTCTCCTGCCCTGCTCGAAAATTATTATCCTTCAACCCACCCCGAAATATCAGATAGACCTGGCTGATAAAGGGAATATTGTAGAGGGCATAGGGTTCGAGAAATTCGACGAAGCCCCGGGCCTCCTCATAGAGCTCCCGTTTTGCACCCGCTTCAACCGTCTCGCCCTGTTCAAAATATCCTGCCGGAATCGTCCACTTGCCGTATCGCGGCTCGATGGAACGCCGGCACAATAAAAT
>JAQBBE010000162.1:0-7945 GCA_032126435.1 Desulfobacterales bacterium | reverse complement strand
CGTTGCGGTTCCGGTGAAATGTATAAGTTCGGGCAAAGAAATCCTTTGGTTAAAACCGCCCAGATGCGGGCCTGTCATCATGGTTATGTCCTCCAGGCCTTTTGCCAGGTCATCGATGCGGTCCCCGGCAATTCCGCGCTTTTTTAAAAATTCATTGAATTCATCGTCACTCATCTCCTGTTGATCCGCGGCTCTGAAAATCTCCTCCATGTATTGATCAACGCCGAATTCATCGATGGCGCGTAAAACAAAATGATCGAAATCCACCGGCAAACGATCTTCTGTTTTCCTCCGCGTAAACCCTTCATAATATGTGTTAAACAAAGCCTCTATCAGCTCCCGCATTGAATTCGGACAGAAAAGGTTCCGGGCATCTATGGGAGCCCCTTTTTCGTCAAAACCCACCCGTTCAGGATGATGATTGCGGAAATAACTGGCACATATAAGGACAAGGCTTATGAAATGATTTCCAATCAGCCGGTAATACCGGCGAGAAGATCCTGAAATCGCCTCAAGATGCTCAAAATCTCTGATACCCGATTTCCCCAGGTTCGGATAACGGCATGACATTAACCATCTATCCAGCCTTCCGCCCCTCGGCCATTCATAATATCCGCCGTCATGTCGCCGGTGCCGTTGTACCCGATTGTGAAAAAGAGGTACCGGTGCCGTGTGAACGATACCCATGGCGGCGAGCCTTCCCAGTAGCCAGGCGTTCCGCCGCATAACCTCCATAAAATTTTTCCAATCAAGGCGCGGTTCATCCGGCAGCGGATTCGGATATACAAAATAATCGGAATGAACCCTAAATCCTATGGCGGTATCGATACTTACCGCCGTTTTCTTTTTCAGCCGGTTCGGAATATCCGTAAGTCTGAATAGATACGTTTTCCCGAACCTGAACGGTGTCGGAATATCGAATCTTATGGGGAATTCGGACTTAACCGTCTGCAAATACGCCATCCATAATGCCTCCCGATTCAAGGCCGCATTCTCGGAATCCGATCGTGAGCATTTTATGACAACCAGAAGATCACTCGTAAGGGAGAACACAAGACTCCGGCCGATACATTTCATGTCGCAGCGTTGGCTCAAACCTGTTTTTCTGCAGAAATCATCCCAGCGGATCGACGAAACCCTATTAATTTTCTCCTCGTTTAAAAACGGTCCTGTTATATCCAGCGGAAGCGAGCCCAACGCCTCGGCCGCCGCCCGGTGTGAAGGTCCGACACAATCATTGACAATATGTTTGAGACACTCGATAGATTTTCCCGCCAGGTCCCGATCTTCACAGGCGGACGCAAGAAAAAGGAGGGTTTTTGCCGCTTTTCTGTATAAAAAATAGGACTGTCTCTGGGACGCGTGGATGCTTTTTTGGATCACATGGTACAAAGCATCGATTGTTTTCGATGATGCCAAAGAAGCGTTTTTGTTCAGATCGTATTCAAGCCTGGAAACCGCCACATATGTAGCCGAAAAATCCTGACACGAGTTTAACAAATAATTTTCACTGTCCACAAGATCTGCGTGCATTGCCCTGCTCCAGATTCATTCCGGTTGTTGTGCTTCGGCGGTCTTCAACAATCTGAAATCTTCAATCTCCTATGGACTCCTGAGGTCGATAATTTCAATTCGGTTGTTTGCCTGGGGGTATTTGGGCGAAGGTCCTGTGGACAAAACCACGAAATTTCCATCCACCCCGTGTGACCTTAGCCAGTTTCGGGCAAACTCGTTCCAGGTCTCAGGCGGATCGAGCTCATGTACCGGGTAAACACCGTAAGAAAGTGTGAGGGTTTGGCAGACGGCCTCATCAGCACTCACTGCCGCAATCCAGACCGGCAGTCTGAACCGGGTGATACTTCTCGCGGTTCCACCGCTCAGGCTGGGTACAAGTACCAGGGCAGGAGAAACATGTTCCACAATAGTCTCCACGCTCATGGTGAGAAGATCTCTCACACCGACATCGCCCTTTCGGTTATATTCTCTAAGAATTTCCCTGACCTTATAACCGGGGCGACCGGGCTCGGTTGCGGCTGCGATCTTGACGAGCATTTCCACAGATTCCACCGGATACTTCCCCACGGCGGATTCGCCGGATAGCATGACGCAGTCGGTGCCGTCGAGGATGGCATTGGCCACATCCGTGGACTCCGCTCGGGTCGGACGCCGGTTACGGGTCATGGACTCCAACATCTGAGTGGCGGTAATGACCGGTTTGCCCTTGAGATTCGCCATATGGATCAGTTTTTTTTGATCCATGGCAATCCGTTCGATGGGTATTTCCACGCCCAGATCACCCCGGGCGACCATGATACCGTCGGCGGCTTCGAAAATTCCATCCAGGCGAGCGTTTGTTATCGAGCGTTCGATCTTGGCAATAATGAACGGATGGTAGCCCAAAACTGCCGCAGCGTCACGGACGGCGTTAATATCTGCTGCCGACTCGACAAATGATTGGCTCACCACGTCGATACCCTGGTCCGCAGCGAATTTGAGACATTCGTGGTCGCGGTCCGTAAATGCGCTGATGCCGAGGTCGATGTCCGGCAAGTTGAGCCCTTTGTGCGACAGTAGTTCGCCGCCGACTACGATCCGACAATGGACGTCTTTTTCTTCCACGGAGACCACCTGTATTTGAATGTAACCATCATTCAGGTACAAAGTGTCGCCGGGTTTCACGGCCTGCGGTAGACGGGAAAAGGTTACGGAAACCCGGCGGCTGTCACCGGCAATCTTTTCCGTAGTAAGGGTGAACGCATCGCCGGGCTTCAATTCAATCGGCTCGTCAGCGAGCTGGCCAATACGCATTTTGGGCCCAGGCAGATCGCCCATGATGGCAATCCGTTTCCCGACTTCACGGGATGCGGCACGGATATTATCGATCACTTTCTGGTGGCCGGCGAAATCCCCATGGGAGAAATTGAGGCGTGCCACGTTCATTCCGGCCCGGGTCATTTGTTCAATGACCTCAACCGACTGGGAGGCCGGTCCGATGGTGCAGACGATCTTGGTCTTGTTGGCCGGAAGTTTCATGGGCGCTTTTCTCCAATCTTGCTGTAGTAACAATTCATGGTATTTTGCTATCCCTTAACATGGTGTCGGATCAGGCCTTCCTGGTTCACGGAGGCAACGAGCTTTCCGTCCCGGGTGAAGACCTGCCCATGGTTCAATCCTTTGGCCCGGCTGGCGGTGGAACTCTTGATAACGTACAAAAGCCATTGGTCCATTCTAAAATCCCTGTGGAACCACAAGGCGTGATCCAGGCTGGCGACTTGTATATTCGGCGCCCAATAACTATGCCCGTGTGGGTAAAGGGAGGTGTCCACCAGTCCGAAATCCGATGCATAGGCCAGCATATATTGGTGCACTTTCGGATCGTCGGGCATTCTGTCGATGGCCTTGAACCATATATATTTAACCGGGTCCTTTTTTTCCGGAGCAAAGGGGTTGATGGGATTCACAGGTCTTAACTCGATCGGCTTTTTGCACAAGATTTTTTCTCGAATCGATTCCGGGATCTTGTCAGCCAGCTTCATGGCAAGCTCCAGCTCCGATTCTAAACCTTCCGGCCCGATAACCTCCGGCGCCCGGTCTTGATGATCGAATCCGGGCTCGTCGATTTGAAACGATGCCGCCATACTGAATATTGCGAGGCCTTTCTGTATGGCCACCACGCGGCGGGTGGTAAAACTCTTTCCGTCCCGGATGGCGTCGACTTCATAAACGATCGGTCGGGTCACATCTCCCATTCGGAGAAAATAGGCATGCAGGCTATGGGCTTTGCGATCCGGCGCTATGGTTTCATAAGCCGCCGATAAGGCCTGGCCCAGCACTTGACCGCCAAACACGCTGCCAAAGCCCAGATCCTGGCTCTGGCCCCGGAAAATGTTCTCTTCTATTTTTTCCAATATTAAAAGCTGCAGTAATTCTTCTAATACGTTGTTCTCGACACAGACATCCATGGTTTCTCCTCGTTTACGGCCTTTAAAATTTGATGATTTCGTAAAAAGTCCGTTTTGCTCGCTCAGTGACCATTTGGGGGCGTTCCAAACAGTGCTGCTAAATTTCAAGAACTCGTCGCAAGCGCCTCAAACAGCTTGAAATTTTTAACGGATCAGGGATTGACCAACAGCCCCTGCAAAAGATCTAAAACCGCTGACGGCTGGTCGATAATAGCGCACGCTCCATTTTCCTTTAGCTCTTTTGAGGAGCGAAAACCCCAAAGCACGCCAACGGGGAACATGCCGGCAGAAACAGCTGTCTTCATATCCGTCGCCGTGTCGCCAAGATACAGAAAATTAGATGGGGGAATCGACATTTTTTTCGCGATTTCAAGGGCTCCCTGTGGATTCGGCTTACGGGGAACTGAATCGCGCTCCCCGAAAACAACATCGAAATCCCATTTCGACAGAAAGGCGTTGACACAGGTTTTTGTCATGGCATCCGGCTTGTTCGACAAAATGGCAAGTTTAACGCCTTTGGCCTTCAATCGATCCAACAAATTGGGTATGCCAAAATAGAGTTTAGACTTTACGTTATAATTGCGGCTGTAATCTTCAACATATTCTTTCAGACAGGCATCAATATTTTTATCATTGCGATGTTCTTTGGGCAATGCCCGTTCCATAAGGGTTCTCGAGCCATCCCCCACAAACTTCCGGTAAATGGAAATGGCATGCGTTGGAAAACCTTTTTTGGACAGACTCCTGTTGACAGCATCACCGATATCCTCCAGGGTGTCGATCAATGTCCCGTCAAGATCAAAAAGTACGGCTTCAAATATCATTTTTTTTATTGCACCCATCCCCTTTAAAAAGGTTTATCCTGCATCGGACTTAAATGACGGATTTCAATGATATGAACTTAATACGCAAAGAACGTCAAATTCTCATCATAGACTCTGAAAGTCGTTTCCGTCAACTATCGCGGTTAATGGCAAACGGTGCCCAGGTTTGACAAACCGGCATGACTTCCAAGCGGTTGATATTGATATGAGCCGGCAGGCTTGCCACCCAGTAAATCATTTCCGCAATATCCTCAGCGGTTAAAGGCTGTGTTCCTTCGTACACCTTGGCCGCTTTTTCCCCATCTCCCTTGAAACGAACCACGGAAAACTCGGTTTCCGCCAAACCGGGCTCGATATTGGTTATGCGTATGGGGGTCCCGAACAGATCGGCGCGCAAATTGAGGGAAAATTGTTTTACGAAAGCTTTGGTGGCACCATATACATTTCCTCCCGGATACGGCCAGTCACCTGCAACAGAACCGATGTTGACAATATGTCCTCGATTTCGTGCGACCATGCCCGGCAGCACCGCCCGGGTACAGTACATCAGTCCCTTGATATTGGTGTCCACCATGGTATCCCAGTCTGAAACGTCTGCTTCATGGGCCGCTTCAAGACCCTGCGCAAGACCGGCACTGTTCACGAGGACGTCCACATCCGAGAATTTTTCAGGCAGATTGGACAGTTCATTCATCACCGCTTCCCGATTGCGAACATCCAGGGTAACGATGTGAACGGAGGTTTCACCCCCCAGTCTTTGTTGCAATGCTTTTAATCGTTCATTTCTTCTGGCCACCAGAACGAGCCGCCAGCCTTCTTTCACGAAGCGTCGGGTGCAGGCCTCGCCAAAACCGGATGTCGCCCCGGTTATTAGGATAATACCGCTCATATACAGTCTCCTTGCAATTTGGACCTGTCAAAAGGCCGCTTAGGGATTTTTATTTCAAATACTTATAATGTTTCTCCCCGTTCGTTTACGATCGATCAGGATTATAATAAATAGTTGTATGCTGTTTTTCGAAAGGACTCGATTTGCGTTTTTTGCCAATGGATTCCTTTTTTTAATTCAGCGGCCATTAATTCCGCTACCGCCGGGGCCATCTTCATGGCGGCGCGCGCGTCTAAAAATAAGATTCGGCGGCGGCGGGCCAGAAAGTCTTCGACCGTGCGCGCCATCTCCGATTTTACCGCCCAGATCACTTCCGCGCGGACGATGGAACCGCCGGGTAACGGGGCACCCCGGCCGGATTCATGTTCTACCAGTTTCTGTATTTCCAGCGCATCCGTCCCATAATCTTTTAAATTCTCGAACTGATCGGCATGATGGTGATACCCGTGTATCTGCAGCGTTTCACTCACCGAGGGCTGATGGTTCAGCCGGGCAACGACAATTGCCTGGTCCACGGTCTCTTCGGCCATCTTGCGGTACGTGGTCCATTTTCCGCCGGCGATGGTTACCAGGCCGGTTCGCGAAATCGAAAGGGTGTGCTCTCTTGAAATCCTGGCGGTATCAAGATGCTGTTTGCCGCTCACCAGGGGGCGAAGACCGGCAAACATGCTAAGAACATCTCCGGGTTCAGGGTCTTTGGTAAGATATCGTGCGGTATGCTTTAACAAAAATTCTATTTCATGGTCCATGGGCAGCGGCTCCATGGACACGTCTTCCACCGGCGTGTCGGTGGTTCCCACAAGAACCCGGTGATGCCAGGGAATTGCGAAGAGCACTCGGCCGTCGTCGGTGTGGGGCACCATGATGGCGGTTTCCCCCGGCAGAAAAGATCTGTCCAGGACAATGTGAACCCCCTGGCTGGGCCGCATGAACGGCGGGCTTACAGGGTCATCCATTCGCCGAATCCGGTCGCTGAAGACGCCCGTTGCATTGATAACCGCCCGGGATTTCATTTCATACTCACGGCCACTTTCCATATCCCGGGCAATGACGCCGCCCACAAGATCGTTTTTTTTGATCAGCTTTACGACCTCCATGTAATTGATGAGCGTGCCCCCCTGCTCGGCAGCAGTTTGCGCCAGGTTGACAACCAGGCGGGAATCGTCGAATTGCCCGTCGTGATAGATGACCCCGCCCCGCAACCCATCGGTTTCGACCGTCGGGATTTTCTCCAGGGTTTCTTCCTTGGATAGGATTTCCGAGGGGCCGAAGCCCTCTTTTCCGGCCAGCAAATCGTAAAGTTTTAAGCCGATCCCGTAAAACGGCCCTTCCCACCAGTCATAGGTGGGAACGATGAACGGCAGATCGTGTACGAGATGGGGTGCGTTGCGCCGCAATATGCCGCGCTCCTTCAAGGCCTCTAAAACCAGGGAGACATTTCCCTGCTGCAGATAACGAACGCCCCCATGGATCAATTTGGTGCTTCGGCTGGACGTCCCGGATGCAAAGTCGTTTTGCTCCAAAAGTGCGATCCGGTAGCCCCGGGAGGCGGCTTCCAGGGCAACCCCCACACCGGTGGCGCCCCCGCCGATCACAATAAAATCCCATTTCTGACCGGCATCGGCAATTCTTGCAAGCATATCTTCTCTATTCATCATTTTACCCTAACGTGGGCGCGAATCGGATTTCGATCCCAGAAACGACAACACCCGATCCGGGTAGTTTGTAAAAACCCCGTCCACACCCATAGCATCCATCCTTGCGATATCTTCAGGATGATTTACCGTGTAGACAAAAACCTTTAAATTCCGGTCATGAGCATCGGCGATGAATTCACGGTTGACAAATTCAATGCTTTGATGGACCGAATAGGCTCCCAGCTTTTG
This sequence comes from Desulfobacterales bacterium, assembly GCA_032126435.1. Lineage (GTDB taxonomy): Bacteria > Desulfobacterota > Desulfobacteria > Desulfobacterales > UBA11574 > JAAXQD01. Next base: position 384 of record JAQBBE010000162.1, on the reverse strand, counting down.
CGCAAAAAGTGCGTAATCCAACGGGAGGCCGGCGATCAGGGCGCCGATTCGAATTCGGTCGTCAAGCTGTCTTACAGCGGCGATCTCATGATGATTGAACGAAGAAACCAGAAAATTGTTTACGTCCCAATGGGTTCGAATCCTGTCCTGAATCACCTTTGCCACCCATGCCGCGGTACCCGGCACCTTCAGCTCGATGTTGATTCCGGCCCGTTCCGATATCAGGTCGAGCACTTCTTCGAGGGTGGGGATTTTCTCCCCTTGACCGGCGTCCAGTGTTCGCAGGTATGAAAACGTCTGTTCCCATACGTAACCGCTGCCGTTGGTGGTTCGTTCGAGCCGGTTGTCGTGGATGACCACCAGATGACCCTCCACAGGATACAC
>JAQBBE010000161.1:0-5449 GCA_032126435.1 Desulfobacterales bacterium | reverse complement strand
CGATACCCGTTTGTCGCCCGCATTCTATCAAATTCAACCCGATATGCAAGGGTGCCGGCTGCGTCAAACATTTCGACCTTATGAACATTTTTTTTCTTTTCATCAAGGTATATTTTCTCGACAATGTCCCCCCATTTTTTTTTTAGCACAAGAACATACCCGTTTTGACCCGAATCTTCACTTCCATTTCGTGTCGAAACCGTATGACCTTCAGTGCTGTAAACTTGAGATCTATTGTCCGTTAAAACCGCAGAATCATATGAATGGATCGGAACACGGCCGGCCAAAATATCGACCATATCTTCAGTTTTTACGGGAATCGTAAAAAGTCTTCTCATGGAAGAAGCTGTCGCAGGTTTTTTATAAAAATCACCACTGGAATGGGAAATAAGATAGAGCCATTGACCATCACTGGCAACACTGATCATGAGTTGTCCTGAAACGCTGCTTAAAGAGATCCGAATTCTGTCAGGCGCTGACGCGACCCATGCGATACGGCCGGCAACGTCTTTTTTTTTGCTTCCCCGGAATTTGATATTGCCCACACCTTTAAAGGTCTTGAGTTTAAGATTTTGATTTTTTAGCGTCGAAATGGTCTTTTCCGCTTCGAGTGAAATAAGGTCCTTGGGTCTTTCGGAAACCCTTGGGGCAAGGATGGTGCAGGCTGAGAAAAAAAAAGTGAAGATAAAAAGAATCGATGGAAGCTGAATGTATCGGGTCGTGAATTTCATTTTCCGGTCAATTCCCGGATCTTTTTTTCTATATTCTTCTTGTCTTTATTTTTGTTCAACAACGAACGTTTGTAGAATTCCAGCGCTTTTTCCTTATGGCGTATCTCAAGGTATGCATCTCCCATATGTTCGAGGATAATCGGATCATCGGGAACCAGGCTGACTGCCTTCTCCAAATATTTCACCGCTTTCTCGAAAAGTCCTTTTTTAAAATATACCCAGCCCAGGCTGTCGGTAATATACCCGTCATCCGGTTTTTCTTCTAATGCCGCTTTAATAAGACGTTCAGCCTCATCCAGTTTTTCTCCAAGATCTGCATAGGTATACCCGAGATAGTTCAATGCATTGGCGTCCTTCGGATCCAGCCGGATCACCGTTTCCATCTCATTGATTGAATCCGCTTTCCGACCCCATTTATCATATACAACACCCAAACGAAAATGAAAGCGGGTATTGTCGGGCTCCCTTTCAAGTCCCTGTTTAAGAACACTTTCAGCTTTTGAAAATTCTTCGTTTTCTTCATAAAGGGATCCCAGATAAAGCAACAGCTCCGGATTGTCGGGGGCTATTTTAATGACACTGTTTAAATAATCGATGGCTTGTTCAGTTTTTTTCTGTTCCTGGTATAAAAATGCAATACGAACCGCGGCATCCTGATAAAAGCTGGAATCCGGAGTCACTCTTTTAAAATGCTCGATGGCCTTGTCCCAATTTTTTTTCCCCTCCAGTGCAACACCGGCCACATAATGAAGATCCGAGCTGTCCGGAGAACCCTTTAACATGCCTTCAAGAATGACCGCTGCCGCCGCATATTTCTTTGGTTCCAAATAGCGCTGAACAATCGTTCTGATCACTTCCTTTTCAGTGTCGCTTCTGACCCCCAGATCTTGAAAAATTTTTTTTGCATGGGACAACTTCCCCTTCTGGTGGTAATAATGCCCCAATTCCAAAGCCGCTCTTATATTTCGTGGATCTTTTTCTAGAATTCCCTGATACAGCAGTTTAATTTCTTTGTCTTTGCCCATTGTTTTATACAGATTCAGCAGTTCAAAACGCGGCTCTTCAAGATCGGAATTTAATTCTATGGTTTGTCTGAATTCTTTTTCCGCCCTTTTCAGATCTCCTTTGGCGACATAAATTTTTCCAATGAAGAAATGTCCCGCATAGGATCCCGGAAAGTTCCGGACAAGTTGTTGGTAGACCCTTAATGCTTCATCCAGTTTGTTTTCCTGCATATACAGGCCGCCCAAAAGTAAATAGACATCCTTTTGTTTCGGATCCAGGGAAATCACCTTTTCATACGTTTTTTCAGCAGGATCAATCTGCTTAAGCGCCTGATTCAACCTTCCGAACATGACCAGCGCACGAACGTTGTCGGGCTCTTTTGCCATCACCGTTTCGACAATTTTAAGGGTGTTTTCATTGTCCTTGAGCCGGAGATACAAGAGTGCCAACTCTAATTGCAAATAGGATGATTCAGGGTCTTCCTGAATCGCTCTGTTCAGATAGTCAATCGCCTTGTCCAGGTTGCCTTTTTTCCGCTGAAGCTGTGCCTCTGAAAAGTAATAATAGGAGCTTTCATGTTCAACGGAATCTATCGCCGCCTCGCCCTGATCTTGATCGAGGGTTTCAGCGGGCTTCATATGATGCATACAACCGGAAAAAATTAAAATGACCATACCCATGATGGTCAATTTTAAAAAACTGTCCTTCATTTTTTTATACTTCCTCTTTAATCAGAGACATTGACATTATCGTAAGAATCAAAATCGGGGATTTCCCGCTTAAAATAATCTCTCAGCTTCTTGATAATGTTTTTTTCAACCTGACGTACACGTTCCCTTGATATATTGTAGCGGTCACCGATCTCCTGCAACGTTGCAGGACTGTCGGCAAAAATTCGATGCTCGAATATTTCAAGCTCCCTTGACGTCATGGTTTTTTTGAACTCTTCAATTTTATTATGAAGAAGGGCCTCAATCTCTTTCTTGGCCACCAGATCTTCTGTGGATTCGGCGTCTGTATTTATAAAATCGATTCTTTCCGTATCTGAATCATCTTTTAAAGGCGCATCCAGAGAGACGTCCCAGCCGTCTAGCCGCTGGTCCATATCTATAATTTCGCGTTCGGATACGCCCAGTCTCTCTGAAAGAAGCTTCGGTTTCGGATCAAACCCCTGGTCAATCAGTTTCTGTTTTTCCTTTTTTAGCTTAAAAAACAGTTTCCGCTGCCCCTGGGTCGTTCCGATTTTTACGAGACGCCAGTTGTCCATAATGAATTTGAGTATATAGGCTTTTATCCAAAATGAGGCGTAATATGAAAACTTGACATTCTTGTAGGGATCAAATTTTTGAACCGCCTGCATAAGTCCGATATTGCCTTCCTGAATCAGGTCTAAAAGATTCTGCATCCAGACCCGCTGAAATTCCAAGGCAATCTTTACCACAAGTCTAAGGTTGGCGGTCACCATAATGTATGCAGCCTCACTGTCCCCCCCCTCCTGAACTTTTTTGCCAAGTTCAATCTCCTGCTCTCTGGTAAGAAGCTTGTATTTACTGATTTCAGACAGATATCTTTGGAGCGGATCAAATTTAACCAGGGCTGTATCGGAGGAAGGATGCTTCGCCTTCTCGCCATCACCGGCATTTTTGTCAGCCTCGATGAAATCCGTTTTTTTCTTGGGGTCTTTTTTTCTTGTTGTGGTTTTTTTCATATTAATATTTCAATGGGATATCCCCATACGAGAAAGAACCTACCGTCTAATCTTTCCAAATATTTTTTATGGACATAACGATAGGCATGTGTTACTTATAGGTTTTTATTTTTTCGAGCGCCTGTAGCTCAGCTGGATAGAGCAACGGACTTCTAATCCGTAGGTCGCAGGTTCGAATCCTGCCAGGCGTACCAATTATTTCTGGGGGTTATGATCTATATCGTAATCCTTTTTTTTGTTTCTGCTTCCATTCCGCCACCGGTTGTCCCAAAACGGTGTTTTCAAGCATTAAGGTTCTCTATGGTATGTATCGGATGTCTCCCCCTGCTCGTTAAAAACTTACACGGGCTTGTCTGAGATCTTGAACCCTTATTTTTCCGAATCCATTTTTTATAGCGGCAAAAAAGTGTCTTTTCAACACATTTGATGGTCGATGGATTTGTCAACGTATCATGAGTTCATAAAAAAGGGCAAGTCTTCCTTTAAGCTTCACCGCTATTATCCTTAAGTGCACGAGCGAGCACTAACCGGCAACGACGCCACCGGGGACTTCAAAGAGAAACAGTCTGGAAATGCCGATCATTATCGTCATTAAACTAATTTTGCCATGTTATTTATGCAACTATAGGGTGAATTCAATATAGTAAAGAATCAGTTGAAAATTGTCAACAAACCCTATATGGTCTCATTTTTTTAAGCGCCCATGGTTAAATTTTGTACTTTTTGGGGCAAAAAACCTGTTAACAAACATTGGACGTTAAAATACTTTAATTTCGAAATCCGAATTTCACGGTTATTTCTTGGGGATGCTTCGCGCGCATTTCCAGTGGGTCTGGGTTGGAAATATAAATCTTGAACACTGTTGAAACACGCCAAGTCGGCAACGACCATACGGCCGGGGGGAGGACTTTTCGCTCTCAACTTACACCACTTTTGCTGATAACCTCCATCTTTTTGTTAAACTTTACGTCCCGACTCATCTCGGCGCCATTACTGCCGAACATCGAAAAAGATCTGGTATTGAGCCATGGTAATGCCGGTTCGCTTTTTCTGTTCCTTTCCATGGGGTACTTCATATCACTGTTAGGGTCCGGACACATATCTTCTCGGATTACCCACAGAAAAACTATCATTGCCTCGGCGATAGCTGTCGGTGCCGCCCTTTCATTAATCTCTTTCAGCAGAAGTCTCTTTGCCATGCGAGTGTCCATATTCCTGCTGGGGATTTCAGCGGGAACGTATCTTCCATCAGGGATTACAACGGTGACATCTTTGGTCAATCCCAGGCACTGGGGTAAAGCAATCGCCATTCATGAACTTGCCCCAAATTTGAGCTTTGTCTTAACCCCGCTGCTGGCTGAAATACTTCTCCATTGGTTCGTCTGGCGCAATATTTTATTTTTGGTCGGAATCGGTTCGGTTATTATCGGGATTGTCTTTGTCCGATTTGGAAAGGGCGGAAATTTCTCAGGAGAAGCACCCAATTTTTCATCGATCCAGACGATTCTCAAGATCCCGGCTTTCTGGATTTTGATTTTTCTATTCAGTTTGGCCATTACCAGTACGGTTGGAATTTACAACATGCTTCCGTTATACCTGGTCACCGAACACGGCGTAAGTCGAGATTGGGCCAACACCCTGGTGGGCATTTCCCGCATTTCGACGTTAGGTACGGCGTTTATCGGCGGATGGGCAACAGACCGGCTTGGAGCGAAAAGCGTTATGCTGAGCGTGTTTTTTGTTACCGGGATTCTCACACTGCTGCTGGGTATTGTATCAACGCGCTGGGTTGCCACTTTAGTATTTCTTCAACCCATGCTGGCGGTATGCTTTTTCCCCTCCGGGTTTGCTGCATTGTCATCGATAAGTACACCTGAAAACCGAAATGTGGCCATCTCTTTAGCCATACCCATCGCGTTTGTTTTAGGTGCCGGTGTTGTCCCGACTTTGATCGGCGTTATTGCGGACAAGGGTTATTTCTCCTGGGGGATCAGTCTCTCCGGGG
>JAQBBE010000160.1:0-6748 GCA_032126435.1 Desulfobacterales bacterium | reverse complement strand
GACCGGTATCCATTTATCGGATAAAAACAGGCGTCAGCTGTATATACCCGAAGGATTTGCTCACGGTTTCTGCGTATTGAGCGACACCGCCCACTTTTTTTACAAATGCTCGGATTTCTATGCGCCGGAAGATGAAGGCGGCATTATCTGGTCTGATCCGGATATCGGTATTCGCTGGCCTGTTGAAAACCCGACGATTTCGGAAAAAGATCAACAGTACCCAAAACTGTCCGATCTTACACACGAACAGCTTCCGATTTCTAAAGTGTATTAATTAATCCATTAAACCTTCAGCTAAGCTGAAGGTCCCTGCTTTGCTATGCAGGTATGTTAGTTTATATTCACCGCCCGCTTCGCTTGAGACGCAAAGGCCGCAGAGAATAATAATTTTTCCATTGCCGTTGAGAGGACGGCAATGGAAAAGTACTAAGCAGCATAAGCTGCGGAAACGACAAAAGGCATCAATTCTTTAGTTGCAAGGTGCCAATACGAGCATTTTATTATCCGAAGGGTTGAGTCGTTTTGCTTTTCGGCGTCCTCTGTCCCGGAGAAGGCAGAGCCTATCCTTCGGGGTCAACGAAAAGCAAAAAAAACCAAAAGCTCTGCGCTCTTTGCGGCTGCGGTGAATATTTTTTATAAAGACCCTTTTAGGGTCACCATCAAAGCACCCTTTCTATGGGTGGTTATTACCTGTGCTTTGCACAAACAGGGTCACTGTATCAATCTGCACTGTTCAGGTCAATAAAAATGGATAACGGCTCGGTGGGGTTATGCAAATCGGATCGTTCAAATGGAAGAAACTGCTTTATGACGGCGCACAGGCGCTTGAAATCCAAGTTGATTCGGATGCGGTGGAAAAATTTACAATCCATGCCATGGAACTTGCGAAATGGAACCGAAAGATGAATCTGACTGCAATTACCGACCCCGTGGAGGTTGCAGTAAAACATTTTCTGGATTCCATGGCACCGGATTCCATGATTCCCCCGAATGCATCGCTTCTCGATATAGGCTCCGGCGGTGGTTTCCCTGGGATTCCATTGAAGATATTGAAGCCGTCTTTATCTGTTACGCTGATCGATGCTTCCCGTAAAAAGGTCAGTTTTTTAAAACATATCATCAGGATTCTGGGACTTGAAAATATTGAAGCTTTTCATATCCGATCAGAGGAATTCTCCAAACAGGCCGTCTTTGCAGGCGCTTTTAATGCCATTATCAGCCGTGCGCTGTCTTCTACGCCGGATTTTGTTCTGATGGCACTGCCTTTACTGGACAAAGACGGAATAATCATCGCCATGAAAGGAAAACGTTCTAAAGCGGAGATTGAATCCATGCGTTCGTTGATCCATAAAAAAACAGGCATGGGGGATGAGAACCAGACAAAATTTGAGTTGCGCTTGAAAACGTATACGCTTCCGTATTTGAAATTAGAAAGATCCATCGTGGGGTTAAAACGTGTCCGCCGCCCTTAGTCTGTGCGGCGATTAAGATCGATATACTACACGGCATTGTGGGCCTACGCTAATTTTGTAGGGTAAATATGGACAAATACTGTTCCATCTGATATCGAAAATGCGTGTCGCCCTTATTGCTTCATAAACTAAAATGCCCAAAGCGCATCCGGTCATTGAAACCAGCACCTTTAAAAGGAGTTAAGTATGGCGAGTAATAACCAGAAGACCCAGATTAATTTAACAGTCGATCGGAACAACCTTTACCGTGAGGAATCTTTCACCGATATTAAAGTCGCGGCAATCCGACAACTTACGCCTGTAAAGCCTGACATGTCACCGGATGACAGCCGGCGTCCCATTTATATGGGGCAAACGCAGTTGATGACACCGTCGGGGCCTGTAATGCTTCAGTCTATACTCGAAGCGATAACTTTAGATGAAGCCATCGAAAAATTTCCTGATGCAATGCAAAAGGAAGTGGACAAGGTAATGGCACAGATCCATAAAAACCCGAAAGAGAAGGTGGAATAAAAAGATTAATCTCCGGATAGGGGGGAAGTGGAAATCGCACCCTGTCCGCGCTTGTGGCAAAAGCTCTGAAAGACCGTGGCTTCGGAGTCCTACTCGTTGATGCAGATGAATCGAATTATGGGATACCAGATCAAATGACCCATGAAAGATCTAAACGGGATATTAACGGCGCCTATCCCAGCTCCCCGCGGGTGGCGGTGGGCGCTGTTATTTTTAAGGACAGTAAAGTCTTGCTGGTGTTACGGAGCAACCCGCCTGCTGAAAACCAGTGGTCTATCCCCGGGGGACGCGTTGAGTTGGGCGAGACCCTTCAGGAAGCTGCGGAACGAGAGATCCTGGAAGAGACCGGGATTTATATTCGGGCCGGGGAACCTGTTTATACTTTTGATGTGATTGAAAGAGACGACAGCGGCCGAATCCGGTTCCATTATGTGATTTTAGATCTGGCAGCCGATTATATCCGTGGGGAAGTCAAACCCGGAGATGATGCTGTGGATGCAAGCTGGGTTTCATCCAAAGATATCAATACCCGCAACGTAAGTGCTGCCACACGAAAACTGCTCAAGGAATGTTACGGATTCGGCGCATGATCTGGATTCCTCATATTTTTTGATAAAACAGTTTGTTATTTTTAAAGCTCGAGTCCGAGCAATTCATGTTTTTTAAATCAGATGGCCATCTTTGCTCGATTGGTATGTTGACATCACATACCGTTTATTATAGGTATGAAAAAATATTAATCCAGGGTGTCTATAAGGAGTTAACGTATGGAGATAAAGGCTTTCACCGATTATTACGAAAATCTTCAGATAAGCCCGAATGCGGATACGGAGATGATCGAAAGAGTTTTCAGGTTGCTTGCGAAGCGGTACCATCCCGATAATACACAAACCGGAAATGCAGAAAAATTCAACACGCTTAATGATGCATACCGTGTGCTGGCTGATCCGGAAAAGCGGGCGGCCTATGACGTAAAATATGATCAGCAACGCGCGGCCAGCTGGAAGATTTTCGAAGAGGCGTCACACTCGGACGGTTTCGATGACGACAATCGGATTCGGCAAGGGGTCCTATCCCTGCTCTATACGGCACGCAGGCGGGATGCGTCAAATCCGGGGATGGGAATCGTTGAACTGGAAAAGTATCTAAGCTGTCCCCAGGAGCACATGGAGTTTCATGTCTGGTATCTTAAAGAAAAAGACTGGATTCGGCGTACGGAATCCGGAGTATGGGCCATCACAGCAGATGGTGTAGACAAGGCTGTTGAGAGCGATCGGTTTTTGAGGAAAGATCGTATGTTGCCGGAACCCGAGGGATTTTCAACAGAGAGCCAGAGCTCCAAGGATTCCAATCCTGACGGCAACACGCTTTTAAGTGACGATAGCGGACAATAAGCCGTCTGACAACTGTTTAAAATAGACGGCCGTTTAATTTTACCCGTACTGAACCTGGTTTTTTTAAAGGGAATCGCGAAGCGATAGCACACCGCCAACGGTTATTTTGTGGTAAATTCTTTTTTAAGAAATTCGTTAAAGGCCCTACACAAAGGAGAGGCACTGCGATGTTTGTGTCTTATAAGATAAAAACTTCGCTTCAGCTTCAGGTCTTTAATTGCCAGAGCTTTTAAAGTCCCCGCTTTCAGTTCTTCTGCCACCGCAATGGTGGAGAGGATCGAAATTCCTACCTTGCTTTTTATACCCTGAATAATCGCCGCCGTACTTCCCATTTCTGAAATAATGTTAAGATCCTCAAAGATATGGCCTTTCTCTGTTAAACTCATCTTGATAGATTTTAACGTCCCGGAACCTGGCTCGCGAACCATAAAAGGTTCTTTGAACATTAATTCCGAGGAGATATGTTTTTTCCCGGCCCACTTATGATCGGCGGTAACAATCAGCCGCATTTCGTCTTCGATCAGTTTCTCCTGGGCAATGTTTTTATCTGACGGTTTGGCGCCCACAATACCGAGTTCCAGTAAACCGGATAGGGTGTCCTGTATTATCTGATCGGTGTCACCGATAATCAGTGAAATCTTAACTTCAGGATAATCCGTTGTAAAAGCACCGATGAGTTGTGGCAGAATATATCCTCCGGGGATTGTACTGCCACCGATGACCAGGCGCCCCTTGATTTTTCCCTGAAATTCGTCCATAGCGGTTTCAGCCTCATCTCGCAAAGCAATCAGCTTTCGGGCATAGGTATATAATAATTCGCCGGCTTTGCTCGGGACCGCTTTCTTGCCGAGACGATCGATAAGTTGACATCCAAAGTGATTTTCTAGATCTTTGATGTGGCTGCTGATGGTGGGCTGAGATAGATGGACGGCTTTTCCGGCTTTTGAAAAACCTTTAAGCTCAATAACCTTGCAGAAGATATTTAATTGCCATAAATCCATTTTTGAGCCTTTCTTTCAGTACGTATTTACATAATTTCATAACAGGCCTATAATTTGCCAAAACCCGCAACTTAGATTGAACGGTTCGAGGCTGTCTTTTCAATACACAAAAAGATATCATTAAATCAATATAAGAATGATTTATTGAAGATTCGATGGTTTTTGGTGTATATTCAGATTAAAATTTAATCCGAGAGTGTGGATGAGTGGGGTGCGCACCGATGAAGGGAATTTGCTCAATGTCGGATAATTAATGAACTCCTTCGCAACTCATAATCCATGGGGATGGATGTATGAATGAAGATAAGAAGGCTGTTTGGGGTTGGCTCATGTACGACTGGGCAAATTCTGCGTTTGCCACCACCGTGATGGCGGGATTTTTCTTTGGTTGATGAGGAAAAAGGAAAGGCAGAAGCGGTCCGTTTGTCAGAAGTCTAATATTTCAGAAGTGAATTGAAGATGCCCTGAAGTTCCACCGCATTGTTCGAAAAAATCCATTTAACGCCCCTGTTGAGTTCACGGATTAAACAGTTTTTAGAACAAATATATCCGGTGCCGATATTTTGTCCGTTTATATGATGTTTTCTTAAGATTCGATTTGTTAGAATTAAATAATGGCCGGCAATTCCACCATAGTCTTTATTTAGCGCCAGTTTACTTAAGGCCTTTATATTAAAACGAGCACTGGGAAGAAATGCTGATGTGGGTACAAAGTCGATTATTTGGAACATTTCAGGATTCAGAGAAATGAAGTGAAAATCTTTTTGAGGGGACAGTCCATGAAAAAGATCTTTTAAAACCATGATCTGATAGGATGGATCCGGATAGACTTCTTTTTTGATTTCGACCATTAAATGCAAAATTTTTCCGTACTTTTGAATCACTTCTTCAAGGGAAGGGATCAATCTACAGTGGGTTTTTAACTCATCCAGGGTTGCTTGGTTGAGTTCAACCTCGGACCCAAAAACCCTTTGAAGATGGGTGTCGTGGAAGACAACAGGATGTAAATCTTTGGTCCAGCGTAAATCAAATTCTATTCCCCCAACACCAGCGTCTCTCGCCTGGTCAAAGGCGGACAATGTATTTTCAAAAATATCTTTATTGTCATGCTCTCCCCGATGTGAGATGATTTTGCAATGTTTCAGCCTATCTTTATGGGGTGGCGGCTGCGGCCACTTTGCATAAAAAAGATCGATACTCTGAAGCAAACGTTTTTCAAACCAGATTGAAATATTCATTTATTGCGTCCAATCACCCATATTTCGCATTCTTTAAAAAACGTACGAAAAAACATTGTCTGGATGCGACAATTTCTTTTAACGCGCCAAATTATTTCAAAAATATTTATTGAATACATCCAATTAAATAGAATAAACTTTAAATTTCGTCAAATACTTAATCGCTCAATTATGCAAGGAAATACATAAATAAAAGAAAGGATCGAAAATTGATTTCCCTCGAAAACGTTCAAGAAGCCGCGAAATTAATAAAAGGGAAGGTCATCAGAACGCCGCTGGTCTTTTCACCCTCTTTAAGTAAAATGTTCGGTGGAGAAATTTACTTAAAATTGGAAAACCTCCAAAAAACAGGCTCGTTCAAAATCAGGGGTGCAACCTACAGTATATTGAGAAACCATGATAAAATCGCTTCCGGCGGCGTCGTGGCGGCATCTGCGGGAAATCACGCCCAGGGGGTGGCATTGGCAGCCAAACAAGCGCATGTTCAGGCGACCATCGTAATGCCTGAATGGGCTTCCATCAGCAAGCAGGAAGCAACACGTGGTTATGGCGGAGAGGTCGTCATCGCCGGCCAGAGTTTAGGTGAAAGCCTTAAAAAAGCCGAGGAAATCGCACGGGAGGACAAGACCTTTATCCATCCGTTCGATGATCCGGATATTATTGCGGGGCAGGGGACCGTTGCACTTGAAATCCTGGAAGATCTAAAAGAAGTAGACTCGATTCTGGTACCCATCGGGGGAGGGGGTCTCATTTCAGGTGTCGCCTTGGCAGCAAAGACCATTCGCCCCCAGGTAAATATCATCGGAGTTCAATCTGCTGCATGCCCTTCAGCCTACGAATCGTATCGAAAAGGTAAGATCACCAGGGTCGAATCTGAACCGTCCATCGCAGACGGTATCAGCGTTAAACAGGTGGGTGAACTCAATTTCAATATCATTCGAAACTTCGTGGATGATGTGGTTTTGGTGGAAGAAGATCATATTGCAGGGGCGATCCTGTTACTTCTTGAAAGAAAAAAAATTCTTGCGGAAGGTGCGGGTGCGGTTTCTCTGGGCGCACTTTTGAATGGCTCAGTCACTGTTCCCCAGGGAAGCAGGGTCGTTCTTTTGATTAGCGGAGGCAATGTGGAC
>JAQBBE010000159.1:0-7440 GCA_032126435.1 Desulfobacterales bacterium | reverse complement strand
GTACAGCTTCTCAAAACCATCAACGATGAATTCGGCATTAAATCCGATGCCGATAACATCAAAGACCTCATCGACACCTTGAATTCCTTTCTCATCATGCAAAAAACCCAAGGGAAAAATACGATTCTCCTTATCGACGAGGCTCAGAATCTGACAAAAGAGGTATTGGAACAACTGCGATTGCTCTCCAATCTGGAGACGGCCAGACATAAGCTTTTGCATATTATTCTCGTCGGACAACCAGAACTGAACAAAACACTCAATTCCTTCGAACTCAGACAGCTGGGTCAGAGAATATCATTAAGCTGCCGGATCATCCCTTTGAACTACAAAGAAGTTGCTCAATACATCGAACATCGCATCAATATCGCATCCCAAAAACCGGGGGTCAAATTCTCTCGCGCCGCCTATCGGTCTATTTATAAATATTCACGAGGAGTTCCCCGATTAATCAATATCGTCTGTGACCGGGCGCTGTTAACGGCATTCGGTCTTGATCAGCAGACAATCAAAGGAAAGACCATCAAAGCTTCCATCCGGGAGCTGACCGCCAGGGGTGAGATTGAAAAAAACGGCCTTAAAAAACGAAGAATAATTATTCTCTTTTTTTCCATATGTTGCCTAACCCTTTTGATGTTTATCATTTATCCCCCTCGATTCTTTAAGGTGAATACAATTTATAATTCACCTGAAATAAAAAAGCGCGACGTCTCTCGTTCCGATGCTATAAAAACATCCGTTCCCGACGGTCCTGCCACCGATTCAGGAATCACCCCGGCGCCGGCGGTAAAGACCTCGAAATCTGATCCTGAATCTATTGTGGAACCTGTTGTAAAACCGGGTGTAAAATCTGTTGTGAAACCTGATCCGGAACCGAGTGTAGTACCTGTTGTAAAACCTGTTATAAAACCTGATCCGAAACCGGGTGTAGTACCTGTTGTGAAACCTGGTTCGGAACCTGTTGCGGAATCGGGTGGGAATTTGGGAAATTTTCTGGATAAAATGAACCGGTTCTCCTCAAGACATATGGCCATTAAGGTGGCATTGGATTTATGGAATACAGAACCTGAAATTAAACCGAACCTCGATGTGATCGATGATGATCATGACTTTTTTCGTATTGCTGCCGAAAAAAACGGCCTTTCCATGCGCCGTATTGTGGGCAATTTAAATGCGGTAAAAAGATTAAATCTTCCGGTTGTGTTAACATTTTATCCCTCGAATAAGGTTTCTCCGGTATATCTTACGTTAAACAAAATAGATTACGGAAAAATTACACTCAGAGGCGGGAAAGAAGATATTTCATTGGATCTTTCGCCGGCTGAATTAGAAGCCCATTGGTCAGGTGTAGCCTACATTCCTTGGAAGAATTTCCTCTCCCTGAAAGGCACCATTCCGTTAGATTCTCCCAATGAATCCATAATAACCCTCAAGATGCTTTTGCGGGATATCGGCTTTAAAGACGTTGAAATAAGTCCATCTTATGATGATAAAACCCAGCAGGCGGTAAAAAAAATCCAGAGAAAATATGGTTTGCATGTTGACGGCGCAGTCGGTTCTACAACCAAAATCGCCCTGTATAATGAAAAATATTTTTCACAATTACCGCATATTACAACCCTAAATGTACGCCCGGTAAAACATTGAGTTTTGTGATTTCTCTCGATACAGAAAGGGTGCCTAAAAATTGAGTTCAATATTAAAGGCATTAAAAAAGCTTGAAAACGAATTCCCTGAAAAAAGTGAAGCTCGTTTCTGGCAACAAACAAAACCTAAGGGAATGTCGTCCCAAAAAGACGTCTCCGGTGGTCTTCGCCTTAAGAAAAATTTTTTCCTGATTCTTGCTTCGCTGGTCATAGCTTTCAGCATAGGACTCGCCTTAAATTTGAAACCATGGCACAGAAAGCCGACGCTGGTTTCAAAAATCCAAACGCCGCCCGCTAAAGTTTTAAGCGTTCCTGAAAAAGAGGTTTCCGGGCAGGGTCCGGTCCGAAAAAGTTCATCCATTGAAACGGATACCAAAGATAGTAAACCGATTAAGGGACCAACGAAGAAATCCTCCGAATCTTATGACACCATTGGGGCAAACAGTCTGTCGTCTGTTGAAAAAACAGAAACCAAACCTTTAACACCTTTAAGTCTTTCTAAAGAGAAAACGTCCCGATCAGAACGAATTCAACAAGAAGCGGTCAACGAAAAACTTGGAGAAAAACATGGACAACAGACAAAAGCCGAGTGGTCCGAATCAATACCCGTTAAGCAAGCCGGCGAGTCTAAGCTTGAACTTCAGGCAATTGCCTGGTCCAGTGATCCAAAAACCCGCCTTGCTGTTATTAACGGCCGTGTTGTTCGGGAAGGAGAATCTATTGACAGAGTCAATATAATGCATATAGGTAAGGACGAAGTCATTTTCAAGAAAGGGATGGAAGAGTGGAAGCAACTGTTTGGCTTTTAATAGTTTCCGGCACAAAATTTAATCGCACTTGAAGCTCTTCTAAAATCGGCTTGTTTCAAAGGACCAAACTGCCGAGCCGCTATAGAACCATAACAGAACACAAAATAAGGGAGAACTTGATGAGCAACGAAGAATTTTTCTTTACATCTGAATCTGTCACCGAAGGCCATCCTGACAAGGTTGCGGACGCCATATCAGATTCCATTCTCGATTCGATTATGGAGAAAGATAAAGGCTGCAGAGTCGCCTGTGAAACCTTGGTAACAACCGGTCTGGCCTTCATTGCCGGTGAGATTACAACCACCTGTTACGTCGATATGCCGGAGATTGTGAGGAATACAATTCGTGAAATCGGATATCATTCATCCCAAATGGGATTCGACTGGCAAACCTGTTCGGTCATCACAAGTATTGATCATCAATCGCCGGATATCGCTCAGGGAGTCAACGTCGGCGAAGGGCTTTTCAAAGATCAGGGTGCCGGAGATCAAGGCCTGATGTTCGGGTTTGCCACCGATGAAACACCGGAACTTATGCCCATGCCGATTATGTATGCCCATAAACTGTGCCAACGCCTATCCACGGTTCGTAAAAACGGTGCCCTTGATTTTCTGAGACCGGACGGAAAATCCCAGGTAACCATCGAATACGAAAACGGAACCCCTAAACGCGTGGATACCATCGTCATCGCCGCCCAGCATAAACCGGATATTTCCCACGAAGAGCTAAAAGAAGCGATCATTGAAGAGGTTATCAAAAAAGTGATCCCGAAAAAATACATCGACGGTGATACACGATATTTTGTAAATGCCACAGGCAAGTTTGTTGTCGGCGGCCCTATGGGAGACTGCGGAATGACAGGGCGCAAGATCATCGTCGACACATACGGGGGTCAAGGAAGCCATGGCGGCGGATGCTTCTCCGGGAAAGATCCTTCAAAGGTCGACCGCAGCGCGTCTTATATGGCCAGACATATCGCAAAAAATATTGTCGCCGCCGGTCTTGCAAAAAAATGTGAATTACAGCTTGCCTATTCCATCGGGGTTGCGCAGCCAGTCTCCGTAATGCTGGATCTTATGGGAACCGGTGTGATACCCAAGCGCCGGGTTAAGGAAATAATCCTGGATGTATTTGATTTAAGGCCGGGTGCAATTATTGAATACCTGGACCTTTTACGTCCCATCTATAAAAAAACTTCGGCATACGGTCACTTTGGAAGAAATGGACCTGAATTTTCATGGGAAAAAACCAATATGGTTGACGTCTTAAAGGAAAAAGCAGGAATTTAGGGAAGGAGATATACAGTCAATGGACTATGATGTTAAGGAAATAAAACTCGCAAAGGAAGGCTTGCTCCGGATCGAATGGGCCAATCAAAGCATGCCGGTACTCAACAACATTAGAAAAAGATTTGCAAAGGAAACGCCGTTAAAAGGCATTCGCTTAGCCGCCTGCCTTCATGTCACCACCGAAACCGCTTCACTGATGCAAACACTAAAGGCAGGGGGCGCCAAAATTGCGCTCTGTGCCTCCAACCCACTGAGCACACAGGATGATGTGGCGGCTTCACTGGTTAAACATGACAAAATTTCTGTTTTTGCCATCAAAGGTGAAGACAACAAAACATATTACAAGCACATCAACTCTGCCCTTGATATTGAACCCCATTACACAATGGATGACGGTGCAGATCTGGTTTCCACCATTCACTCCGAGCGCACCGAGCTTATCAAGAATGTTCGAGGCGGCACTGAAGAAACAACCACCGGCATAATTCGGCTTAAAAGTATGGCCGCAAACGGTGTTTTACAATACCCCATCATAGCGGTAAATGACGCTCAAACCAAACATTTATTTGATAACCGTTACGGTACCGGTCAGAGCACCATGGACGGAATCATTCGAGCCACGAACCGTCTCGTTGCAGGATCTAATTTTGTTGTTTGCGGATATGGATGGTGCGGCAAGGGACTCGCACTCAGAGCAAAAGGAATGGGCGCCAACGTTATTGTCACCGAGATCGATCCCACCGCCGCTCTCGAAGCGGTCATGGAAGGTTTCAGAGTGATGCCCATCCGCCAGGCAGCAAGGATCGGCGATTTTTTCTGTACGGTGACCGGAAATATCAATGTAATACGCAAGGAACATTTCAAGATCATGAAAGACGGCGCCATGGTGGCCAACTCCGGTCATTTCAACGTGGAACTCGATCTTAACGGCCTTGAATCTATAACAAAATCACGGAAAAAAATTCGATCCTTCGTTGAAGAGCATGTTCTTGAAAATGGAAACCGCGTTAATATTCTGGGAGATGGCAGGCTGATCAATCTTGCATCTGCCGAGGGTCATCCGTCCAGCGTGATGGATATGAGCTTCGCCAACCAGGCATTGAGCATCGAATATATGGTGAAAAGCAAAAAGAGGTTTGAAAACGATGTCTATCCCGTACCCGAAAAGATAGACAACGCCATCGCCAGAGAAAAACTTTCTTCCATGAACATCAAGATCGACACACTTACGGCCGAACAGAAAAAATACCTGTCATCATGGAGTATGGGAACATAGGCGTTTGACGATTGAAGATTTTTGATTGTCCATTGCAGAGCAAAGTATCCAGACCCAGAGGACTCGGCTTTGGTTTGTCCCTGAAAGGGCTGTTTTAGTTAAACCCGTACAAGTTAAAAGTGTCTAAAGTGATCTAAAGTGCCTAAAGTTATGGTGTCGCTTCGCTGATTTTATATAATTGTCAGAATTCCTTAACCCTGGCCCAGACCGGTCACCAATACTCTATACTCAAAAGGCATGTTTGTAATGGTGCATAGGTCATATCAAAATATGAGCAATGCGCACCAGGGCAGGCTTTAGCTCACTCTAAACTTTAGTTCACTTCAGACTCTTGCAGCGATTCTTCAGGCTGAACTGGAGAACTCTGACCTGGCCCAAAGGACCAGATTTTTCAAGATTAAGTAAAAAAAAGGCTCATAAATGTCTACTTGTTGAGCTGTTCCTTCAAGAGGTTAATTGCTTTTTTCATGTACATGGATGAAGTCTCGTCCTCACCCTTTACGCCGTATATCAAGCTGAGGCCTACATACGCCGGTGGATAATTCACGTCGAGTTCCTTGGCACGGCTGAACTCACGAAATGCATCATCAACTTTACCTGCTTTTAACAATATGTTGCCATTGTTAACATGGTTTGCAGGGGTATCGAGCCATGTATTCTCCTCTATGGGCATTGTGCCACATGCGAATAGAACAAACAGGCAAAAAGCAGCCAATAAAAAATATCGTTTTTCAAAAATCATAACCCCTCCTTTTCGGCCTGGATTTCTCTCAAGCCCGAGGTAAATAACATAAGCAGCCTTTTCAAAACACATTTTTTATATGCTTTTTGGGTCTGCAGGTTAGCGTATCGCAAAAAATCGACAAAATAACAAGTTAAATAGGACGCAAATTTTCGCAGACCCGCCAGCCATGCGAGGCACAAGCGGGCAGGAATACACAGATAATATTGTTATTTTACAATTTAAGAATCTTGACAATCTGTGTTCACCTGCCCGCCGTACAAGACTTTGGCAGGCGGGTCTGTGTCCCAAAAAAGGAAATTCCTATACTATATATTATAAATCAACATTAGCTGACCTGAACTTCCTGCACCCACGGATTTAAAGCTGATTTCTTTCGAAATTTATTGTCTGGTTTCAAGCTCTTTCAGTTACGCCACCATCCCAATGCTCTTGCTTTTTTTCTAAACCATTAGGGAGGTATTCACTATTTGTAAATCTATACCGGCGCGTTTTTGAGACAATGTCTCAACTCAAAGATTAATTACACTACAAGAACTCGGAAATCGTGGATTGGCTATTCAGAACATTGCACAGCAAGGAAACGACGTCATCCTCACGATATTATAGCTTCACATTCAATGGCGAACCCGACGAAATCCAAGTCAACGAATACAAATGGGACACCGGCTCAAGGGAGTGGCACATAGCGTGAAATGCCCCATAACAAGCGGCTCGAGCCGGACGCCGCATTGCGGCGCCGCTCAGCCGCAACGTTGGAGAGCATGATGAATGACGACAAGAAAGCAATCAGCCGATGGGGTTATTGCAAGCGCGTCAACCAAAGAAAGGGTCCCGCGATGAAACTTGTGTTTGTTAACATCATGCATGAGCTGTACCAACTCGATTCGACGGCGACCATCTCCCAGCCGCCAGTGCCGCTGGCCGTTCTGAACGCCGTCACGCCAAAAACCATTGAGACGGCCCTGGTGGACGAGCAGACGGACGAGGTCCATTTCGACGGTGACGTATTTGCATTCACCCTGGCGACCCAGTTCGCAGGAAAAGTGTACCGTTACGCTGACGATTTGCGCGCGGCCGGGAAGAAGGTCATTCTGGGCGGCATTCATGTCACCGTCTGTCCGGAGGAGGCAATGCGCCACGCGGACGCCATTGTGACCGGTGAAGCCGAAACCATCTGGCCAACCGTCTGCGAGGACCTTCTGGCCGGAAAACTGAAGGAGCGATACGCCGGCTCGCCGACGCCCTCCTTGCGGATGGTGTCGGTTGACTACCGCTTCTTTGGGGACAGGCTTTACCAGACACCCGCCTCTCTCTTTGCCACCCGAGGCTGTAATCATCAGTGCTCTTTCTGCGTGAGTTCACGATACATGGGACCGTTCCGCACCAAGCCGCTGGACGTGCTCGAACGGGAGATCGACCAACTGCAGGATCTCTACCCGAAAGCCTTCCTGCAGTTCACGGACGACAACCTCCTTGCGGATCGGGACTACGGCGCAGAGGTGCTCGCCCTTCTGCGCCGGAAGAAACGGCGCTTGTCACCATGGTGACTCTCGATCAGTTCTGTGACAGCGCGCTCATGCAGGAGATGGCGTCCTCCGGCTGCCTTGGCGTGGCGGTCGGGGTTGAGTCCGTAGACGACGACAACTGCCTTTCCGTGGGCAAGCGCCACAACGTG
>JAQBBE010000158.1:0-3523 GCA_032126435.1 Desulfobacterales bacterium | reverse complement strand
TTCGTTCTTGAAATTCCAATGAATCCGGCCGAAATCAAAGAACTCAACACGATTACATAGACCCTTTTTTATATTTGGACGGTCCGGTGTCGTTATCCAGAGCCTATTCTTCTTTTTTCATAATGGATCGGTTGTCGGCATTGACGATACGTAATTCCAAGGGGCTTTGCGTGTCGAGGTGAATGTCCCGCTGGGGGAAAGCAATGACAATCCCTGCTTTGCGGAACAGTTCGTCTATATGAAAGCGGATGTCGCTTTCAATGATGCGCCGATCCATAATACGTGTCATGCTGATCCAAAAGTAAAGATCAAAAATCAGGGAATTGTCACCGAAATCATTGAAAAGCACAAAGGGTTCAGGATTCTTTTTCACCTTTTTATGTTCGTTGGCGACCTGTATCATGATGCGTTCGACTTCTCGAACCGGAGATCCGTAGATTACTCCTGCCGTTACCTGTGCCCGGATCTCTTTATCTGAATGGGTCCAGTTGACGATATTTTTCTCCAGAAAACTGCTGTTGGGCACCAAGATGTGAATATTGGCGCCGGTGCGAATCCGCGTACAGCGCGCGCCGATCTCTTCGACTATGGCAAAGTTTCCTTCGATATCGATGAGATCGCCGATCTTTATCGGCTGCTCGGCCATGATGATGAAGCCGCTGATGAAATTGTTGATTAGATTCTGGGCGCCAAATCCCACACCGATGGCAATGGCGCCGCCGAGAAATGTGAATATGGTCAGTGGAATATTGACAACCCGCAAGGCAAACAGAACGATCAACAGCACGGTAAAATAATTGATAATTTTTTCACCGGCTATGATCGTGGTTTCTTTAAGGTGGGTGCGTTTTAAAAGACGCCGGGTTATCAAGAGGACGATTCTTTTGACGAACGTAAGTCCTATGATCAGTATCAGCAGGGTTACCACAAGTTTTCTAACGGTCACACCATATCCATCAATAACCCACAGCTCAAGGTTCCAGAATTCTTTGACATTACTTGTCAAGCCGGTAAGTATCTTCCATAGGTTCGTGTATTCTCGTCTGGCGGCGATTTCATCCAAGAACCTTTGATGCAATTTTACGGTGGCCAGCAGCGTGGAAAAATATTCGAGATTGCCATCGGCCAGGCTGCGCAGGGCCTGCAGTCGATTCTCCTGTTCTTGCCGAAGTCTTATGTCCGAATTCTGTTCGGATATTTGCTTGACCAGAACGGCGATCTGGGTTTGAAGGTTGGCCTGATTGCTTTCCTGTAGGCGCACCGTTCGTTCAATCGTTTTTTTGCGGGTTTCAAACTCTTTATACCAGATGTCCAATTGTTCGGTGTTGATCTCACCGCTGACCATGGCATAACGATTTTTCCATGCCAGCTCCTGTTGAGTTAAAAGCTGCAATGCATCCTCTGCTTGTTCCAGAAGCTTCTGAGAGGCATTCCGCCGGGTTTCGTTTGCCTCTAAGGCGGCCTTTGCCAGGGCAATTTCCGTCTCTCCCTTGGCACTCACCACCCTATTCTGGGCTTGCAACCATAGGGCCTCGACCCTAATCATTCCCCGGAGTTGTTCTTTGAGCCGATTTTGCAATTCCGTCCTGGTTTGCTCAATGGTTTCAAGCTGTTTTTCCAGATCGGCCTTATCAAAGTGGAGATGTTTGCGCACCCAGGCGATGTTTTGTCGGGCAACATCGGCGTGCCGTGATGCAAGCTGAACTTCCATGGAAAGATTTTTTTGGGTTACGCTCTGAAGATCTAAGATTGCCAGGGCAATTTCCACTTCCAGTTGAGCTTGACCGATCTCCCAGCTCAGTTTCGATGCCTCTATCCCCTTCTTTTCTTTGTACTTTCGAAGAATTTGCCGACCTTCATCGAGTCTCGCTCGGGCATCCTCCACAGCCTTATTCGCCAAGCTCTTTTCCAGTTCGGCCGTCTCTTTTTTTTGATCGGCCGTGGCCAACTGATCGAGGATATTGTCATAGAAACTCAGAGAATAGGGCGCTTCTTGCGAAATTTCTATCTGATGCTGAGCCTGCCCCTTTTCACCTAAAAGCGCTTCCTCTTTTTCCAGAAGTGTCTTTTTTCTCAGGGCCGTTATCAAACGTTGATAAACGGTTTCCAGATCTTGAAGCTTTAAACCGCGATCTTGCAACTCGGAAAGTGTGATTCCCAAGTGATTGGCCTTTTGTTCGTTTTCCTCTGCCTTGGCCTCGGCCAATCTTTTTTTAACCTCATTGATCTTCAGATCAATGGTACTTGAATCGATCTCAGAAGGAGTCCCATTCTGGACCATTGACGGAAAGTCCTGTTTTTCTGCAAATACCTTGGGTACGGCGGCAAGGCACAGGGTCGATATCAAGCAAAACAAAACAACGGTTGCAGAATATACAAGAATACGTATTCGTGGAAGTACCGCAGCATTCAACACGCGGTTGTTTAAAAGTTTGACGTGTAACCGCAACAGATCCAAATGTTCACCTCGTTTCAAAATTTATTATTTGTAAATACCCCGCTGCTTGCGGTGGAGAGCTTCATCCTCAATTCCTTTCTTCAACGCCCTCGTTCGATTACCTCCAAGTTATCTGAAAGACTAAATATACCCCATATAAAACAAGAGATAATATACCTTCCCATCTGTCGATGGATCGCTTTTTGCCCGTGAACATGAAAGTAAACAACAGCAGACTTGCAAAAATCACCATACCGATGTCGATATTGTTTCTGCCGTGAAACGGAATAGGGTTTATCGTTCCGCTGACGCCCAAAACAAAAAAGATGTTAAAAATGTTCGATCCCACGACATTGCCCACAGCGATGTCTGCATTTCCTTTATAAGCGGCAACCGTAGAAGTAGCCAGCTCCGGAAGTGAAGTACCCAGCGCCACAATCGTCAATCCGATCAGCGTCTGACTGATTCCGAATTTTAAAGCGAGGCGTATCGCCCCATCCACAACCCATTGAGCGCCGAAGGCCAGGCCCGCCAAACCCAAAGCGACTCGCAGGACCGATTTCATCAGTCCATATTCTTTTGAAGGTATTTGGTTGTCCATTCCATCAATTTCTTTTGCAATGGAAAAGGAATAATAAAGAAATATGACAAAGAAGGACATTAAAACAAGACCGTCGATTCGTGTTAAAATGGAAACGCCGTTTTTATCGATGAACCGGTCATTGGCCATCAGGCCCAATACGATCGCAGCCAGGAGGCTGAAAGGAATCTCTTTCCATACGGTACCTTTTGTCACGGATAACGGGCGGATAATCGAAGACACGCCGAGAATCAGAAGGATATTGGCAATATTACTACCCAAAACATTTGCGATGGCGATATCGGTGTTGCCTTTTAAGCTCGCTATAACATTTACGAACAGCTCGGGGGTGGAGGTCCCAAATGCAACGACCGTCAGACCGATGGCCAAATCTGATATTTTTAACCGTCGAGCCAGGGATGATGACCCGTCGACCAAAAAATCCGCACCTTTAATAATGATAATAAAACCAAAAATAAGTTGGAAATATGGCAGCATTTCAATCC
>JAQBBE010000157.1:0-11714 GCA_032126435.1 Desulfobacterales bacterium | reverse complement strand
ATCATGAAAGACTTCACAGTGCTTACACCACTTGCGTAAGTTCCCTTTCCGAAAAATTTCCGTGCAAACCTCACGATAATATTGAATTTTCGGGTCTTTAGGGCATTTTATTAAAGATTCGCCCATTCATACCTTCCTTTTCTTTGTTGTTTCAAATCGTTGATATTTTGGTACAAAATTTGAAACAGTATATTAAAAAATATCTTGTGTGTCAAGGAAAAAATACCACAATATATTGTGATATCGGCCAGAACACGATTTAACCCAAAAAATCAAAAATATAATAAATGGACCGTTTCCGTTAAACCTGTCGGCAAAGGAAGATTCTGGAAAGGTTAAGAAAATGCAAGACATCTTGCAATGATCCCATGGGATATGATATATTATTACGACAACTTGTCAGATGCTTTAGTACAAACCTTAATAATGCCAAATAAAGGCTGTCAAGACGATGGATAAAGTTTTTATTTACACAGACCATAAGGCAATAATTATTTGTCCTAAATGCGAGACATCTAAGACAGTAGATGTATCCGAACACGTGCATACCCATGAGGCGGTGAAATTAAAACACCCGTGTGAGTGTGGATATGTGTATAACGTACTTTTAGAAAGAAGAAACAGATACAGAAAAATAGTCGATGTTCCGGGCATATACACGCATTTTATTTCCGGGCGACAGGTGTCGAAAGGTTCAATGACCGTAAAAGAAATCACGCGCGCAGGATTGGGCTTAAAGCTTGATGCGGATGAAACAGAAAAATTTAAAATTGATGACACACTGTTCGTTGAGTTTCATCTGGACGACGAATCGAGATCTTTAATCCGGAAAGAGGCGATTATTAGAAATATTCGAGGTCCTTATATCGGGACTGAGTTTTCATCTGTAGATCTTTATGACAGGTTCCTTGGGATTTACATGTTCAAATAACAGTTCGGGATAAAATTATGGATATAAAAATACATCTGAAAAAATTGATACAGACTGCAGAACTTTATCGATCTCAGGGGTTACTATTCGAAGCAACGGGGAAATATGAAGATGCGCTCACATTATTACAGGGATCTGAGTTGATAGCGGGCAATCAAAAACTGGCAGATATTATTTCAAAGAAAATCAGCGCGGTAAAAAATGAAATTCAAAAAATAGAAAAACAGCCGATATTGCCCGAAGTGTCCAGGAAGCAGCAGGATATTATTAAAACCCTGTTCACAGAGACCAAAGACAACAACAAGGAATCAGAAGTTTTCGAAGGCGCGATTACCCTGGCCAAGTTCGGACAGTTCGAGAGGTCTTTAGAAGAGTTAAATGAGCTGTTAAAGAAACCTCACCTCCGAATGAAGGCCGCAAAAAATATTTTGCGATGCCATATGGCTCGAACTTCAATAGAAGATGCGTATTCTCAATTTCAGAAATGGCAGTCAAGCGACTTTTTTTCTCCAAATCAACTGATTACCATACGCCTGTTTCTTGAAGTTTTTCGTTTTGACAACCTGAAGGAAAATGTTTCACTTCAATTAAGGGATCCTGAACATGTTGATGAACTTGAGATAACCGATGGCGAGTTCCCCGATATCTGCTCCATGATCATCACTTTTGATGACGGCCCCTTAAAGGGGGGGACATTTGTTCTGGATGTCAGTTTCCAAACGGGAAACGTAATCACGCTGTTTGTTGCAGGCCACAAAGAAGAAATGCTGGACAATTTTAAGGTTGGTAAAATACTGAAAAAATTACAGTTTAATACCACTATCGCCATATTTAAAGGTCAAGGGATCGTCGCTGAAAAGATTAAAATCGATTCCGGATCCAGACAGGGAGACTACCGACTGGACATCAAGGTAACGGGTTCGTAGATATTATTTTAAATCTTCATCTTTCTTTTGGGGTATCTGCCCTTCGGCATGGCCTTTCTTGCTTGTCACCTGACAAGAATCTTGGACTCAGGTAGGAATACCCAATTTGGGCAGGATATACGCCTGCAACAGATACCACACCCCCACAATTATCAATAACCAAAATATTTCATTCATATTTCCTCTCCTAATCCGATTTTTTCCGATCGAATTCATTGATTTGTCAAACGTTTAAAAATAGATGGAATTAAAGACGACTCTCCACGTAATCGTGTGCATGTTTTACAGCCGCGGTGATCTCTTTGGAGTGCGGGAGGGTTGCCTCGATCTTCTCTATGTACTCACGTTCTTTAACTGCCCGGAAAGAAGGGATAAAATTAAGATCAAACACCCAGCTTATCTGGAGCAGTTTAAAATCGTTGAGTGTCTTTAAATCTTGAATACGGGCAAAACTGCCGTTGTTCAACGCAACGATAACGCTTGGCGAAAAAGCTGGATCATCGGGAAGGCCGATTTCTACAGCCGCGTTGAGCTGTTTATCACGCACCTTGTAATAATCTATAAAAACTCGCCAGATATCGAGCTTGTCGGCATCCCGAAGCAAGCGAATGAAAAAAAGTGTTCTCTCATCCTCGTCTTCGGGAATTGTAATTGTATTGTGAAAGGCGATGGCTTTTGTGATCCATCGCTTTTCATCCCTAGTGCATCCGGTCAGAACTTTATGCGCCGCCATCTGCCGAAGTCCGAGCATGGCATGGTTTTCGGAATCCATGTCCTTAAACGTTCCGTACACGGCATACTGTTTAAAGCGTCCGATATCGTGAAATAGACCCATGATTTCCGTCAATATCATATCCTGGTCCGACAGACCCAGAGCATTGCCCAGAAAGATCATATTCCGACACACACCCTCCGTATGTTTTTCTTTGAGACGGATGGTGCTGTTGTTTATAGCGTCGTCTGTGTAAAAATCGGCAACATAATCCGCAAACCATTTTTTTAAATATGTTAGATGTTCTCGGTTCATAACCATTTGATCGGTCAGGGAAATTTTAGTATCGGATCTGTTCTGTCTTTCGGACTTTATACGTCTGTTGTCACGGTGTTAAAAAAGCATCTAAGCAAAATACATGAATTTTACAATAGAGTCGAAAGTTAAGTTTAAAATGGAGACCTGTCAAGGTCAATATAACGTTGTCCCTTTCCGCCTTGACTCTCGGGCACCGTTTACTTAAAATCGTTGCAAGAAAAAGAGGCGGTAAACGGTTCATAAATTAAATCCATCGATGCCCTCGTCAAGACGGTCGTGATTGCAGCTGTTTATCACACTGCATTTTTTCGAATACTCGTCATTTCGTTTACGCTTATTTAGGGTAATAATCACGAATCATGTTGCGGTGAATATGTACGGATGGTGTGGAAAAATTGCCAGAATAAATCTTTCGGATCAAACAGGGTGGGTCGATACCGCTGATCCGGATATTTTAAAAACGTTCATCGGCGGAAGGGGCTTGTCCGGATATTACCTCAGGGAGAAAATAACCCTGGACTGGAATCATCCGGATATGCCGCTTCTCCTTTTTGCCGGTCCTCTCGTGAATACCCGCTCTCCCACATCCGGACGGATGACCATCATGTCCCGCTCGCCGCTGACCGGCACTGTGGGTGATTCTTCCGTGGGCGGGTCCTTTGCCCATCAATTAAAAAAGGCCGGCTTTGACGGGATTATTATCACCGGAAAATCCGAGACACTCTGCGGCATCGAGATTCAAGATCAAACGATCCGTATCGTCGATGCCGCTCACTTTACCGGCCGGAAAACCGGTGAGGTCCATTCGCTTCTCAAAGGTAGAGGATCGACAGCGATTATCGGGCCTGCTGGCGAAAATGGCGTTCTTTTTTCCAGCATCATCGTTGACCGGCATTTTGCAGCCGGCAGAACCGGCATTGGACGGGTCGCCGGTTCCAAAAACTTAAAATATCTCACTGTAAAAGGTACTGGAAGAACGAAAGTCTTTGATCCGGAAGGGTTGAGATCCGCAAGGGAAGATGTATTCCGCCTTGCAGCCGCTTCGCCGGTTCTGTTGGGAGAATACGGAATTTCACGTTTCGGTACCGGCGCTCTGTATGACCTGATGGATGCACGGCGTATGATGCCCACCGACAATTTCCGCAAGACTCGGTTTGGCAATGCTTCCCGAATGAATGCATATGCTTTCAAAAAGAAATACAGCCCCAAAAAAGCCGGATGCCGGGGATGCCACATTCTGTGCAAAAAAATAACGGAAAGTCGAACCAGTATGCCCGAATTTGAGACCATGTCTCATTTCAGCGCACTGTTAGACAACAGAGATATTGACGCTGTCGTCGAAGCCAACAGAATATGTAATGAAATGGGGATGGATACCATTTCGGCGGCAGCGACCCTGGCCTGTTTTTCAGAAATTTCAAAAAAGAAATTATCGCCTCAAAAAATTGTGTCTCTCCTCCGGGATATCGGAAGAAGCAAGGGAATCGGTGCAGAACTTGGCAAAGGCGCGATGATATATGCACAGCGCTGTGGCCGGTCCGATCTCGCCATGGCGGTCAAAGGCCAGGAATTGCCGGCCTACGATCCAAGGGGTGCGTACGGGATGGCCCTGGCGTATGCCACATCTTCACGGGGCGGGTGCCATTTGAGAGCATATCCGATCAGTCACGAAATTTTAAGAAAACCGGTTGCCACCGATCGCTTTTCTTTCAAGGGCAAGGCGAGAATGATAAAGATCGGTGAAGATTTGAATGCAGCAGCCGATTCTCTCACCGCATGCAAATTCATATTTTTTGCGGCATCCCTCGAAGAGTATGCCAGGATTTATACCGCCGTGACCGGGATGAAAACATCCGGTCAGGATCTCTTTGAAACCGGCGAACGCATCAATTATAACGAACGGATGATGAACGCCGCCAACGGCTTCAGCGGAAAGGACGATGATCTGCCGGGCCGATTTTTTAAATCATCTGGCGAAAAAGACGGCAGTATCCAGATTGACCCGATAGACAGAGAAGCGTTTTTAACCGCACGTTCCAATTATTATAGGGCTAGAAAGCTGGACAAAAACGGCATGCCGGTTCCAAAAGTTGCACGGCAGCTGGGGCTGGAGCCTTTAACAATCCCCACGGGTGACCTGTAAATCCATGAATCAAATTCTTCGCATATACGAAGACAAGCTCATAAAAAACGGTCTGGCCGAACCGGGAGCTCCGTTACTGGGGTGTTTAGATGCTGACCTTGAATGGAACCGGACAGACATGGATTTTGCCGTATTTGAAGCGATATTTGAACGGCTGAACATTGATTCTATTATTTTTTCCCGGCCTGCCGAGCCCTACCGCAGCATCATCGATTACCTGGCGGAGACATCCAATGGGATCATCACGCCCCAGGATTGTGAAACCAGAACGTTTCTCCATGATCTCCCGGTTTCATTTCAGTTTTTGCCGGATGAAATTACCTCGATCTTGAAAAAGCGTAAAAGCATCATCATACCGGGCAGGGGTATTATCACTTACGGCATGGTGGGCATGGAGCAGGCATATGTCACATACGCCTCAGTATGTTTTGCATGTTTTATCAAGTTCTTTTCCGATTTCCTTTGGGATGCAAAAAGGGGAAATATTGATGAACGGAAACGCAACCTGTTTGATGGTGTCGTAAAGCGGCTTGATTCACCGGCCGCGTTTCACGGCTCACTGATGAAGGGACCGTTTAACTCGGCAGACAGCGTTTGCGAAGCGATTCAGGAAGCGGGAAGGCTGACCGTCGAGCACCGTTTGGTCGATTCATATTTCGGTAACATCTCGTTTTGCCACGGCCAGACACTTTATATCAGCCAGACCGGAAGCAGTCTGGACGAACTGGGAGGATGTATCGATCCTTGCCCCCTGGACGGCTCGTCTTGCGTCCCCATTACCGCTTCCAGCGAACTTCCGGCGCACCTGAAAATTGTGCAAACGACAGGATATCGCGCCATTCTTCACGGGCATCCCAAATTTTCAGTCATACTTTCCATGGACTGCGACATTGAAAACTGCAAATGCCGCGGGGCGTGCCATCTAAAATGCCCCCATGACAGGTCTGTCCGCGGTATTCCGATTGTTTCCGGAGAAGTGGGTTCAGGTCCACACAGCCTTTGCAACACCGTTCCTGAAGCAATCAGGAGTGAGCCCGGTGTAATCGTCTATGGCCACGGAGTTTTTGCAGCGGGCAAGACAGATTTTAACCAGCCTTTTAAAAACCTCATTAAAATCGAAAACAATTGCCGGGAGGAATATTTTGATAGAATTAGGTGAGCTTTTATAACAAATCCAAAACTTCCGTAATATTGTCCATAAGATCGATAATCAGAAGCTTGTTTCTTAATAGAGATCCTCTGCTCAAAATTATTTTGACAACTTCTGCAGTTTCAAGGGCGGCAAGAACCGAAACCGCCGACGGAAGGCAGCCCAGGGAGGCTTCAGCGCCCTTTGATTTGAGATCGTCCGGCCGACCATAAATCAACTCCAACCCTCGGTCCTCAGGGAAAATCGTGGTGATGTGCCCGGACAGACCGGCGACAGCGGCGGATACCAGGGGCGATCCAGCTTTTTTTGAAGCGGTTTCCAGAATAAATCGGGTTTTTATATTATCGAGACAGTCAACAATAACATCTGATCGACGGATAAGCGCGTCTGAATTCTTATCATCCAGATATTCATCATGTCTGCGAACGGCAATCGACGCGTTTATTTCTTTGATCCTCTTAACGGCAGCTTCAGTTTTGAATTTTCCCATCATTTCATAGGTACTTAAAAATTGCCGATTTAGATTGCTGGCTTCAAAACGGTCGCCGTCTATCAGGTTAAGGGTGCCGATGCCCGTACGGGCCAGAATTTCAGAAACCGTCCCGCCCAGCCCTCCCAAACCCACAATACTGACCTGTGATTTCAACAGGTTCGCCTGGTCCTCGGGAGAAAATGTCTTCATATTTCGAGCATAGCGTTCAGGTACAATACCTTCCTCAAGGGCCATAATTTCAATTTTTCGGCTGTCAACCTTGAATGACTTTGCAAGACTTGGAATATCTTCGAGAGAGATGCTGGTATAATACGTATCGTCAGGATACTTTTTCGGGCGGGATATCGCTTTTAATTTTTCGATAATTTGAGTTTTCAAAAAATCATCCTCCTCCCACAGGCGGGAAGATCCCTAAGCGGTCACCGTCTGTTAAGGTGGATGTCAGACACCCCTTAATGCCGTTGATAAAAATAAGCCTGACATCATCTTCTGGGACCCCGAGTTCCTCGAGGAGATGTTTCACCGCAGTTCCGGGCGCTATTGGATAGCGGTCTGCTGAATCCGGCGTGAATCGACTCAGTGTGGCAAATAGTTTTAATGTAACATGCACCATCATTTTTATTCCAAATGAATGATGTGGATCGGATTTTTATCCACCCTTAGATACGGCTCCCGCTCCATCTCAATTTGGCCTTGAGAACGTCAAAATAATCCTGGTCGGGCATTGTGATCATGTTAACGGGATAGGCGCCTTTCCGGATAATGATGGTGTGGGCTTCATCGATCTCAATCCCGGCCTGTCCGTCGAATGTCAGCATGATATCCGAGGATTTTTCTTCAAGTTTTATTTTGATACACGCCGAATCAGAGACGATCAACGGCCGGTTGGTGAGGGTAAACGGGCATATGGGTGTCATTAAGATGCCCGGCACCGCCGGATGAATAATCGGGCCGCCGGCGGCAAGGGAGTAGGCTGTCGAACCGGTGGGGGTTGCAACAATAAGTCCATCCGCACTGTAAGTGGTCAGATACTGATCGTTGATGTAGGTTTCTATATGCGCAAGTCTGGCAAGTGCGCCCTTGTTGATGACAATATCGTTCAACACGGTTTCACGTACCAGTTCTTCCCCCTCACGAATTACTTGAACCAGAAGGCGCATCCTCGGTTCTGTGGTAAATTCATTGTTTAATACCGCTTCGGCAACAGAAAAAAGGCTGTCTTCTGCAATTTCAGCCAGAAAACCGACTTCGCCGAATTTGACGCCGAGAATCGGTATCTTCTGATCCCCTATCCAGCGGACCGCGCTCAAAAACGTTCCGTCTCCACCCAGCACGAAGACGCAACACAGATCTGCCGGAGCAAATGATTTGTCTCTGTCCGAAATTCTTCGTTTTGGAGGCAAGTTCTCTCTTCTGAAGGTGTCGATATTTTTTGATCGAAGCCAACTTTCAAGTTCATCGGCCTTCTTGATTGCTTCGGTATCCGCTTTTACGACAATCCCTATTTTTTTCACAGTAAAGGGTTGCTCCTTCTTATTTGCATTCCTCTGTTCTGAATTTGCAGCACGGGCGGGTTCTCTTTCAGTAAATGATTCAAATCCAATGGCATATATACTAACATCTTATCGAAACAGCAAGAGAATTCTGGGAGCGCCAAAGAGCAGATTTGCTTAACTTTAAGGCCTTTTCACATTAAAGGAGGGGATTTTCACTGAATTTCAGGGCAGGATAAAGTGCCTTTGGGAGACATGTGGATTACTCACCCAAATAGGCTTTTTTCACCTGCTCATTCTTGAGCAGTTCCGCCGAGGAGTCGGCAAGAACGATTTCGCCGGTTTCAATTACATATCCGCGGTGAGAAAATTGTAAAGCGAGTTGGGCATTTTGCTCTACCAATAGAATGGTCGTGCCTTGTTCGTTGATCTGGCGGATCGTCTCGAAGATGGAATCAACCAGGATTGGTGCCAGGCCCAGAGATGGCTCGTCGAGCAAGAGAAGTCTGGGTCGTGCCATAAGGGCGCGGGCGATTGCCAGCATCTGCTGTTCGCCACCGGAAAGTGTGCCCCCGTGCTGTTTGCGGCGCTCGCGCAGAACCGGAAAAAGCCTGAATATCCGCTCAAAGTCCTCTTTGACCCCGTTCTTGTCCTTTCTTAGATAGGCACCCAAGTCGAGGTTCTCCATGACCGTAAGCAGCGGGAAAATCATCCTACCCTCCGGAACTTGGCAGATGCCCATCTGGACGATATTGTCAGGACGCACAGCGACGATCGACCGGCCCTGGTAGAGGACATTGCCCTCTATCGGAGTGAGAACGCCGCTGATGGTCATCAGCGTGGTGGATTTGCCGGCGCCGTTGCCTCCGATGAGACAGACGATCTCCCCCTCTTCCACTTCAATGGAGATCCCTTTGAGGGCGCGTATGTTTCCGTAGTAGGTTTTAACGTTATCCAGCTTAAGCAGCACCAGCGGCTCCTGTGCCCAAATATGCCTCAATAACTTTAGGATTGTTTTGAACGTCCTGGGGCTCTCCCTCTGCCAGCCATTCACCGTGATTAATGACTACCACGCGTTCACAGACCCCCATAACTACTTTCATGTCATGTTCGATCAACAAAACCGTGATGCCTTTGTCCCTGATGCGGCGAATCAGGTCCATAAGATCTCGGGATTCCTGGGGGTTCATTCCGGCGGCCGGTTCATCAAGCATAAGCAAGCACGGCTCGGTAGCCAAAGCCCTGGCGATCTCGAGGCGGCGCTGGTCACCATAAGGCATGGAACTGGCGATTTCTTCACCGCGGCCCTTGAGCCCGGCGAACTCGAGGAACCGGTTGGCACTTTCGGTAATCTCCTTTTCTTCGGCCTGCTGGAATTTGTTCCGGATTACGGCACCAAAAAAGAGAGACCTGGTTCGACAATGACGACCTATCTTGACATTATCGACCACTGTCAGGTTGTCAAAGAGCCGGATATTTTGAAATGTGCGGGCGATCCCCAGGGCAGTGACCGCCTCCGGCTTCTTACCGCTGATGGAAATGGTGCGGCCACGGTTGGCAAACAAAAGCTGACCCTCGGTTGGCCTCTCAATACCGGCAACGCAATTAAAGAGCGTCGTCTTCCCGGCACCATTCGGCCCAACAAGGCCGATGATTTCGCCTCTATTTATGTTAAAGGAGATATTATTTAGGGCCAACAGCCCGCCAAAGCTTTTATAAAGTTTCTTTATTTCTAAGATCGGTGTCATTGTTTCATGTCTACAGTAGCTTTAACTTTCTTTCTTTTGACCCGGCCTGCTCGCATTTTAGCGGCTACCGCCGGGATGGGCATCAGGCCTGCCGGGCGATAGCGCATCATAAGAACCATAATAAGACCAAAAGCCAAAAAACGGACCTCTACCGGGAGACCTAAAAGGGGAAGCAGTTCACGAAGTATTTCGCTCAGCGAAACCAGTACTATGGCTCCGATCATCACACCCCATATGTTGCCCATGCCACCGAGCACGATCATGCACAAAATCAAAAAGGATTCCCAGAACTTAAACATGTCCGGTGACAGGAAGGTCACCCACCTGGCAAAGAAGCTGCCGCCCACTGCGCCGAAGGCGGCGCTGATGGCAAAGGCGATGACCTTATAGCCCAGCAGGTTGATACCGCAGGAGACGGCGGCCACCTCGTCATCGCGAATGGCAAACCAGGCCCTTCCCAGACGGGAGTCCTGGATGCGGTACATGACAAAGACAGTCACCAGGACCATGACGATGGCAAGATAATAGTACGGCAACTCCCCCACGAACTCCCATTTAGGGACGCCAAAGAGCGTGAGATCGATCGACACCACATCAATGCCGGGCAGGCCAAGTGGCCCCCGGGTGAGCCATATCTCGTTGGTCAGAAAAAGTACGACCAGTTCTGAAAAGCCGAAGGTGACAATGGCAAAGTAATCGCCGGTGAGCCTGAGCGTTGGGGCGCCCAGTAGAATGCCCCAGATGGCCCCATTGATGAAGGCTAAGGGGATAATCACCCAGTATGAAAGGCCAAAGTGATAGGTAAGGAGCCCCGAAGTGTAGGCCCCGATGCCGTAAAACCCGACGTAGCCCAGGTCCAGTAGTCCGTTGAAGCCGGGCACGATGTTTAACCCCAAGGCCAGAATCATGTAGAGCAAAATGAGGATAGCAATATGGAGAATGTAGTCCGTTACAAAGGGGAAAAATGGCAGGATCAAGGCAAGAATCAACAGGCCGATTCTTATTTTAGCACCGCGGGTCAAGTTCTGTAATTTCAAATTACCCATCTCACATACTCTTTTTGGTTTCCTTGAGAACCTTGCCGAATAAGCCCGCAGGTATAAAGATGATGACGATGATCATGACGGCGTAGGAGATGCCGTCCCGGTAGAGCGAGCTTAAATATCCCGCTCCAAAGGCTTCGGCCAAACCTAACACAATCCCGCCTAACATGGCACCGGGCACCGAACCAATGCCGCCCAGCACTGCAGCGGCAAATGCCTTGACCCCGGCGATATAACCCATAGTTGGGGACAGCGAGTTGTAGAAAGCAGCCACCATGATGCCCGCGGCCCCGCCCAAGGCTCCGGCCAGGGCGAATGTATAGGAGATTACCCTGTTGACGTTTATCCCGGTCAGAGCAGCCATGGTTTGATTCTGGGCCACGGCCCGCATTGCCTTGCCCCATCGGGTTTTTTTGATGATAAGGTTGAGACCAACCATCATGACAATGGTTACGCCAAAGATAAAGAGATGAAACCAGGAGAGATTGACTCCGCTAAAGCTGACGGCAGTTTTTTCAAAATAGGCTGGGAGTGCCTCATTAGGGAATGGCTTGGGCCGGGAACCCCAGATGACCATGGCCAGGTTTTGAAGGAAGATCGACATTCCGATGGCCGTAATCAGCGCGGCCAGACGGGGTGATTGTCTCAATGGGCGATAGGCGACGATGTCCAACAACACGCCGCAGATCGAGCAGCAGGCCATTGACAAAAAAAAAGCAACGTAAAAGGGCAGACCCAGGAGACTGATGAAAGTAAC
>JAQBBE010000156.1:0-4312 GCA_032126435.1 Desulfobacterales bacterium | reverse complement strand
AGCGATTCTGCCGCCGCCCGGTGATAGAAATACGAGTTGAGAATTTCGCTTGTCTTCAAAAACAGGGGAACCCACCTTAACCGGATCATCGACTTTGACCTTCAGGCGGGGTTTAACAAAGGGGATTCTTTCCGGTAAAAGCGCCACTCTCGCCGGCTTCTCCAATGTTTCAAGGTCAGGAGAAGGCCTGCCGGCGATATTGATATCGTAGCCTTTTCGGGTGCGGATGGTAATCATAAGTCGGTCTGTTGGTTGAAATGCTTTATGTTAGTATAAGATAAAAATTTTTATTTTGCAATATTCATACCGAAAGTTGTGATTAAAACCTTGGATCGACATCCGGATCCACCATTTCATACTTGACACAAATGTCTTTTCAGCTTAGGAAACATTGGAGGATCGGAGTGCAAACTTGTTGTGTCAGAGGTAAAAACTTGCTGCAAAAAAAAAACATTCGGATGACCAAGCAGCGCAAAGTAATTCTTGAAGAGCTGCGAAAGCAACATACCCATCCGAGTGCTGACGAAGTTTATAGAATGGTACGTCATCGTCTTCCCCGGATCAGTCTTGGGACGGTTTACCGAAATCTGGAAGTACTTGTCCAGATGGGTGAAATCCAAAAACTGGAACTCAGCGGTTCTTTGAAACGCTTCGACTGGGACACGAACAAGCATTACCATATTCGCTGTGTACACTGTGACCGAGTGGATGATGCACCGATTGCGCCCTTGAATCAACTTGAAAACGAACTTTACGGGGCAACTGTTTTTGAAATCATCGGGCACAACCTTGAGTTTAAAGGGCTTTGTCCCGAATGTTCAGAAAACGCAGCTTTGGACCATGCTGGATGACTACTTCCAACACCAGGCGGATCTTTCAGATTTGGAATGCAATCTCCGCTGCCCCGACGATTGCAGCGCACCCGGGTGCTGGATGGCTGACGTCATTGTTGAAGTAACCCTCTTTGACTTAATCAAACTTAGCCGAGTTCTGAATATACCGGTTTCCCGACTTTTTTCTCAACACTGCCGCCTGGGACTGATGAACTGTGAGTTCGATCTCCGCTATAAAATACTCTTAATAAAGCTGAAAAAACCCTGCTTTTTCCTTATGGAGAAGCGATGCCGTGTTCATGGTTCAAAGCCGCTAAGCTGTGTGCTTTTTCCGGAATATCAGCAGATAAAAGGTCTTATTCCGGAACTGATCCGGAATCCGATTTTTTCTGCGTTCCCATGCCTTGAGAATACAATTGTCGTCTCGGACAAGAGAAACCGTGCTTTAAAAAAGCTTAGGAGAATGAGTTTGATGGAACAGGCTTTATCTTCTTATGATCTCTTCGGAGTTCCAAGCTTTATCGTCGATTCGAAACCTTTAAAAAAGCGACTTAAAAGAGACCATCCCAAAGACCGGGCTTTTTTCCTACAGGATTATGACAGACTTCTGCATGAAATGATCAACTCCATCGGGTTTTTCGAAAAGGTTATGGAAAAAATATCCGCATTAGACCAACGGAACGGCATGAAAAACCTCTTTGAAAAGCTGAATGATCGTATCACGATGCGCAACTTGATGAAAGAGTTGGTTAGGCCGAGGGTTGTTCACAGGTTGGGAAATGAACATATAAAACGACTCAAAAGAAGCCTCCATCCACCTGCGATTCATTTTATGTAAAAAACGTCCGAAACCGTTATTTTCGACGCCGGCACGCTTCAGCAAATATCCATCCCGATGGATCACAGGCTTTCGGTCGATGAGGGGGCAGGGTGGTTGTTTTATGATACACATATGTTTCAAGTTCGGAATGTGAGACATTTTTTCGCTGTAAGGCGTTATCTCCATCCATGGAACCTTGGAGATAAAAAAATCTAAATCTGAAATTTTTTAACAGGGCTAAGGGATTAGCGTTTTTTTATGTTGCAGCTCAAAAACTGGCACGGAATTTGATTATAATAATTAGAGATAAACCGATACCCGCGAGAAGCTATGTATGGCGAAAACGCACAGACACCAAAAAAAGTAAAAACGGGGGTGTAATATGGACACATGCCAGCCAATCTTAAATACCGGTCTCCGGGGTTTCAAGGTCGCGACGACCAGAATCAGCGATGTCGACGGTACTGTGGGCAGATTGATTTACAGGGGGTACCTTGTCCAGGATCTTGCCGAAAAAGTATCATTTGAAGAAGTTGCTTATCTGCTTCTTTTCGAGAGATTGCCACAAAAAGATGAACTTTTTCAATTTAAAGCGCAACTTGCCTCGGAAAGGCGGATCCCTCCAGAGGTGATCGCCGCCCTTGAAACCCGGCCCAAAAATGCGCTTCCAATGGATATTCTTCAGGCAGCTGTTGCCATGCTGGCGAATCATGATCCTGATACGAGCGAGCATTCCCGTGAAGCAGCGATTCGGATGGCCATAAAGCTCATTGCAAAACTCCCGACAATCGTTGCGGCCTGGAGCCGCATTCGGAACAATAAAAAACCGTTAGAGCCCAATCCGGATCCGGAGTTAGGCCATGCAGCCAATTTTCTTTATATGCTCAACGGAACAATTCCGGACAATGAACTCACCGGCTTTTTTGATACCTGCCTGGTCCTTCATGCTGAACATTCTTTTAACGCTTCAACATTTTCAGCACGGCAGGTGGCATCAACAAGAGCCCACATGTATTCGGCTATTGCGGCCGGGGTAGGTTCTTTATCCGGAGAATTGCACGGTGGTGCAAATACTCGCGTCATGGAGATGCTCCTTAATATCGGTTCTGTCGACAAAGTTGAAGCATACGTGAACAATTTGCTCGATACCGGCGGAAAAATCATGGGGCTCGGCCATGCGGTCTACAAAACCGATGATCCCCGGGCGCATATTCTGGCACCCATGTCTAAAATAATGGGCGAGCGTATCGGAGAACCAAAATGGTACGAAATGTCCAAAATTCTTGAGAAAAATGGTAAGGAAGCCTTTAAACAGAGAAAGGGCAGAGACATTTTTGTGAACGTCGATTTCTACAGCGCGTCTTTGTATTACTACATGGGGATACCGATAGACCTCTTTACGCCGATATTTGCCATCGCCAGAATTTCCGGCTGGGCCGCTCATGTTATTGAAGAGCAGTTTGCCGGTGCTGAGGCTAAACCGGTGCTGTATCGTCCCGACTCTGAGTATATTGGTGATTACTGCGGTCCGGATCAGTGCACCTTTGTGCCCATGGACGAACGATGATGCTGATCGACAAATGGTTGCCGAGTGACGTTAAGGGCCTATTTAAAAACGAATCAAGAAAGGAGTTCAAGTGAAAAAGTGGCGATGTTCGGTCTGCGGCTACATTCATGAAGGGGAGGAGCCGCCTGAAATATGCCCGGTTTGTGGCGCTGATCGAAGTAAGTTTGTTGAAATTGTTGCTGAAGAAAATGGTGAAAAAAAATCAAAAACAAAAATAGACTCCTTAGAACCTGAAACTGAAGCAAAAGTCGCAGATATTCAAGGAACAACTCTTGACCCTTTGTCAAAATATGACCGGATTTATCAACTGATGGTCAAGCATCATGTCCATCCGATTTCGGTCCATATCCCCAACGGCTTACTTCCCGTTTCTGTTCTCTTTATCTTTTTGGCTGTCATTTTCAAGTTCACCGGCTTAAGTCAGGCCGCATTTTATAACCTCATATTTGTTGTCTTTGCCATGCCGCTGGTACTTTTTTCAGGGGTTATTGTGTGGCGAAAAAAATATAACGGTGCCATGACAACCCTGTTTTTGACAAAGATGATTTGCGGGGGTGTGGTATCATTAACGGCAGTCATATTGGTCATATGGTCTATTGTTGACCCCGGCGTGTTGGCACTGACTTCCGCCCATTTAGTCGCGTTTCTCTTTGTTAACATGGTTATGCTTGGTGCGGCTGTTACAGCTGGATTTCTCGGCGGGAAGCTTGTGTTCAGAGATTGATTTCAAAAAAAAGGATAATAAACGATGGGTCAACAGGAAGACATTCAGGTACTGGAAGCCCAAAAAGAAATTGAAAGAATTTTGGGCGCGATTAAAGCAGAAATTCCTATTTTTTTATTCACACAGCCGGGTCAGAATGATGTGTTCAGTGACACCGCCAGACAGGCCATTCGTTTTTTTCGGCAGCTCACCGATAAAATTGTATTGCGAGAATTTAATTTATATCATGAATCCGCAAAAAAATGGAACGTTGAATATTCGCCCACTCTGGTTTTCGATCCGGACCGATATAATATCCGGTGGCTGGGAGCACCCCTCGGTGAAGAGGGGCGTATCTTTCTGGAAGCGCTCATCCTCATCGGTCTTCA
>JAQBBE010000155.1:0-8187 GCA_032126435.1 Desulfobacterales bacterium | reverse complement strand
CCCGCCATTTGAAAATCCCGCAAAGATTTTACTCCTCTGGATTCTGACCCATAAGACATCAAAGCATTAACCCGAGCACAACTTTTTTTGTATATTTTATTGAATTTTGGAGAGGATAATGGAACACCTTCGACTATTTATTGCAATAGGACTTTCGTTGCTTGTTTTTATTGTGTGGAATTTTTTCTTTGTTGACAAGAAAAAGGACACGCTCCCCCAGCAAACCATGAACGCGGAACAACAGGCGAAGAAAGCTCCAGGGATTCAAGAAAAGCCGGCTACTGTGACAGCGCCTTCATTGAAAGACACGCCTTCGGAGCAGATTGAACCATCAAGGACAATCACCGTAAATTCAAAACTATACACGGTTAAGATTTCGGAAAAAGGGGCCGTATTCAAGAGCTTTGTTCTTAAACAGTACAAAGAGACGATAGATGCCGATTCGCTGTTATTGGAAATGATATCTCCGGATTTGACCGAAGGAACCGTACGGGTTGGATTTGCCGACAACAGCCTTCCCGGGCTCGATGGTGCGGTTTTTTCGCCAAATCTTGAGAAAGATACCGTAGATATTAAGAATGAACCTAAAGAGATCTCTTTTTCATGGACATCTCCTCAGGGGGTTGTTGTTGAAAAGAAATATTTGTTTTCACCTGAAACGTATATGATCGATCTTAATGTTACCGTAAAGAATGATTCCAATCAGACCATTAAAGACAGTCTCATCCTATCTTTATGGCGTTCCAGTTCGGAAGAAGAGAGCAGGTATGGTTTCGAAGGTCCGAGCGCACTGATAAACAATAAGCTCGAACAGGTTAAGATTAAGAAAATTAAAAAGAAAAATATCTACCCCGGAGACATAAAATGGATTGCGGTCCAGGACCGCTATTTTATGTCTGCAATCGTGCCCGATGCAACTGTGAAGGCCACTATGCGCCTTAACCTTAATGACGACAAGATACTCGGAAATGAATATATACAGCCTGAACTCGTTATTAATTCCGGCGATCAGCATGCTTCAAAATACAGGCTTTTCTTTGGGCCCAAAAGCATAAAGGTTTTAAAATCCATGGATTATGATCTGGCCAAAGCCGTGAATTTTGGGATGTTTGATATACTTGCCAAACCCTGTGTCTGGATAATGGATTTTATTTATGATCATTTTATCCCCAACTATGGGGTGGCCATTATAATTTTAACCATTTTTACCAAAATCATCCTGTGGCCCCTCGGAAATAAGAGCTATAAATCGATGGCCGACATGAAAAAAATTCAACCTTTGATGGCCGACATTAAGGAAAAACATAAAGGTGACAAGAGAAAAATGAATGAAGAGATGATGGCGTTGTACAAAACGTATAAAGTCAACCCCATGGGGGGATGCCTTCCGATGGTTGTCCAGATTCCGGTATTCTTTGCGCTGTATCGAATGTTATATGAAGCCATAGAATTAAGACACGCGCCTTTCTTTTGGTGGATTAACGATCTTTCAGCGCCAGATCGCCTTTTTCGATTCGACTTTGCCGTGCCATTCATGGAGCCGCCATACGGAATACCTGTTTTAACCATAATAATGGGGGCGAGCATGTTTTTTCAGCAAAGAATGTCCCCTCCAATGGGTGATCCCACCCAGGCCAAGATGATGATGATGATGCCGATTGTTTTTACGTTTATTTTTATCAATTTTTCTTCGGGGCTGGTTTTATACTGGCTTGTAAACAATGTCCTTTCAATGGCTCAACAGTATTATATCACGAAGAAAAATGCTTAATAACGGAGGTTTGATAATGTCGCCCAGTTTGGAATTTGAAGAAAAAAATGTCGAAATGGCTGTCAAAAAAGCCTGTGAAGAATTGAACATTCCCAGGGAAAAACTCAAACACGATGTTATTTCTTACGGATCGACCGGGATTTTTGGGTTGGTTGGAACCAAGAAGGCGCGTATCCGAGTTACCGTACCGGAACCTTCCCGGGCGTCTGTCCACAAAGATTCAGATTCAGAAAAAAATAGAGGCGGTTCCCCCGATCAAGCCATAGATGATACAGATTCACAAATTGATGTCGCACCAGAAAAGCAAGAAATTTTACATTCAGATGATGATCTAAAGGATATCGGCAGGGATGCGCTTCAGCGCATTATCGATTTGATAACGACCGATGCAACCATATCCATCGAAGAGCGATCAAACCGAATTTTTTTCAATGTCAATGGCGGAAACTCTGCCATCTTAATCGGCAAACGCGGACAAACCCTTGAGGCAATTCAATATATCCTTGAAAAAATTGTCAATAAGAGCAGGCAAGAACGTATTAGAATTCAGGTGGATGTAGAAGGCTATCTGGAAAAAAGACGAATTAGCTTGGAAGGGCTGGCCACACGGCTTGCGGAAAAGGTAAAACGGACCGGAAAACCCGCGACCATCGGTCAAATGAATTCTCACGATCGAAGGATCGTACATATCGCTTTAAAGAATGACAGCCTGGTTAGAACCCAGAGCATGGGAGAAGGTGTTTTAAGGAAGCTCGTCATATTTCCCAGAAAAAATTCACAGCGAAAAAAACACAATTAAATCCAGATCGTTCACTCGTTTTAAGGCTTTGGGCTGAAACAGCAAACGCTAAACCCCGCAGTTTGTCGAAAAGGGAATATCCTGGTTCAACGGGACTGCAAGGAGCTTAAACTGACCCTAATTGTTAAAAAAAATGGAATGTGATACTATCGCCGCCATTGCAACACCCATCGGCAGCGGCGGTATCGGGATTATTAAAATCTCCGGTAAAGACGCTTGTTCAATAGCTGCATCAATTTTTCAAAGATCCTGTGATCCACCGGATGAACTTCAGGACAGGAAACCCCCTCTTTTTTCCTCCTTAACGTCCCATCGTCTCTATCATGGTCATATTGTGGATAGGGCCAACGGAAAGGTGCTGGATGAAGTTCTTGTGTCTAAGATGGTAGCACCGCGGACATACACCCGGGAGGATGTCGTTGAAATAAACAGTCATTCCGGTCACGTGGTGCTGGGTTCGATTCTCGATTTGGTATTGAAAAGCGGTGCCAGGCTGGCCGAACCGGGTGAATTTACGAAAAGAGCTTATCTCAACGGCCGTATCGATCTGACCCAGGCGGAGGCGGTCATCGATATTATCAATTCTAGAACCGAAAAATCCCTCGAAATTGCAACCTCACAACTTAAAGGCGGGTTGAAAAGCACCATTGAATCCATAAGAGGCATATTGCTGGATATTTTAACGGAAGCCGAAGCTGCCATCGATTTTCCGGAAGATGTGGGTGAAATCATTAATGCAGAGGAAATTATCGAAGTTTTAGAGAAAAGGGTTGTCGAAGATTTGAAAAAGCTGGTCGATCAATACGAAAATGAGCGATTTCTTCGAGACGGTCTTAAAATGGCGGTTATCGGCAGGCCCAATGTGGGCAAATCGAGCCTGATGAACCGGCTTATTCAAGAGGATCGTGTCATTGTTACGCCGATTCCCGGTACAACCCGGGATTTGATCGAAGAAACACTGAACATTCATGGTATCCCTGTGGTCATTGCAGATACCGCCGGCCTTCATGATACGGATGATCCGGTTGAAATCATCGGCATAGAGAAAACGCAGAAATATATAAATGGTTCGGATTTGATACTTTTTATGATGGATGCAAGCGATCCATTGACCGGTGAAGATATTAAAATATACGAAACCGTCAAACACAAACGTATGATAATGGTGATCAATAAAATCGATCTGGTGGAAGATGGCTTTGAGCTTGGCATTCCCGACACATGGGGGAAAATACCCAGCGCAAAGATTTCAGCATTATACGGCAGGGGGTTGACCACACTCAAGGAATTAATCGCAAAACTCGCAACAGGAGAATATCGTCTCGAGGTTCGCAACAGAATTGTTCCCAATTTAAGGCATAAAATTGCCCTTGAGAAGAGCCTGCAGCTTGTCGTTGCTGCGGCCAAAGAAATACGCAACGGGACGCCGTTTGAGTTAATCACCATCGATATTCAGGAAACCATCGATAGTCTCGGCGAAATTATCGGCGTTTCTACCAGGGAAGATGTCATCGATCAGATTTTCAGCCGGTTTTGTATTGGGAAATAATGTTTCACGTGAAACAATTGAACCGAATGACATATTTTAAAAAATTAGGATTATCTTCAAAAGAGTTGATGCTTTTGAAAGGGTTCAAGCGGTTTCCAGTTTAAAGTTGAATCGTACCTGAAGCGCTGTTGGGTCGGCGTATTCCAAAACCAGATTGTTCCAGAGGAGTAAAATTATGAAGACAGACTTTACACCGTATTTTAAGAAATACGAAGAAATTTCATCAACGGCAGATGAATTGTTTTTGCGGGTACAAAAAGATTTTCCGGAAGGTGTAAAATGTGAAATTAAATGCGAGGATTGTTGTAATGCCCTGTTTGACCTTACACTGATCGAAGCAATTTATATTAATCATCAGTTTAATAAAAATTTCAAGGGTAAGGAACGAGAACAACTGCTGGAAAAATCGAACAGTGCGGATCGAAAAACTTACCAAATAAAGAAAAAAGCATATCAAGATAAAGAATCCGGGAAAAACGAGGTGGACATATTAATGGAAATGGCCGTCGAGCGTGTCAGATGCCCCCTTCTTAACAGGGATGGAATGTGTGATCTTTATGAATATCGGCCGATCACCTGCCGGCTTTATGGGATACCCACATCCATAGGCGGAATCGGGCATACCTGCGGGAGATCGGGTTTTGTTGAGGGCCAACAATATCCTACGGTCAATCTGGACATCATTCAAAAAAAGCTTTACGAAATTTCTGCTGAATTTGTAAGCCGGATTAAAACCAAGTATGTGAAGATGGGAGAAATGCTCGTTCCGTTATCCATGGCAATTCTTACGGAGTATGATGAGAAATATCTTGGAATTATCGATAAAGAAGATGTCCAAAAAAAAACAGGGATAAAAAAATGACGAAAATATCTTCCGAAGAGGAGGCAAAAAGGAAAAAAGCCATATTCAGCAGCATGTCTCCGAGACGCCAGAAACACATTTTAAAAAAGGGATATGAAAAATGGGATCCGTTTCAGGAACCGAAAGATCCCATAGATATCAGAAAGGATAAAACCAAGCGAACAACCCAAGCCCTGGTCAGGGAATTTTTACAGGCGATGAGCTCAGAGGAATACAGCAACGCATACGGAAGGGGCGTGTTTGAAATTTGTCTTGGAATTG
Organism: Desulfobacterales bacterium; assembly: GCA_032126435.1. Taxonomy (GTDB): domain Bacteria; phylum Desulfobacterota; class Desulfobacteria; order Desulfobacterales; family UBA11574; genus JAAXQD01. Next base: position 2,945 of record JAQBBE010000155.1, on the reverse strand, counting down.
TCAATGATGATGAAAAATACCGGGGTATGTTTGATTTCTCGGTCTGGTACAGTGAACTGTTGAAACGAGAAGGATTTGAGTGAAGATTTATGTCTTTAAAGGGCAACCATAAAACTCCACAAGATACCCGCACAGATTGCAGATCCGATAACTCCCGAAGAGTTGCAGGCCATTGCATGCATGAGAAGGAAATTTTCGGGATCCTCGGATTGACCCACCAGATGAACTTCTCTGGCGGATCCCGGAACCGCTGACACCCCGGCTGCTCCCAGCAGAGGATTGATTTTTTCCTTAAGAAAGAGATTCATAATTTTAGCAAAAATGACCCCGGAGGCTGTTGCGATACTGAAAGCGACAGCACCAAGGGCGAAAATAGCCACAGATTTCGGGGTTAGAAACACATCTCCTTGGGTACTGGCGCCGACCGTAAGGCCCAAAAGTATTGTCGCTGTATCGATAATTGATGTACGGGCGGTCTGGGCCAGGCGGTCGGCAACACCGCATTCCTTTAGAAAATTACCGAAAAAGAACGTTCCCAGAAGCGGTATGGAGGCCGGAGCGAGAAAACAACACAGTATAACGGCTACGGCAGGAAAAATGATCCGTTCTTTTTTGGACACATCCCGGAGTTCCGGCATCCGGATTAACCGCTCCTGGCGGCTGGTCAAAAGTCTCATGATGGGCGGCTGAATTACCGGTATCAATGCCATATACGAATATGCGGCGATGGCGACGGGGCCGATGAGGTGGGGTGCCAGCTTGGCGGTAAGAAATATGGACGTGGGGCCGTCGGCGCCGCCGATTATGGCGATGGAAGCGGCTTCCTTGGGTAAAAAACCGAGGGCCAGCGCACCCAACAGCGTAAAAAATATTCCCATCTGAGCTGCGGCGCCCAACAGCATAAGACTGGGCCTTGCCAGCAAAGAGGAAAAATCGGTCATTGCTCCGAGACCCAAGAAAACGATTGATGGGTACAGACCCGTGGTAACACCGAAATACAGATAGTGCAGAACGCTGTTATTTTCGTATATGCCGAGTCCGAATCCTTTGAAAAAAGGAATATTTCCCACTAAAATTCCAAAACCGATAGGGACAAGAAGGAGCGGCTCGTATTTTTTTGCCGTCCCCAGATATAAAAAAACAGAACCGACCACGATCATGATAACGTTTCGGTAGTCAGCCAGATAATAACCGGTATTTGATAAAAATTGAAAAAGCAGATCCATGGATTAACCTTTATCCGTTATCATTGTTTTCGTTTTCTGTCGGTGGATGCCAACTGAAAACACCGTCACCGCAAGGAACCAATATTTCAGATTCACGAAAGGCTGTAAACGTTATGTGAGGGTGTGGGAAATCGTTTTTTCTCGCAATTTTATATAAATCGGAAAGATAAAAAGTTTCCCCAAATTCGTCGATCAACGGTTTATAAAGACACGCAATTTCATCAAGGTCTGTGGGAAATTCTTTGGGTAAAGGTGAGACCGGTTTGTCTTCTTGGTCTTCAGGTTCATCGTCTTCCGGAAATTTTTGGTTGCTTTTGGAATCGGGATGTTTTTTTTCCAACAGCATCAATATCTTGTGAAGTTGAGATATTGCAGCAGACAGTACTACCAAACCGGCAAAGACGATTAAAGCGCCCGCAATTGCCATGGCCCAGCCGTTGTGCGTTGATATTGCAGTAAAGCCGTACAATTGATATCCCCCTGCCTTTTAGATGATCAAAGTATAAGCAAAACAACCTTTTTTTTGATCATACATTCGTAGAAAAGTCAATACTAAAGCACTGTTTTTCTCAGCGGTCCTTGAAAATAAAAATGGCTCTTTTTTCAAATCCGGGCTCTTATTTAGGCAAAGCTTTTTCCGATGGGTTTTGATGTCCATGGGCGAACTCCCATCTCTTATCGAGAAAATAGAGGATCGGGACCGTCATTCTTGAAAAAAGTAGGGATGCAACCTCGCCCGCCATAAGGGATATGGCAAGACCCTGGAAAATCGGATCAAACAGGATGACCGAAGCACCCACCACCACGGCGGCGGCGGTCAGCATCATCGGGCGGAAGCGCACGGCACCGGCATCGATGACGGCAAGATCCAGGGGCATTCCTTCTTTCAAGCGCAATTCAATAAAATCAACCAGGATGATGGAGTTTCTCACAACAATTCCGGCGCCGGCGATAAACCCGATCATGGACGTTGCCGTAAAAAATGCGCCCAAAGCCCAGTGGGCGGGCAGAATGCCAATCAAGGAGAAGGGGATGGCGGCCATGATGACCAGTGGTGTGCTGAACGATTGAAACCATCCCACAACCAGCACAAATATCAGCACCAGAACTACGGCAAAGGCAATCCCCAGATCCCGGAAGACTTCATAGGTGATATGCCATTCTCCGTCCCATTTCATTTCGTATTTGCGGTTGCTGGAAGGTATGTTGGCCGTATGCTGGGCGATCGTGTATCCTTCAGGAAGTTGAATCGAATCGATTTTGTTTTTCATCTCCAAGATAGCATACACCGGGCTTTCTTTGACGCCGGCCACATCCCCGACAACATATACCACCGGCATGAGATTTTTATGATAAATAGATTTATCTGCATCGATTTTTCGGACTTTTACCAGGGTAGAAAGCGGCACCATCCGGCCGTCGGTCGATGCAAGCTTAATTGCTTCCAGACGCTGAATTCCGGCACGGGCGGATAACGGAAGGCGCATCAGTATGCGCACATCTTCTTTTTCCCTGGGCTGATGAAGCAGTCCGGCCTGGCGCCCCTTAAGAGCCAGTTCTATGGCGCCGGCAATCTTGGCCGAACTGATCCCGTGGAGGGCGGCTTTTTCTTTATCGACTTCGAGTTGGTAACGCGACTGTTCTTCTTCCATATACCAGTCTATATCGACAACGCCGGCGGTCTCTTCAAAAACCTTCATTATTTCTGTCGCAATCTCT
>JAQBBE010000154.1:0-5994 GCA_032126435.1 Desulfobacterales bacterium | reverse complement strand
GATTGTTCTTTATTTCCATATCGAAAAACGAGGACGGACAGATCAACAGAAATCAAATCCTTGCCGAAAAAAGGCCATATACGGTCATCTTTTGGAGATAAAATTAAAAGCGAATATCCGAAGTTGCACTTGCATAAAAATAATAAAATCATGGTCGGCGCCTTTGTGGTGAAAAGATGCAACTCCCCCAGGTGTTGCACCGACCATTAACAAAACCCTGGGGAATAAATGGTTACCGTAGCAGAGAATGAGAGGGCAAAGATTGAAAAGGCTGCCAAATGGATACAAGCAAACCCGGATATCAAGTATCCACAAAAAGAGCCATCAATTTATATTCCTAAAAGGTTGATATTCTCGAAGGCGTATCGGTCTTTGTCTCGCTGCGCTCTGCTGGTTTATCAAGACTTCATGGCAAAGCGTGAAATGGTGTCCACAAAGAGCGACGGAAAAAAATGCTGGCGTGTAAACAACAACGGTGAAATCTTGTACCCGTACAGCGAAGCAGAGGAAAACGGCTTTTCAAGGGGACAATTCAGAGACGCCATCGATGAACTGCAGCAAAAAGGATTAATTGACATTAGGCACATAGGCAAGGGCGGACGCAAGCCAACAAACAAAGTGACCGCCGAAAATGACGCATCAAAATATTGGATTGATGACCGGTGGCAGGATTACGACACGGACGCTTTCCGACCGCCACGGAAACCACGAAAAAAGGACTCAAGAAAAGACCGAGGTTGGTCACTATATCATGGCAAGAAAAAATAATTATAAGTATCGTTTTCGATACCAGTTAATGCTGTATCCGGTATCGTTTTCGATACCAGTTAAAACAACCCGACAACGAAATCATTACAAAAAATGGCAATAAACCGGTATCGTTTTCGATACTATCTTTAAAGACTTTCTGTGTATATGACCTGTGCGTTGCGGGCAGATCGAAAAAGTATCTTATCGGAAAGGGAGAAAAAAGAAAAAAAAGAGAGCTGCAAATCATGGAAAATCAAAACGAGTGCAACGGCTGTTTTTACCAGAAGGTCAGGGACGCGGACCCGGAAACCGGCGAGCTTGCCTGGGGTCCATTCTGTTTAAAATCGGGTTCTCCGTTCAGGTGTGGCCAGGTGTCCACTGGCTGTGAGCTATCAAATCGAGGGGGATAAATGAGCTGGTTAAAAGATTGTAAAATATGCAACACGGGACTTTGCATGGCTGTAGATGGGCGAAAAGAAAAAGGCAACTTTCATGGCAACCGAGGCAACTCGAATTATGGCAACTCTTGGCAACCGATGTCCGGCAACTAAATGAAAATAATAAAGAATATGAGAATTTAATTAGGCAACTTTTTATAAAGCACCAAGAAGTTGCCACACCCCCCTTATACGGGTGGCAACTCGGCAACTTTTAACCTTTTTGATGTGTCCTTCACCGAGCCGAAGGACGGGTTTGAGGTGGGGAAAAATCGATAGAACAAATGTCATGTATCCCAAAATGGATTAGAAATTGACACGACAACCTCAAAAATATTATAGCCCTTATACTCTGACGGTAAAGAACGCCTCGGAGTATTTCGGATTTGCACCGAATACGCTTTACCATTGGATAAACGATGGCAAATTGGTCAGGGGTGAGCATTACCTCAAAATAGGCAGAAAGATTTTAATTGTTCGTGAAAAATTCATTGATCTTTTGGAGGCAATAGATGGGTGTAAGGAATAGGGGTAAAAGGCTTGTAATTGATTTCCGGTGCTATTTGCCGGATGGTCGCAGGGTACGATGTGTCGAGTCAGAAGGGTTAGACACAGAGAAAAACCGTAAACGGGTAAAATCCAAATGGAAGGCGGTTGAATATCATCTTAGAGAAAACACGTTTGATTATCTTTCGTTCTTTCCATACGGCTCCAAGGCTAAACAGTTCCAAAAGCCAAAATCAACCATGTTTTTTTCAGAGTGGTACGAAACCTGGCTTAGTGAAATTTCCATTAGAAGATCAACCGAAAGCAATTATCGAAGCCAATACAACAAACATTTCAAGGCGCATTTCGGACACCGATACATTTCAGATATTGAAACGTCCGATATTATGGTGTTTCGGAAAGTGCTTGAACAAACCCTGAAGCCAAACACTATAAACACCTACCTAAAACCTCTTTGCAAATGTTTCCTGGAAGCAATAAAGCGGGGGCTTATATCGGAGTACCCATGTGAAGGACTCGGCTCATTAACAGAGGGCCAACCGAAAATTGATCCATTCAGCTTTGAAGAATTGCGCTACTTTCTTGATTATCTATCTCAAAAAAACATGGCATGGCATGATCTAATATTTTTTTGGTCAAGAACCGGACTCCGGCCCGGTGAACTGTATGCCCTGAAATGGGAGCATATTGACTATTTTAACGCAAAGATATTAATCAGAGAGGCCCGTAAGCAAAACGGATCTACCGGATTGCCTAAGACGCAATACTCAATTCGTGATGTTGATCTAAGACCGCAGGTGGCAGATGCGCTTAAAAGGCAAGAGGCCAGAACCGGCCTGATAGGATCTTTTGTGTTTTTAAATCACCATCAAAATCAATTCGCCGCACACATGATGAAACAAAAGTTTCGCCATTGGCTTAAAGTGGCAGGATTGAAACATCGTCCACCTAAACAGATGCGCCACACCTTTGCGACATTGCACATTGCATCCGGAGAATCGATATCCTGGGTGTCAAAAATGCTCGGCCATGCTGATGTCGAAACCACGTTGAAAAGATACAATAGGTTTGTGCCGAATCTGACAAGGGAAGATGGCTCGGCATTTGAGAAAATAATGGAGAAAAAAGGTCAAATTGGTAACAATCTGGTTACAGGCACCAATAAATAGCTGAAATTATTGCTACGATTCAATATCCCACGTAGTGAAACGGCTCGATCTCGGAAAGCTCTTGGGGGGTGAGGGTTTTAAAACCCGATGCTTTTATCAGATCTTCAGCCCGCTCTGCGTCTTTAACATCCAAAACAAAAACTGCATTTTTCCGGCTTTCTATGACAAACCCATAGCCATTTTCAATGTTGACATTTTCAGTGCAAAGAATCTGTAACAGTTCATCAAGTCCACCCGGACGATCATCGATCAGCACCGTAATAATTTCTTTGAGTTCCACTGCGATGCCTTCTTTAAGGAGGGCCTTTTGGCCCTGTTTGGGGTTGTCTACAATGAGATTGATAAACCCCGAATCGCCAAAAGACGATATGGTGGCCGACCGAATGTTGATCTTTTTCCGGGCAAGAATTGACGTAATTTGAGCCAGGATGCAGGGTTTGTTTTCTACCGGTATTGTAAGTTGATAGGCTTTCATGGTTTTTTTTAAATTTCCCCATCCATCGAAAATCACAGGTTGTTTAATGTCTAAAATAAAGGATTTTATCCTGAAAATATAGAAAAACAACCGAAGCCTGTCAATATAATTCGAACACGGAACCCGGCAGGGTCGGCGTACATCCGAGAAGTTGTTTCGAACGTTATATGCCCACCGAACCACGATCCGGTTTTCTGCGCGGTTTTCCTTGGAACGGTTTATGGTCGGTATGGAACGGGACGGGAAATGCTTTCCATTTGCATCGGATTGTACGGTCGAAAAACCCGTCTTCGAATCCCGGTTTGTTGAACAAGGTTTTGAAACAGCTTCGGCCGCCCGCAGACCCGGACAAAGTTACGCGCCGTCCTGTGCCGACAGGTCGACCCCAATGTTAGTTTCCGACCCCATTCAGTGGCAAGGCCCGGACCCGTCAACTGAAATGCGCTGCCGGCGTCCTATTTGAACCGGTCATCCGACCTTTTTCCAGAGACCTGCCGCTTTGATTTCTCCAGCCAGCCGGTCCTCACGGTGCCGGAAGGATGGTCAAATTCCGGAACATACGGCTTGATGTCAAGAAGCGGAGTTCCATCGAGTACGTCAATTCCTTCAATGTGCAATTTTGAATCATCAACCCGTACCAACCGGACCACTGACAGTCCGATGGGATTCGGCCGATTTGGCGCACGTGTAGCGAACACCCCTCGTGGCACTGAATCCATAAATGGTGTCACCACCAAGCTGTAGCTGTTCGAATGGTGAAACACATACAGCAAAATAATGTGAGAAAATCCACGGAGGTCCTGTACGCCGGCAGCATACTCCGGAAGAAGATCAACGGTGCCGCATATCCCCGGTGCGCCTGCCGGCTGGATGGGCATACCCTGTGTGTCCATAAAAGGTGTATGGATCGTGCCAATGGGATTGAATTCGATCATGGTCTTTCCTTCACGGGAACTTTATACCCTATAATTGAGCGAAAGTTTAGGGTTCAAAAAAGAATGATTCTTTCACGGCCGTTGATCGGGTTTGATCAGACGTGCTTTTTCAAAATCGTCAATCCATTTTTGGACGCGCGCTGTGCCGTACGCCTTCGCCCATGTGGCCACGATGTCATCCACGGGGATGTCTGCGTAAACCCCGTTATACTCCAGATATTCCATAAACTGTTTTTTATCCTGATTGTATTCATGGAAAATGGCATCTTCACGGCCATTGAAGTCCAGGGGGGCCACATGATTTTTTTCGCACAATTCGATGTTGAATGTCGGGGTTGCCTTGACCCATTTGCCGGCCAGATAAAATTCTGTAAATCCGTGATAGACAAACCGGTCAGAGCCGATGTATTCAAGAAGTTTGGGGGTGGCCAGATGATTGCGGACCGTGGCGAACCCGACTCTGGACGAAATATTGCACGCCCTTCCAAGGGCGCAAAGGAGCCCGGCCTTGCTGATGCAAAATCCCCGGCCGCTTTTAATGATATTGCTGGCACGATAATGCTCCGGAAGATAGAACGGGTAATAGGGATCGTACCAGATATCGTCCCGCACCGCGTAGTAGAGTTTTACAGCTTTATCCACAGGGTCGTTCCCTGCATCTTTTACGGCTTCATTGGCATATTCCACAACCGTCGCATGATCACTGTCGAGGATTGCCGTGGCCGAAAGATATTTTTCATCCATAGGATCCAATTTGTCACTCCATTTAAACAATTCCATATAACGTCCGTCTGTAACGGACTCAAAAAAAAGAAACGCCTATACGGTCGATTTAACCCGATCCGGGGTGAATCTTTTGTTGGTCAGATAAACCCCCGAACAGACCAGTACGGTGCCGATGAACAGACTCAGGGTAATCGGTTCATCTAAAATAAAAAAAGCCAGCACAACCGCACAGATCGGAACAAAATTAATAAAGAGGCTTGCCCGCATGGCCCCGATTTTTTTGATCCCTTCATAATACCAGACAAATCCGATGACGGTTCCGAAAAACCCGAGATAAAAAATACTCAACCAGGCCATGTTGGGATAGCTGTTGTAATCTTTGAACATCCCTTCGAAAAACGCGGGAAAAAACAACAAAACGGTGCCGATCACCGAGGAATAGGTTACCGAAGCCAGGGGGCTCAGATCGTTCATGACGGCTTTGCCGATCAAAGAATACGCCACCCAGCTTAACACACAGCAAAAAATAAAAATTTCTCCCCACCCGATGCCGCCGTTTACAATCTCGTTCAGGCTCCCCTTTGAGATGACGATCACTGCACCGACCAGCGATATTATAATGCCGACACCTTTGACCATGTTCAGTTTTTCTTTAAAAAAATATGCGGCAAAAAGTGTAATGAATATGGGGTTGCCTGCAATAATAATGGCCGCCCGCCCGGCATTGATGAGTTTGAGTCCTTTAAAAAAGAAGACATTGTATAAAAATACACCGGTCATGCCCAGAAGGAAAACGGGAATCATTTGCCGCTTCCCCGGCATGGGGAGCTTGCCCTCGATCCTGTATGTAAACAGTACCAGGAAAATCGAGGCGATAAAGAACCTGAAAAAGGCCGCTGAAAACGGGCCCACATCTCCGGCAACCACGCGTCCGGCGATGAACGTACCCCCCCATAACAGTGCGGTTAATATGAGTTTTATATAAATCAGCATTT
>JAQBBE010000153.1:0-8618 GCA_032126435.1 Desulfobacterales bacterium | reverse complement strand
GGGAGGACAGCGATTCCGTCACGGTGAAGGTTCCGAACATATTCGGAACCGGTTATGGAGACCACTTCATCGTAATCAAAGGGCAGATCGATGCCAATGAGCTTTTTTGCATGAAACCCTTTCTTTTTTCCATTTGCCGTTTTCTTCTTAAATTCATATACATTGTTTTTCATGGTAGGCTCTCCTTTACCGGAATGATTTAGCGCTTTTCTGCTGTACGAAATAAAGTCCTTACCAGCCGATCCCAGGAAATCTCGGGAAATCGCCCAGATATGTCGTCAATCGGTTCACCACCTGTAGCCGCCAGTTGCTTGTAGCTGGGCCCTAGAAGTTCATGAAGATTTTGACTCTCCTTTTCCATCCACTGGAAGCATTCCTTGCCGGAATAGAGCCCTTCCAGATCAGGCTTTATGTTTGCAGGGTCCAGCATGAATAACCAGCCATCATGGTATGGATCATCGTGTGCGACGGCCGGCTGCTTTAAAACTGTATCATTTACAGCGCAAACGGTTCCGGACACAGGAGATTGCATGGGGGCTTTTTTATCATTGCAGGTCAATACACACCCGATTTCTCCTTGCTTTAAAAATACGCCTTTCGGAGGGAGATTTATGGCATCCGCCGCCCCTAAAACCTTGGATGAAAAATCGTCTACGCCGACTTTAATACGTCCATCATCTTCAATGTGTACCCATGAATGCCCGAAATGATAATAGTAATCTTCAACTATTCGATACCCGGATACGTTTTTGTATGCCGACCTTTCAGAGGTTCCCACCTGAGTTTCCTTATCCAGGAGTTCATGAACAGTACAATGATCACATTTATAATTACCGGGACATTCCTCAGGAGATTCTATCCGTCCTGATAAAAAGTGGATGCACGGTGTTGCAGCGATTTTATATTTTTCTTTCACATGTCTCAACCAGTACGCTTGCCTTTCTTCTCGATCCGGAGCGATTTTATCGCCCATGGCAGATATCATCGCCTGGTCGAACGGACAATTATAGCAATCATAGTCATAATCACATCGCCTGAAATTGATGACACCGGCTCTCATCCAGACACATTTATCTTCGGACAAATAAAAACCAGGAAGATTTTTTTTCAGTTTCTCATAAAGGACTAAAGCAACTCCGTCATGTTGCAGATTCTGAACATATTCCGGACCGGTTACCGCAACCACCTTCTGGTAATCAAAGGGTTGATCTATTCCGATAAGTCTTTTTGAACCAATATCTTTCTTTTTCTCCTTTTTCGATTTGGATTCATTGGTTTTCATAATAATGACCTCCTTTAGTGGCGCGGTAAATCTTTATGCAGTCGAAACTGAACATTCGCACTTTCCTGAGCCACAAGTAGGAAACCGCACTTAATTCCTCTTTTGATAATTTAAGTGCAATGAGAGTGCCAGAATTTGATAAAACATTATTTTAATTATTTACCTATTGGTATTATTCATTATTTTGAAATCATAAATGGGATGAACTCAGCGCAGCTTTTTAAAGCGTAACTGGGAGAGTGATGACTTTGGCTATACTTGGAAGAGATATGAGGGGATGTTTCATCTAAAAATATATAAATATCAAAAGGATAACTGTGTGTTGCTTATGGCTACATACGCTGTAGCCATTTAACTACTCAACCACTTGATAATTCCGCTGCTCAACGAAGTTTATCCTGAAGATAAATTGAGCAATACTCGCAAAGGTCAAGGGACATTTCATCCACTTCATCAATACCTCCTGAGAAGTGCATGAGACACTTTTTGTGCTCACAATGAAGTAGATCTAAAAGATGGCCCAGTTCATGAAGCGCCACTTTTGCCGCACGTTCATGAATGATAGATTTAGGCGGGGTGGAACCGTCGGGGTTTTTCGCCAATCTGAATAATGAGACCAGACCACATTTTCCGCCCTGCCTTGCCTCACCAAAGACATGGGTAAAAATAGGGATAAAAAGGTCCTGATTTAAAACAGCGATAACCTTATCGTGATCGCTAAAATGCATGGATTCAAACGTCTCAATGATGGTGGCGGCGTTGTATTGCAACCGTCTTTGATCAAGAGCATATTCAGGTTGTTCCAGAGGAAGAAGAATTTGAGTGGTAAGTTTGAAACAGCTGGTGATATGGCCTGCGATAACCTTTAGGACGATTTCGGGAACGTCTCCAAGCGGCACCACACCGACGGGTTTTTTATTTGAGGTCATGAGAAAAGATATTCCTGAAAAAGGCTGGGCCGACTGTCCGAGGTCAGGGTTTCCTTTTCAAATCGTACCGTTTAATCATTTTGTGCAAGGTAACCCTGTTAATTCCCAGGATTTTGGCGGATCGGGTTACATTCCAGGTGTTTTCTTCCAGGGTCTTTTGAATATACGCCTTTTCCATTTCACGTAACGATAGAGATTCTGAAAATTGTATGCCGGACGGTTGAATGAAAGAAAAATCTTCAGTCCTGAGTGTCCGGGATTTGGAAAGTACAACAGCTCTTTCAATAGCATTTTCCAATTCCCTGACATTTCCAGGCCAGTCGTACTGCTTTAACAATCCCATTGCATCGCTGGTGACATGGTCTACTTTTTTATTCGTTTCCTGACTGTACTTTATAAGAAAGTGTTCAACGAGTAAGAGGACGTCTTCCTTTCTTTTTCTTAACGGCGGAATTTCGATTATGATAACATTGATGCGGTAAAAAAAATCTTCCCTGAAATTGCCTTCAGCCACCTCTTTCTTCAGATCCTGCCGGGTGGCTGAGATAAGCCGAAAATCTACGTCAACAGGTTCTCTGCTCCCGATACTTGTTATCTTTTTTTCCTCCAGAACACGCAAGAGATCAACCTGCATCTTTTGACTTATTTCTCCGACTTCATCAAGAAACAGGGTCCCACCGGAAACGACTTCCAAGAAACCCTTTCGGGCACGGGTGGCACCGGTAAACACCCCTTTTTGATGCCCAAAAAGTTCGCTTTCCAAAAGGGATTCCGGTATCGCACCACAGTTAATGGCGATAAAAGGTAGATGGGATCGGCGACTTTCGGCATGGATCGCTTTTGCAACCAGCTCTTTGCCGGTACCGGTTTCCCCGACAAGCAAAATAGAAGAATCGCTCTGGGCAACCTCTGGAATTAGACTGAAAACTTTCTCCATTTCCGAGGAATGTCCGATAATGTTATCGAAACGGGTGATTTTTTCTAAACGTCCTTTCAGATAGTTGTATTGTGATACAAGCTTTTTTTGAACGGATATCCGCTCCATTACGAGGGAGAGCTGCTCCGGTTTGAACGGCTTGAGCAGATAGTCGGTGGCGCCGATTCGCATGGCTTTTACCGCCGACTCAATGGATCCATATGCAGTAATAATGATCACGAGCGTATCCGGATATTCTGCCTTAACTTTTCCCAGAAGTTCTATGCCATCCATCCCGGGCATTTTAATATCGACAAAAAGGAGCTGATAAGGATATTTCTCCAGCTTCTCCAAAGCTTCAAAGCCCGATGAAGCGGTCTCTACCACATGTCCGTATTTTTTAAACCAGTGGAAAAGAGACTTGCGGACAATTTCCTCGTCATCCACGACCATAATACTCATTTTTCTATCCATCGTTTTCCTCCATTGGGCGAAAAAACTACAATACAGGGAAAGTTAAAACAAAGGAACTCCCTTTTCCCTCTGTGCTGTCAATCGTAATGTCTCCTCTATGATTTTTTACCACACCGTAAACGATGGGCAATCCCATTCCTGTCCCCTCTCCTTCTCCCTTTGTGGTAAAAAAAGGATCAAAAATATGGTCCAGATTTCCCTTGGGGATTCCATATCCGGTGTCATGAATCTCTATGCAGACATTTTTTCCGTCATTTGCCAGTTTGGAAATTAACTTCAATTGGCCCCCGCCAGGCATCGCTTCAATGGCGTTAAAAATCAGATTGAGAAAGCATTGTTGCAGCTCACGGTCGTTTCCCAGTATCATTGACAAATCAGGATACAGGCGGATAATTAGATCGACATTCCTGAGTTTCATCTTATGGCGCGTCAAGAGAATGGCAGCCAAAAGGACTTGGTTAAGATCTATTCCTTTGTATTCCCCAGGGGATTCTCGGGAAAATGAAAGCAGGCCGGAAACAATGTTCCCACAACGTTCCAATTCTTTGGACATAAGAGCAAGATGATCTTTAAACTGCTTCAGGTCTTCAGAACTCGGCTCACCTTCGGCAAGTATATCCTGCATTAAATCGCTGAACGTCAATAGTCCTTGAATAGGGTTGTTGATTTCATGGGCACAACTGGCTACCAACTTTCCCAGAGAGATCATCCGATCCTCTTGAATCATTTTTTGAAAATCGGACTTTAATTCATTGACCCGTTTTTCCCAGCGGTATGACAGTTGCTCTGTGATGTCTCTCCAAACTTCGATGATTCGATAAATTTCGCCGTTTTGATCCCTTAAAGGGTAAGTAACCAAATTGCAAAATTTGAAGTGCCCTCCCGAATCGGGATGTTCGTGAATAACATGAGCGGATCTCCCGGTTCTCAGGGTCTCCACTAATGGGCATTTCATATCAGGGCGCGAACTCGAACATGGAACACTGTAGCCATGGGAAATCTCGTAACAGTATCCTCCAATGACGTCTTCTTTTGATTTATTAACCGCTTTCAAATATGGATCATTTGTTTCAACGATTTCAAAATCTGTATTTAAAATCACAATGGCAGCGGTACTTTGTTGGATGAGAAAATCGGAAAAATTTTTTTCAAAGACCAACTGCTCTTCTGCAGATCTAAGGCGCTGATCGACTTCGAAAAGGCGCCGCATTAACCTGCCAATGTTGTGTTCCAGGACTCCGACCCCTTTAGGCCTGAGACGGATGATCTCCAGCAGGACATCTTTTTGACCGGTCAGTTCAATGATGCTGTCGATGTCTTTTATTTTAAAGAAATCCTGAAAGTTATCTGTGGTATAAATCCCCAGCTCTTTGGCCAGAACAAAACCTTCAGCCTCTGGATTTATATCGCAAACACCGACGATGTTGACCTTCAGATACGTAAAGGATTCGCTTTGCAGAAGATCCAGGAAAAATTTACAGGCTCTGCCGCCGCCTACGATAGCCAAATTAATGGTATAGGTCATCTTGTTTGCCGGAGAATTTTTTACGAATCGATTATTTTGATTCATGGTCAATCCCTCTTAATATACAATATGCGCTTTCTCATGATAAAAAATCTTTTGAGCTTGTCTGGGAAGCATCATTTTTCAAAAATAAATATCCTTGAAGTGTGCTGCGTGATATCAAAGCTGATTTTTATTTTTTCTCCTCTCCCCAGCCCTCTCTACAGGAAGAGGGGCATAAGGGTTTAGCCTGTAGCAAGCTGCAGAGATTATTAAGGTTGGCTAATTAATCATTTTAAATCAATAACTTTGACAGTTAGATTCTAATAGGCTTTGTCGTTCGGAAGTGGCTACACCGCCTTGCCAACTGCGTCGAAGATGTAGATCGCAAGGAGGTTAGTTTAAGAGAATATAAAAGTCTATCACAGGTAAGACAGGAATGTAAATATCAAATTGGTGGGGTTTCTAACTCGGAAATATCGTATTTTTTGTCGCTGAATTTTAATGATACCCCTCGATCTTCATAGGGTTTCTTTTTGGTCCTCCAATTTATTTTTGGCAATGAGGTTCCGGATCATGGTCAACACTTCCCATTCCTCGTAAGGTGCCAGGATACAGGCGTAGACACCGAGTTCCACGGCCTGTTTGATTAGTCCTCGATGGTCTTGATCACAAAGCATAATGGCGTTACAGCCGGGGCAAGCAACATTAATTCTTGAGTAGATCCTCGTGCCATAGGAGTTTACAACCTCGTAGTCCATAATAACGATGGCGCTGCGCATCTTTTTAATTCTTTTTACAAGTTCTTCGAGATCGGCACCTATTAGAGGATGTAGGTTGTTTCTCTTGCATAACCTTATAACATAACTTCGGATTTTCTTATTTGCGATCAGTACGAGGATAGGAATTTGTTTTGTGTAACCATTCACTGTCTTGAAGCTTTTAATGTTTTTACTGAGCCTAATTCACAGGTGCGGCCGTTCAGCCGATCTAAGGTCATGGAAAACCGGCTGAATACCGCAAGCCCAGAGGGTGCTTATAAAAAAAATCCCTGCCATTTGGTATGAAACAGCGGGGAAAAACGCGCCTTCCCCGCTGTTCCGGAGGCAATAGGAGCGGCTGAATGCCCCTACTGGCAATTTTATGTTGTATGCTCCAAAAATAAAAATCAGGATTGGATGAGGGGCGCGGAATATATCTTGATACACTCTTTTGGAGTTTGTCGCCGAGACGGTGAACACTTACTCCTTAAAGGGGGTTAATAAAATATTCTTCCGTCACCCCTCACACACGATCAATGTTCAATGGTTATGTTTTATTCTATATATTCAAGGACAAAGTCCAGTTTCATCATCTCCTCGGGCCAGAATTTTTCACTCATTTTCTCTGCGCCGGGGTAGACGTCTTTGCCGTCAATCTTATCAATGAGCATCTCAATGAAGTGACACTCGGTAAGCTTGTATTTGGCGATGACATCCGACGGCAGCACCACCACAAGGCCCGACTCCTTGGATGTTTCCCATTCAAAGGGTTCATTGGGGGCTGCGGATTTTTTTCCATCTTTTCCGTTATAGACCGTCAACAGTTTGCCGGAAACCTTCGTTCCCGGTTTCATATCAAACTCCTCGTACAGCTCGTCGGATATATGCCACCACAAGGCTCTGATATTCGCCGCCAAGTATCCTTTCACGAGCATGGGGTCGTATCCGCATACACCCACACGACATTTTTCAGGCATGTTATACCTCCTTTTTGCTTTGCTTGGTCTCCACATCTCTCAACTGGTCGCGAAGATCATCCACCTGGCTGTAGCAATAATCCATGAACTCTTTGGCTTCAGAATCGCTGAGGTGTTTCGTCTCATACAATCTTCTGACATAGGGATAAACGAGCTTCTGGATTTCTTCAGAAAATTCATGGTGCACATAATCGTTATCCCCCTCAGGGGATGCCCAACCTAAAAAACTCTTTTTCCAGTTGAGCACCATCCCCTCGAGATTTTTGAGTTCCTTGATGACGTTTTCTTCCATGCTACTTCTTCCTTGCATCAAAGGCGTAGCACTTCTTAATCACGTTGAAATCCGCTACACACCAGTAGTCGGGCCAGTGGATCTTCATGCACCAGCCAATGATATCCGCAGGTGGAAACTTGGAGCCTTTGAGAACCGGCTTCAAGCTCCTGCACTGCCAGCATATATGATCACTCTTTTTTTCCGGAACCAACACGGTATCCAGAAATTCTTCAGGTGTTAATTCTGCCATAGGACACTCCTTTCTTTATGGCTTGCTTTTAATCCGCGTATCTATCACACGGTTGCAAACGCAACAATAAAAGCTAATGTGTTTTTGTCTTTCGGCCTTTACTCGAAAAGGCAAACCATCCCGGTCATAGCGCGGGACTGTTGCCAACTACCATTCACCAACTTCGCCTTTTTTCAATTTCTGCTGATACTCCTCCCATACTTCGGGGGACAATTTCTGAATATCCCATTCAAAACCAAAGCTTCCGGCGATGCCGGCAGACGGCGGCTGGGGACGCCAGCCCCTGACCGGCCTGCCCCTGGCGCTGAACTTGACCATGTCGGCCGTTCCCAGGTAGATATCCCTGGGCAGACACTCATACGGCCGGGTCCTGCCTTCAATGCCCGGCAAATAGTTCGTATAACCCTCCAGAGGCTTGTCCGCATAGAGGGGGCTGGTGTCCGGCTTTTCGTCGACCTCCTCAGGGCCTTTGTACATGAAGCCCTGAATCATGTGGATGTAGTACACCGTTTTGCATTCAGCGCAGTTTACCTTTCCCTCCCAGTTCCAGAAACAGTAGGGGTCCAGATAGTTAACGGTGTTACACTTTTTCCCATTAATTTCTTTCTTACACCAGATAATATCACACACGGCGCCCTCCTCCTTTTATATCCAGCTCTTATCGTACCATTCCTGGACGGTGCCAGTCGGATAACCGAGCAACTCATGGTAGATTTTTACATTATCGGCACCCACCGGCCGCCAGATCCAGTTCTGTCTCCTGGGCGACTTGGCCATCAATCCCGAGGCGTACCCACTCTGGGTGACTATGTCGCCGAAAATGGGATCGTCGAGCCACCGGAGTGTACCCCTCTCCCTGTAATGCTCGCATTCATAGACCTCCCGGTCGTTCATCACCGGTTCGGCCAACAGACCGGCATCCTGCAAGATTTTTACCACTTCCGACCGTGATTTGTCCTCGGCCCACTTTTCCAGAGCCGCGTAAATCTCCACCTGGGATTCACCTTCGGCCCTGTCCTTATGGGCCTTATATTTGCCGTAAAGATCTTTCATCCCGGTGATGGCGCACAGTTCTTTAAAATCCTCGTCCTGGAAAGCAGAGACCATGACATAGCGGGCATCGTGCTTGTCTTGGGGATTTGAAACATCCGGAAAGTCGGACTTGCCGCACAGAATGATACCGTGTGCACAGAGCTGCGTATCCCAGTTCCCCCAGCGCTGACGAACAATGCCGAACCGACCGTACATGGG
>JAQBBE010000152.1:0-5280 GCA_032126435.1 Desulfobacterales bacterium | reverse complement strand
TCCAGGCGGTAGGTATCCAGGGCACCCACCCCTGCATCGGGTTTGGCCACGACCGGATAGCCCGTCTCGCGGATCAACCCTCGGGCGTCCTCTATGGTCTGCACCACCCGTCCCCGGGGCACCGGCACGCCGGCCTCCCGGAATTTGTCCTTCATCCGGGATTTGCGGCGAATGTCGTCAATGTTGCGGCCTCGAACACCAAAGATATTGAAATCGTCCCGTATCCGGGCTTCGGTGCTCAACCAGTACTCGTTCAGCGACTCAAACCGATCGATCTTACCGTACTTGTGGGTGAAAAATCCGCAGGCCCGCAGCAACGCATCGTAGTTGTGCATATCATCGATTCGAAAGTAATCTGTAAGAGAATCACGCACCTCAACGGCCAGGTGATCGTACAACGGATCTCCGATTCCCAGCACGTTGGCCCCGGCCTGTTTCAGATGCCGGCAGAAACGGTGGTAATGGGGCGGGAAGTGAGGTGAGAGATATACGATGTTCATGATTTTTCCTTTAAATTCATTTTCTTCTCAGGGCTTTCGCAGAACAAAATCCGCCATGGCCATCCGGTTTTTAAAACCACTTCAAATAGTCTTGATAAACCGGCTCGAACATCAGAGATTTGACATGGGTTGACAGGTCATCGGGTCTCGGGTTCGTTGCAAGGCCTCTTTTATAAACCACTTCAGCTACGGCGGTCGCGATGCGTGCTGAAACCGCTCTGATTTTTGTCATCGGCGGATAAATGCATCCAATGTTATAATCTTCTTCCGATACGAGTTCAGCCAACTTTTTTGCAGCAATGAGGAACATCTCATCGGTCACATGCCTGGCTCCTGTCGCAATAGCGGCCAATCCTACACCGGGAAAGATATAAACGTTGTTTCCCTGCCCCGGCACATACCTTTTGCCGTTGAAGGTAACAGGTTCAAAAGGGCTTCCGCTGGCAAAAACAGCACGTCCTTGGGTCCATTGATACGCTTCTTTGGCCGTACATTCGGATCTGGAAGTCGGATTCGACAGGGCAAACACGATGGGTCTTTCATTGTGCCTTGCCATCGCTTCCAATATCGGCCGGGTAAAGGCTCGGTGCTGACCGGATACGCCGATGATGGCGGTCGGCTTCAACGTTTCAACCGCAGTCAGAAAATCAGGAATGAACGCATGATCATGGGCATAGGAACGCTTTTGCCGGGCTAATTTTTTACGGCTTTTTACGACCAGACCTTTGGAATCCACATACCAGCACATGTTCCGGGCTTCTTTTTGAGATATGCCTTGGTCTGTAACGGCAGAGACGATGAGATCGCCGATTCCAATGCCCGCTTCTCCGGCACCGAGAAACAAAATTTTCTGATCTTTTAGATTTTTTCCTGTCATTCGCATCGCCGAGTAAATTCCCGCCATCGCAACACTGGCCGTGCCCTGAATATCGTCATTAAAACAGCAAATCCGGTCTCGATACTTTGCAAGCAAGCGGAATGCATTGCGGTTGCCGAAATCTTCAAACTGAATCAGAGCCTGGGGAAATGCTTCTCCCACCGCCATGACAAATTCTTCAATCAGTTCATCATAGGTCTCATCATAAGGTCGCAAATTCTGTAACCCCAGATAGAGCGGGTCTTTTAACAATTTTTCGTTATTCGTTCCGACGTCAATACACACGGGCAGACAAGATAAGGGATGGATGCCGGCACAGGCGGTATAAAGGCAAAGCTTCCCCACGGGGATGCCCATTCCGTCAACCCCGAGATCTCCGATCCCGAGGATTCTTTCGCCGTCGGTGACGACGATAATACGAACATCTTTGTGGGGCCAGTTTTTTAAAATTTTGCGTATCCGCCCCTTGTTATTTGCTGCAATATAAAGACCGCGGGCTTTCCTGAAAATATGCGAAAACTCCTGACATGCCTGTCCGACCGTAGGGGTATAGATGATCGGCATCATTTCTTCGAGGTTCTCTTCAATCACTTTATAAAACAACGTGATATTGCGATCGTAAAGCGCCATCAGTGTAATATATTTTTCAAGATCGGTAGTTTTTCTGCGGACGCTTTCCAACACCTTGGCACATTGCTGCTCCATCGTCAGAATCCGTGGGGGCAACAATCCCCGAAGCTTTAGTCCGTCTCGTTCCGCTTCAGCAAAAGCCGTCCCTTTGTTCAAAAACGGATCCTGAAGCAGTTTCAGGCCGACAGGTATTTTTTTTGGGATGTCAGGCATTTTCCCGGTGCTCCTTTCTGTGACGCCAATGGACGCTGATGCTCAATTGAAAATTATGGGTTAATCGGGAATAAATGACAACATTTTATTTTGGTTATTTTGAATACACCGCCAAACGGTGATGCACTTATAAATTGAATTCCCAGGCCTTAAAGGGCATTTTTGGGGTCCGCCTCCCATTCACCATTCACAGAGAACCGGACAGATGCCAAAACAATTTTTCAGGGTAAACGGTGCGGCCTATCGGCCGGAAGGGAGGGCTGGACGGACCTTTATCACCGACTCTTTGCGGATATGAACCGTTCCCGGTTTTGCGCCTTTGGGCTTGGTGACAAAGCGGGCCCGGGTGCAGGAAACGGCGATAACGCCGCCGTTTCTGGCCTTGCTGTGGTATGCAGAGACCGCCGCGGCCATTTCCAGTGTCTTCCGGTCCGGATCCTGGCCGGGTTTTGACCGTAAAATGACGTGACTGCCGGACATGCCGCGCACGTGAAACCACCAGTCGTCAGGGCCGGCGGTCTTGAGACTCAGCCGGTCGTTGTCCGCGTCGGTCTTACCCGCCATCACTGTCCAGTCTCCGGGCAACGTATAGGTCCACACACTGGGCGGTTTAGGCGCGTATCTGTTTTCGTCCTTTTTCATCGATAGAAATGCTCTTCGAACGCAAGGGCCGTTTATCCCGGATGGTGCATTAGGGTTTATAATGGATTTAAAGGCAAACGCTCTTTTGTAAAACTGACCAAAATATGACTACGCGCAAGGCGTATGTCAAGCCGGATTTTTCCGTAAAACGGGTGTCAAAGCTTGACGGGCCGTTGCCCAAGCAAAAATCAAGAAATTTCAATTATTATTTATATCATTGAGTTATAAAAGTTTCCATCTTAAGGGCGTATTTGTCCTTTGCTTTTTGACATAATTTTTCGAAGAATCTCCCACAAAACTCTTTATTTTCGCATATAATGTGATTTTATTCACAATAACCCCCTTAAAATCTTGACAGAATCGCCCGAAGGGTCCTATAATACGGATTAGAAAACGTGATATCTGATTGAATTTCCTAATTAAAAATGGCTGAACTGGACTTTTGTGTGCGATCGAAGGCTGCATTCACCCACTTGAAGCCAAGGCCGGTGTTAACCCAAAAAGCCAAAGCCTCCTTTCCTTCGATAAACAGTTCAACCCTCCGGTGCTGTTCAGGACACCGCTTCTGAATTTACGAAAGGACGGGAAAATATGTCAGACGTAAAAATTGAAAAATTGGCCGTATTAATAGATGCAGACAACGCCCAACCTTCTATTGTTGACGGGCTGCTATCGGAAATCGCAAAGTTTGGGACGGCGAATGTAAAAAGGATTTACGGTGACTGGACGCTGTCGGGCCTTAAAGGGTGGAAAGAAGTTCTTTTACAGTATTCAATACAGCCCATACAGCAATTTGGGTATACTTCAGGGAAAAATGCAACGGACAGTGCATTAATAATTGACGCAATGGATTTACTTTACACGGGCAAATTTGACGGTTTTTGCATCGTATCCAGCGATAGTGATTTCACGAAGTTAGCGTCAAGGATAAGGGAAGCCGGTCTTTTTGTATATGGATTCGGGGAGAAAAAAACCCCTAAAGCATTCGTTTCTGCGTGTGATAAGTTTGTTTTCACTGAAGTGCTGCGCTCCAAAGATGATTATAGTGAGAAAATAAGGCGCAAGACAACCGGCGAACTTAAGAAAGACACGAAACTCGTTAATTTATTAAGAAACGCTGTTGAGGCATCTTCGGACGATTCCGGTTGGGCTCATCTTGCTTCCGTGGGCAGTAACATTGCCAAACAGACACCAGAGTTTGATCCGCGAAACTATGGTTACAAAAAGTTGGGGGAACTTGCATCCGCAACAAAGCTATTTCAAATCGAAGAAAGAGCTGTTGGCGACGGACCCTCAAAGGCAGTTTATTTAAAAGACAACAGAAAGAAATAAAGAGAAAAACTTCCAATAATGCAAATGAAGCCGACGTGAAGAAGCCGGGCGGTTTACCGTAAAGGCCGTGCAGGTCCGGAAGGTTTTTAGCATGCAACTTATTTAAGGAATGGGAAATGAAAAGAAAGAGAGTTCTTTTTGTCTGTACACATCATGGGGCACGGAGCCGAATAGCGGAAGAGTTTGCCAAACGGAGCGCTCCTGGAAGAATTGAAGCTTACAGTGCTTGCTTCGAGTCAGGAAAAATTGGTCCTCTGCCGATAGAAGTAATGCGAGAAGTCGGTATTGACCTTCCTAAGGAAACACCGGCGTCTGTCTTTGAACGACACAAAAAAAGAGATGTTTTCGACTATGTTATCTCTCTTTGTCATGCAGCCACGACAGAGCAGTGCCCCATATTCAAAACGAATATTGACGCCCTGTACGCGAAAAAGGCTGAAAGAATCTCTTGGTCTGTTCCGGATTTCAAATCGCTGAGCGGCACCGAAGAAGAAAGAAAGGCTGGAGCTCGGGAAATTAGAGATAAAATCAAATCAGAAGTTATCTCATTTCTTGCACGAATCGGCATTGACGCTGAGATTGCATAACAACAAGTTTCACATGGATCTGCCCGTGGACAATGGCTGGGATCTTGAAAAGAACGCATAGGATTAACGGCTTAAACTTCGCTTCAACACGCTTGCGGGGAAGCGCTTGCCCGGTTGAATCCCCGAAATTCAACCGGGCGAGCTGCTGCAGTTCAGGCACGAAACCTGGAAATTTTTTCTGGAAAATATATTCTTTTTGTCGATGGACGAGGATAATTTGACGCCAGTCAAAATAAGGATTTTCTTGACAACCATCAATTCTGTTATCTGTAGTTTTACCAGTATTTGAATAGTCTCAATGTATCTCAGGTTGACCTATTTGATGGTTAATTAAATATGTATCAGGTTTTTTAGATCTGGAATTATGATGCAGCATCATAATTCCCATAATAAGAGCAAAAAGATGCATTTATTGCATTTTTGTATTAATTTGCCGATCATCAAAAATGAGTATAGAAATTTAATATTATTATACATATTGACTTTTCTTTCAATTTTT
>JAQBBE010000151.1:0-16366 GCA_032126435.1 Desulfobacterales bacterium | reverse complement strand
TCTCGGTGACCGCTTTTTATACGGCATTAAAAGATCGTTCACAGCAATAGTCCGGAAGGATTTAACAACCCTGGCCAAAACAAAACCGGGTTCTTTTTTCGTAATTACAATAACTCCCGTCAGATAGTGCTGAATCCCGATAAGTGCTTTCGTTTTTTCATCTACAATATGCTTTAGAGTTCTATATACCGTATACTTTGTTCCCGGTTGGAGGGAATTATCAACATTTGGACGGATATAAACCAGATCCCCGACGCCGATCAATTTTTTATCATCTTTGACTTTGAAGATTGTGCCCTTCGGGGTGATGGCTTGTTCTCTGATGAATCCGATACTGTTAATGGGGGAATAGTAATAATACAAAGTCTCTTTTGTCGGTTCCGGTTCTTTGGGTTGATTCTCCTCAACGTTTTTTTTAATAAAGGTATCAACTCCCTTTAGATGAAAAAGTCGAATACGCTCACCCGGGTAAATCCAGTGAGGATTGGAGATCTGACTGTTCTCGCCCCATAAATTTGGCCACAGCCAAGGGTTATCAGAAAATTGAGTTGAAAGATCCCAGAGCGTGTCTCCTTTTTTAACGGTATAGTAAAAACCTGCTTCATGTTCCACAGTATCCTTGCTTTCCTGTGCAAAAAGATGAACCGGAAAAACGATCAGTGCAGCTAAAATACACAAACACATCATTATCTTGAATTTGCCGTTGCAATACATTAGACGCTCCGATCTTTTCATTGTTGTTGTTTAATCAACCATTTTTTCAGCGTGTCCGGATTTCTCACGGGTCTGATTCGTTCATTTGCTCCACGTCAGGAATGAAGCTGTCGTATGTAAGCGCGAATTTCTGATATTGAAGCAAATGGGTGATTAAAGCCTCGCCTTTAGATGAAGAATTTACCGTATAAGAAATATCACAGTGTGTCTGCACAATAATTGCTTAATAGATTTAATCTGCTTATATTCTTAAATAATTATAAAGCAAGACTGATTTTCATGAGAGATCTTGAGTAATTTCATAACCCGGCTGTCGGTAATTTGTCAAGCTGTATCAAGTTGGCTTTTTGAAAATCGAGAACTAGGGCAGCTGATCCATGGGACCGTACTTATGAGGGGCGAAAAATCCGGGTTAAAAACCGGTTTTTTGAATGCAACGATTTTTACAAAGGTATTGCAAAAAAAAAAGCCCCCATGCGAATAAAACATGAGGGCTCATAAATAAGTGACTAAATGGGATGGGTTACATCATTCCGCCCATTCCGCCCATTCCGCCCATTCCGCCGCCCATTCCGCCGCCGGGCATGGGGTCTGATTTTTCTTCGGGCTTCTCTGCAATCATTGCTTCGGTGGTGAGCATCAAAGAAGCAACGCTTGCTGCATTTTGAAGGGCATAACGGACCACTTTGGTCGGGTCGATAACACCGGCTTCAATCAAATCTTCATATTTGTTGGTCTCGGCATTGTAACCAAAAGCGCCTTCGCCATTTTTAACTTTATCGATCACAACAGAACCTTCAGCGCCAGCGTTATTGGCAATCTGTCGCAGGGGTTCTTCTATTGCACGCATTACAACTTTTACACCCAACTTCTGGTCGGCTTTGATTTTAATTTTTTCCAAAGCATCCAGGCAGCGGACAAGGGCAACACCGCCGCCGGGCACGATACCTTCTTCAACCGCAGCCCGGGTAGCATTTAATGCGTCTTCGACACGGGCCTTTTTCTCCTTCATCTCTGTTTCAGTGGCAGCGCCCACATTAATCACAGCCACACCACCGATCAGTTTGGCCAGTCGTTCCTGGAGTTTTTCACGGTCGTAATCCGATGTGGTATCATCAATTAGCGTGCGGATCTGCTTTACACGGCCCTCCAGTGCGGCACGTGAACCAGCACCGTCAACAATCGTGGTGTTGTCTTTATCGATATTGATGCGTTTGGCTTTACCCAGATCTGAAAGGGTAAGGTTCTCAAGCTTAATTCCCAAATCCTCTGATACCACCTGGCCGCCGGTTAGAATCGCTATATCCTCCAGCATGGCCTTTCGTCTGTCGCCAAAACCCGGAGCCTTGACGGCAGCGACCTGGAGCGTCCCTCTCAGTTTGTTCACCACAAGGGTGGCAAGTGCCTCGCCTTCTACGTCTTCCGCAAGGATCATAAGGGGCTTGCCCATCTTGGCAACCTGCTCAAGAATCGGAAGCAAATCTTTCATGTTGCTGATCTTTTTCTCGTGAATGAGAATATGCGGATCTTCTAATGAAACAATCATTTTATCCGCATCCGTCACAAAGTATGGCGAAAGGTAGCCGCGATCAAACTGCATACCTTCCACGACCTCAAGTGAAGTCTCCATGGCTTTTGCTTCTTCAACGGTAATTACGCCTTCTTTACCCACTTTGTTCATGGCTTCGGCAATGATGTTGCCTATGGTTTCGTCGTTGTTTGCCGAGATGGTGCCAACCTGGGCGATTTCACGCTGATCTTTGGTCGGTTTACTGATGTTGTGCAGTTCTTTGACAACAACCTCAACAGCCTTTTCAATACCGCGTTTGATGGCCATGGGATTGTTCCCGGCCGCAACAAGTTTCTGGCCTTCTTCATATATCGCCCTTGCAAGCACTGTCGCCGTTGTTGTCCCGTCTCCGGCCATATCACTGGTTTTGCTGGCAACTTCTTTAACCATCTGGGCGCCCATATTTTCAAACTTGTCTTCGAGTTCGATTTCCTTGGCTACGGTTACGCCGTCTTTGGTAACCGTGGGAGACCCCCATGATTTTTCAAGAATAACGTTCCTGCCTTTGGGACCAAGAGTTACAACTACCGCATCAGCAAGTTTTCTAATACCGTTAAGCAGGGCTTCACGGGCTTTCATGTCGTATATTATCTGTTTAGCCATATCGGTCTATCCTCCGTTTTTTTTTAAATTATTCGATTACGCAGAGCACTTCTTGTTCGCTCATGATCAGGTATTCTTCGCCTTCAACCTTTATCTCTTGTCCACCATATTTCCCGAACAGAATCCGGTCACCTACTTTGACTTCAAGAGGGACACGTTTTCCGTCGTTATTCAGCGCACCCTTTCCAACTGCAACAATTTTTCCTTCCGCCGGTTTTTCCTTGGCAGAATCCGGGATAATGATTCCTCCCTTGGTCGTTGTCTCTTCCTCAACACGCTTTACCAAAATTCGATCATTTAACGGTCTGAGTTTCATTTTTCAAATTCTCCTTTTTCCTGTTTTTTTCTTAACCTGTTTTTTCTTAAAATGTATAAATATAATCTCTCCCAATGAAATTTTAACAGAAGTTATACTAAAGTGCTTACTCGGCGGGTTTGCTTGACTTTTCGGTTTTTTTGCTTGAATTATCTGAGATTTTTTTTGCTTCGGGCTTCACCTTATGTGAGGGGTCAGCAGAGCTTTGGGATTTGTTTGCATAGTCTGTTATATACCACCCTGTTCCTTTAAGGTGGAAACTGCTGTGGGAAATAAGCTTATGGAGTTTTCCCGAACATTGTTTACATCGGCCCAGCGGTTTATCAGAAAACTTCTGAAGAACCTCATCTATTCTGCCGCATTTTGAACATTCATATTCATAGATGGGCATACTTTAAAACCTCCTGCTGAAAGAATAAATATAGATTATTTCGCAAAAAGCAGAATTTTCTTTTTTTGCAAATTCATAAAACTTAACTAATATATGCAATTTTTCTGTATTGTCAAGGCATGTCCGGCATTTTTTTGCGTTATAATTCTGTCAAATCATCAATGGGCATGCGCCATTTTTCGTAAAATATCAGCACATTCTCCATACCGAGGACATTAACCTTAAAGAGTATCCCATGAGTTATTTCATGGACATTAGCCTCTTCGGCCATCATTTCTTCAGGTGAGGCCTCAAAATATTGTTGGAATTTAGTGAACCTTAGGATATGAATCAATTCGTGGGTTACGATGTAGAGGACAAACGGGAAAAGTTTGAGATCAGGCCATTCTTTCAGTGTCGAAAGAATGGCGTGATCTTGAATACATATTTTATAAAAATCATACGCTGAAGAACCCAGAAACGAATCTTTCCGCTTACCTTTATAACGAATGATCTGGGCAAAAGGGCCGTGAACGATCTCTTCGGGACAAAGATCGACCATCGTTTTGATATCGTATGCGCAAGCGGCGGCCCATTGACTGGCAGACATTTTATAGAAGTTACTTACAAGCTCTTCTGCCATTGCCACACAATTGTTTACGATTTTGATCTGCTCGGCATTGAATTTTTTCAGATTCCCCATGAGATCCGCTTTTAATTAAAAAAAATGTGGACATCGTGTAATTTATGATGTATCTATCACTTTTTTATTAAAAAAGAAAATAAAGATTGGAGGTGATCTGTTGGGTAGTGTTGTAAAAAAACGAAGAAAAAAAATGAGAAAGCATAAACATAGAAAGCTCTTGGCGCGCACACGGCATCAAAGAAGAAAGGGCAAATAAATTCTTTGCCCACAGGCCTTTTATGGATATGAAAAAAAGCACCCGTTGATAGACTCAGATGTTCTCAACGATTCCGGTGCTTTTTTCTTTTGATGTTATTATTTTCCAGAATAACCTTTTAAATACTTGAAGAACTCCGAGTCCGTTGAAAGCAAAAGGGAACTGTCTTTACCGAGGGCATCGTCGTATATTTCAAGTGTCTTGACAAATGAATAGAAATCCGGGTCGATACCATAAGCTTCGGCATATAACCGTGTTGACTCGGCGTCGGCCTTGCCCTTTAGTATCTGCGCCTCTTTGTAAGCTTCGGAAGTGATTCTCTTCAAATCTCTTTCCTTTTCACCCAGAATCTTCTTGGCTTCACCTTGACCCTCTGATCTGAATTTTTCGGCAATCTGCTTCCGCTCTGCAATCATACGGCCGTATACGGAATCTCTAACCTGTTCCACATAATTAATCCGCTTTAGTTTAACATCCACCAGTTCAATGCCGAACTTGGCCAATTTTGGCTGGGCCTGTTCCAGTATATTCTTGGTAATGGTTTCCCTGCCGATTTTAATCTTAAAGGACGGCCTTTGTTTTATATCTTCAAGCCCGATTTCATATGTATCCACCTCCCGGTTGCTTTTTCGAACCGTCTCGACAAGCCTGTTTTCAGTAATAAGATTTCGTACGGCTGGATCGATGATATCATCCAGTCTTCCCTGGGCGCTGGTGGTGTTGTTGACCGTCTGAAAAAATTTAATCGGGTCAACGATTCGCCATCTGGCAAAAGTGTCCACCCAGATATACGTTTTATCCAGCGTTGGAATCTGGCCGGGATCACCATCCCATTCCAGAAGATTTTTAGGGAAATAGGTGGCATTCTGAATAAAGGGAATTTTAAAGTAGAGGCCGGATTCCGTCTTCGGGTTTCCGACCACTTTCCCGAATTGAGTGACAACCACCTGCTCTGTTTCATCCACCACATATGCGGCGGTAAAAACAAAAAGAATCGCGACAACCGCAACACCGAGTAAAACAACTTTAGTTTTCATTATTTTTCACCCTTTTGTTTCCCAAGATGAAGTAAGGGGAGGAAATTTTTCTGATCCGCATCAATGATATATTTATCTCCAAGATTAGGGAGAAGACCTTTCAGAGTTTCAAGATAGAGTCGTCTTCTGGTCACATCCTTGGCTTTTGCATACTCTGCATAAAGCGCCTTAAATCTGGAAGCATCACCCTTGGCCCGGTTGATCCTGTCCAGTGCATACCCTTCGGCGGCCTTAATGGTTCTTTCAGCTTCACCCCTGGCGGTTGGAATGGCTTTGTTATAATCTTCTTTGGCCTGATAGATCATTTTTTCTTTTTCCTGAATTGCCTGATTCACTTCGTTGAATGACGGTTGAACCGGATCGGGAACATTGGTCTTTTTCATTTCGATGGTCACAATATTGATTCCGGATTCAGCATTATCCATCTCCGCCTGCAAAACGGTTCTTGCTTCGATGGCAATCTCTTCCCGCTTGCTGATCACCTCATTGATGCTTCTATCGCCCACGACCAGCCGCATGGCCGCCTCGGACATATCAACGAGCAGCCTTCGAATATCACGAACCTTAAACAGATAATTGTAAGGGTCTTTTATCCGGTACTGAACAATCCACGGAACCACGGCCACATTTAAATCTCCGGTCAGCATGAGGGCAACCGCAGTCCCCTCACCGCCGGAATAGGAACTTGTCCGCGAATCTTCCGGGGCAGAACGAAAACCGAATTCTTCTTTATAGACCCGTCGGACCTTGACTTTTGTTACCTTTTCAATTCCGGACGGCAGCTTGAAATTAAGGCCGGGTTGACGGGTTCGGACATATTTCCCGAATCGCTGGACAACGCCGACCTCATCCACAGCAACCGTAAAGAATGTCGAAGAGCCAAAAAATAAAAGGAGGAAAATAAGAATTAAAAGGGGACCGCCCGGCAGTTTTAACCTTTTAAATTTTTCGACCAGCTCATCCATTTTGGGAGGAACCATGCCTCCTTCTTTATGTTCTTGCTTCTTCTTAAGTTTTTCCCAATCCCAGTTCATAAATTTAATTCCTGTTTATTTGGTTTTCAAAATACCTATTTTTTTATCCAGCTTATTAATGTAAGTTACAATGGCTTTCAAGTCAAGGAAAAAGCAAAATTTTCATGCTAAACATCGCACGGTCATATTCGATAACACCTTAAATTTTCTTGTCAAAGCAACATTAAACCCATAAACTAAAAAGGCGACTGGCGTGAGTAAAACCGACTTTTTGTGAAACCGTCTCAATTGTTTCTTGACAACCCAATGGATCACTTTGTACTTCCTTTATTATGGCAAAAAGGAAAAACACTCCGGGAGTTGGGCACATCGGAGATATTATCAACCATGTTTTGAAAACCTGTCGCCATGATTGTGACGGAGATCTGGCTCAGGTTTGGAGCCTGTGGGACACCGCGGTGGGAGATGTCATCGCAAAAAATACGAGACCGGAAGCCTTTAAGGGAAAGCTTTTACTGGTCCATGTCAACAGTTCAGCGTGGATGCATCAGCTCCAATTTTTGAAAAAGGATATGATCGATAAGATCAATGCCGCATTAGGAAAAGAGCTGGTTCAAGACATAAAATTCAAGATCGGACCGGTATAAAAAATGAAATCTTTGACCGCTGATTCCTTCTTTAACGGCCGTATTCAAATTAAGCAGCACCGCTCCGGATACCGTTTTTCCATAGATGCTGTTCTACTGGCCTCGTATGCCAGACCGGGTACGGAGGATACGGTCCTCGATTTAGGAACAGGTTGTGGTATTATTCCCATGATACTGGCCTATCGCAATCCTGGGATTAAAGTATACGGGATTGAAGTACAAACGGATCTTGCCGATATTGCCGCCCTCAATATCACAGAAAATGGTTTGGACGATCAAATTGCCCTTCTGTGTATGGATATGAAAGCACTGATACTCGAAATGACTTCCGGACCCGTGGATCTGGTTGTGAGTAATCCTCCTTTCAGGAAAGCGGATTCCGGAAGGATAAACCCGAATCGGCAACGGGCTGTTGCCCGACATGAAATTAAGGCCACACTATACGATGTGGTTGAAACGGGTCGTCGCATGTTACGAACTGGAGGACGATTTGTAATGGTTTACTCGGCGGAGCGCATGGCCGACATTCTCACACAGATGCGGACTGCCGGAATAGAGCCGAAGTCTATACGCACGATACATTCAGGAATAGAAACAGCGGCAAAGCTGGTTCTGGTGGAAGGGAAAAAGGAGGGGCGTGCAGGAATCAAGATCGGCCCGCCGCTGATCATTTACCGAAAAAACGGCTCATATACAGATGAGGTTGAGAAAATGTTTATGCCTTAAAACAGTCATAACTGCACATAGGTTCAGGGTTAAATCTATTATGCAATCTTTCATCAACGGGCTGTCGCCCAAATCACTTTTCGCTGCCTCTGAACCTTGAACGGTTACAAGCAGTCTTACCGATCGAGTCTGTTTATCACCTGGCCGGTAATGACCTTGGGGAAAAAATAGGTCGCTTTTCGAGGCATAATCAGACCTGCTTCGGCAATATCGCGCACCTGCTGAATTTTTGTCGGGTTAAGAATAAAAGCCATGTCATGTTTTCCGGCGGCGACTGCATCAATTGCCTCTTCAGCAACGCTCGAATAGGCGATCAGTTTCTCATTATCGAGCCGGGCTTGATCAAAACCCAAAATCTCCATAAAAATGAGCCGGGTCAGAACCGTTACATCAATATTTCTGATCACTTCCGGAAGTTCATCACCAAACATTTTTTCCATAATATCCGGTTTAAGCGTCAACAGGTTAAGCTCCGGACAATCTTTCATGAAAACTCCGATACAATTTTTCGAAGCATTCGATTTAAGAATTGAAATAAATTGTGTCAGACCCTCTTTGTGATGACCGTCTTTGTAAGGAATTATCATAATGTCAAAATAATCCCTTGCTTTATCGATAAGCGATGCTCTTGCTTCAGCAGGGACTTGATTAAGCATCCGATGCGCGGGAAGAATAACAAGCCCTGGATCTTCCATGCTGCAAAGGTACATCATGACGTAATTGGTGGGATGACCGCCATTAAAATCAGGATTGCCGGTTGACCGCCAATTTCTGTAGTTCAGCGCTGTTTCGTAACGATGATGTCCGTCTGCAATAAAAATTGCTTTGTCTTTAAGGACTTCGGAAACATGCCGATGTACAGAACTATCGGTGATTCGCCACAGCCGGTGTTTCTGTCCGTTGTTTTCGGTAAAAACATGATCGGGTGTTCTTTCAAGGGTTATATCTTTTAATCGATCGAGAATACTGTTTTCATCATCGGAATACAAAGAAAATATCGGACTGAAATTAGCATGACATGCTTTCATTAGCTCAAGCCTTTCCGATTTTATATTGGAAAAGGTCTTTTCGTGCGGCAGAACAATTCCCTTTTCAAACGGCTCAAGGCGGATCAGGGCAATCAGACCGTAACGATTCACCCACTTATTTTCAAAGAAAAATTCCATCGATGTCAGATAAAACGCCGGTTCTTTGTCCGTCTCGATGATCCCTTCCGAAAGCCAATTGTTAAAGCAGCCTGCCGATCTTGTATAGCGATTGTTTGTGCGTGTATCGTTTTCGGTTGTTTTGCCCAGTGTCAGCCGGATGATGTTCTGCGGATGACTTTCATGGAACGCATTCTGTTCCTGCTCTGAGATAACGTCAAAGGGAGGGGCAACAACATCTGCCAACTCATTTATCTTATTGGTATTATATAGGATCCCCCTGAAAGGGATGATCTCAGCCATGTTTTAAAATTCCTTTTTTATAGGTAAGTTATTGGCAAATTTTTCAATGAGCCGAACTGATACTATAAAGAAACACCTTGTTCAAGTGATAAAATTTACGGATCGATAAAAAGGACATTTTCAACTTTTTTTACGATCGTGTCTGCAGTTGGATATAACTCTGTAATTTTTATTTTTTACCATGACCCCGATTTAAACGGCGCCTAAAAAGCCTGTTGTTATTTCGTCCCATATAAAATAAGATTATTGACAGGGAATATCAAAAAAGTATATTGAACCTACCGGTATTTCAGGGCTTGAGAATGATGGAGAGGTGGCCGAGCGGCTTAAGGCCCCGCTCTCGAAAAGCGGTATCCTGTCAAAAACGGGATCGTGGGTTCAAATCCCACCCTCTCCGCCATAAAATAGCACCTAAAAAAACTGATACTTGCCCCCAATATTTCCGGAGAGATGTCCGAGCTGGCCGAAGGAGCACGACTGGAAATCGTGTGTGCTGTCAAAAGCGGCACCGAGGGTTCGAATCCCTCTCTCTCCGCCATTTAAATATCAGATTCAGCATCAAAGTTAGCATCGAGACCTTTGAAAAATGTTCAATTTTGCTCAAGACCAAGAAAGGTGAAAAATTTAACCTCAAGAATACATTTGTATTTTGAGGATTAACCCGCCAAAGATCGGTGGCGGGTTAAAATTTGAGCCTGACGCAGGAATTGGGCGAAAGGGGGCGTTTTTCAAAGGTCTCGTATCCAGGTTAGGAAAAACGCTTTATGTCCTATCTCGTACTTGCACGTAAATATCGCCCTCAAACCTTTGATGAGGTTGTCAAGCAGGATCACATTACACGGACGTTGAAAAACGCTATTTCAGCCGGCCGTGTGGCCCATGCAATCCTGTTTTCAGGGCCGAGGGGGACCGGAAAAACAACGGTTGGCCGTATATTGGCCAAGGCCATGAATTGTAAAGACGGTCCTGTGCCCGTTCCATGTAACCAATGCAGTTCCTGCAAGGAGATCACCGCAGGGTATGCCGCAGATGTTTTCGAGATTGACGGCGCCTCAAACAACAGCGTTGATCAGATCAGGGAACTTCGTGGAAACGTCAAGTACATGCCTGCCCACAGCCTCTACAAAATATATATTATTGATGAAGTTCACATGCTCAGCATCGCCGCCTTTAATGCGCTTTTAAAAACTCTGGAAGAACCGCCGTCCCATGTTATGTTTATTTTTGCCACTACGGAGCCTCGAAAGATTCCCATAACCATTCTTTCCAGATGCCAGCGGCATGATTTCAGACGTATAGATGTTGAATCGATTTCCGAACATATGGAAAAGATCTGCAAGAAAGAAGGTGTTGAGATAGATCCTAAGAGCTTGGGGTTAATTGCTCGGGATGCAAACGGAAGCATGAGAGACGGTCTGAGTCTTTTGGATCAAGTCATATCCTGCACCCAAGGAACGATTTCACATGACTATGTACTTGACATATTAGGGGTCGTCGATAGAGAAATTATTTTTAAAATTTCGGGCGCTGTTTTTCGGGGAGATATTGCAGAGATTCTAGACATTCTGGATGAGGTTTACAGCGCAGGCCATGATATGAAAAAACTGTATGCAGACCTGATTGAACATTTCAGGAATCTGTTGATCGTCAAGATGGGGGAAAAAAACCGTAAACTGGTGGATATTCCGGCGCATGAAATAGACTTAATTCTGGATCAGGTAAAGAAGGTCCCAACAATTTTTTTGAACCAGATTTTTGATCTGCTGTTTAAAGAAGAGATTACCATAGACCATTCTTCGCATCCAAGGCTTGCCATAGAAACGGTTTTTATTCGGATATTTCAGACAAAACCGGCGCTACCCATTGATGTTCTTATCGAAAAGCTCGATAATTTTAGAAAAGATATTTATGAAACCAAAACCGACTTTGTTGTCACTGAAAACAGGTCTTCTCCCCAGGATGAGAGGAAAGATTCACAATCAACATTAAACAGGGTAACAGGAACAGCAGAATCCCTTGAGACTTTTGCTTCGGCACCGGAAATACCGGTCGATCATGATGAGGATATTAAGGGCACATGGAAAAGACTTTTATCGATTATTTCAGAAAAACATCCGTCTCTCGCAGCCAATCTGAAAAACTCCATAATAAAAAAACTGGCCGACCATCGCATTGAAATCGAAGTTAACGGAAGCCATTTTAATATAAATATGATCCTGCGGAATAAAAATGAAGCGATTATCAAAAAAGTTTGCAGCGATTTTTTTGGCAAAGAGATGGATGTCGTTGTTGTGTCCAAAAAAATAAAAGACCCGGAACATCAGGAAAAGAAAAGCCAGGCGGGCCGTTTGAAACAGGAGGCTTTAAGCCACCCTCTGGTTACCGATGCTTTAGAGATTTTCAACGGCAACGTTGTTGATGTCAAAATTTTATAGGAGGGATTTCAATGAAAGGCATGGGAAAGATGATGAAGCAAGCCCAGCAGCTTCAATCTAAAATGCTGAAATTACAAGAAGAATTGGCTGAAAAAACGATTGAAACAACTTCAGGCGGCGGAATGGTAAAGGTTGTCGCCAACGGCAGGCAACAAGTGGTATCCATTCAGATCGAAAAGGAAGTTGTTGACCCGGATGATTTGGAAATGCTTCAGGATTTGATACTGGCAGCAATAAATGACGCCTTAATAAAATCGCAGGAAATGGTCTCCGGAGAGATGAGCAAACTTACCGGAGGTATGAATATACCGGGTTTAATGTAGACACTTCGGGATTGAAAGTCATCGCCATGAGTTATTATCCAGAATCTGTTCGGGAATTGATAAAAAACCTCTCCAAGCTTCCGGGAATCGGAGAAAAAACCGCCGATCGACTTGCGATGCATATACTCCGGGCGCCGCGTAGAGAGGCGGATCGTCTGGCCCACAGCATCATGGAAGTCAAAGAAAAAATAAGATTATGCGCCATGTGCTTTTCACTCAGTGACGCTGAAATTTGCAATATTTGCAGGGACAGGAATAGAGATTTCTCTATTTTATGTGTGGTGGAGCAGCCGGCAGATATGGTGGCGATTGAAAAATCGGGGGCTTTTACGGGACTGTACCACATCCTGGAAGGCGCGCTCTCTCCAATGGACGGTGTGGGGCCGGATAACATCAGGATTAAAGAACTTATCTCAAGAATCGCTCAAGGAAAGATCCAAGAGGTTGTTCTTGCCACAAGTACAAATATCGAGGGCGAGTCCACTGCCGCTTACATTGCAGAACTTTTGGGAAATTATCCGGTTAAAGTGACGCGAATTGCGTCAGGCGTCCCGATAGGCGGTGACCTGAAATATGTTGACCAAGTTACCTTAAAAACGGCCATGAAGAGCCGGCATCCGATATAACGATATGAAAACCACGGATATTTTCAAATGCCAGCAATGCGGCGATTGCTGCAAAGGATTCGGGGGAACTTTTGTAACCGAAAAAGAGATTGAAAAGATTGCCGCCAGCGTTAATACAGATTCCAAGACGTTTGTTGAGGAATACTGTCAGGTTTCGGGCGGGAAGCCGCTTCTGGCCCAGGGAAGGGATAGGTACTGCATATTCTGGGACGGACGGTGCTCCATTCATCCGGTTAAACCCCGGATGTGCAAAAATTGGCCGTTTCTGAAAAGCATACTGGTTGATATAAATAACTGGCACATCATGGCTTCGCTATGTCCGGGCATTCGCACGGATGTGCCTGACAGCACCATCAAAACGTATATTACCCAAGAACTTTCAAAAAACTCATGAGGACTTCCAGCGCTTTACATCCAAAAGTTGGTAAATATTATTCCCCTCCCTGTCAGAGAGAATCTTGCGGAGAATATTTTGTTCTTCGAGATCTTTCAGGCCTTCAAGCAACAACGCTTCGGCACCGTTCCACATGCTGGAAAGATTCTTCGTAGAGATTGCCATGTCATTGTCCGAGAGGTTGCAACATATCAGATATACTGAAACCGTCTCCACGGAAAGGCCTTGATTGAAAATTTTCTGGCTCATGGCCGGAGTCTGATTTTGCAAATCCATATAAGCGCCTCGATTTTGGTCATGGAGGTTAACGTAAATACGTAAATATAATCGCATCGAATAAAAAATCAACAAAAAGGATGATATGATAGGAATATTCGATTCAGGAATCGGTGGTCTTACCGTTGTCAAATCTCTCATGGAGCAACTCCCCGGCTATGACATGATCTATTTTGGCGATACCGCCCGTACGCCGTATGGGAGCAAGAGTCCTGAAACCGTGGTCGGATATGCACTTGAAAATACCGACTTTCTTATTAAGCAAGGTGCAAAGCTTATCGTTATGGCCTGCAACACCGTTTCAAGCGTGGCGGCTGACCGTGTTGCCGAAAATTACGACATGCCCATATTCGAGGTCGTTACACCTGCAACGGAAAAAGCGGTCGATATTTCCAAAAAGTTAATAATTGGAGTTATCGGAACACGCGCCACAATCAAAAGCGGCATCTATGAACATAAAATAAAGGCCATAAAACCGGATGCAAAAGTCTATTCAGCGGCCTGCCCGTTACTGGTTCCCCTGGTGGAAGAGGGTTGGATGAAAAAACCTGAAACGGTGATGATCATAAAAAAATACCTCCATCCATTAAAAGTCAGACAGATAGACACGCTGATTCTGGGATGCACCCATTATCCCCTTTTAAAAGACAAAATCCAAAGAAAAATCGGAAAAAGGGTCCATATCATAGACTCTTCAATTGCGATTGCCGAAAACGTAAAATTCTTTTTGGATACGCATCCTGAAGTTGACAAGCAACTGAGCAAAAACAACGCGTTCAGACTCTTTGTATCGGATATCACCGAACAGTTTAAAAAGACGGCACAGACCACACTTAAAAGGAATGTATTCCTTGAGCATGTAAAATTATAATCTTTCCTTAATCGACTAAAATCTAAACCCTATGGTGAAATGGAATCTCCCTGCGCTTTCTTGATCTTTTCTATTCAGTTTGTGCCCGTAATAGACCCCCATGGGACCGATTTGTGTGATATAGTGCAATCCAACCCCAACTGATGAACGGAACTCATCCGAACCTTCGTCGACAATCGCGTTTCGAACGCTGCCGATGTCGTAGAAAAAAGAAACCTCAAAATCAGGTCCCAAGTCTATCCTCGCCTCTATATTACCCAAGACTGTCGTTAGCCCTCCAACACCCTTGCCGGCCGAGTCAAATCGAAGTAGGTTTTCGTCAAATCCCCGCACAGTGGATGTCCCGCCCAGGAAAAAAAGCTGGTCTTCCGGAATCGTGCTGGCGTCCTCAAAGGGGGTGATGTCCCCGACCCGTCCTCGTAAGGCAAATGTCAGATTTTCTATCGGTGTATAATATTTTCGGACCTCGAAGCGATATCTAAAAAAATCATCCAGAGAACTATCGATCCCCTTGGAAAAATCCAAAAGCAAAGAAGAAAAAAGACCTTTTCTGGGGCGGGTATAGGAATCGATTGAATTATAGACCAAAGAGGGGCTTATGGTTAAAATTTCTCTGGGCTCATATTCGTCTTCTTCACCTAAAGGTATGGGTTCAGAGTCACGCGGGTACTGTTTCTTATATATATAAACAAAAGAAAGGTCTGCGTTAAATTTCTGAAAAATTTTGCGGTTGAATGATAATGAAACGCCCCTTTCTCTGGTGCCGAAATCTGTGTTGAAATCTTCCCTTTTTTCACTGAACATGTTTATTGCCGACTTGATCCGAGTTCCCAGAAACCTGGGCTCAACGATGCCCAAATCACCCCGGTACCCTATCTGGCTGATTTCCGTACTGGCCCAAATCCCCTTGTTTAATCCAAAAAGGTTGTGATCACCGGCCAGGATGTTGCCGTAAAACTTTCTTTCTGTATCGTACCCTACGCCGGATTGGACATAGTAAGGTTTTTTCTCTTCCAATTCTAAAAGCAGATTTACTCTATCTTCTTTTTCCTTTAACCCGTAAGTGTTAAAACGCAACGAGTCAAAAGCTCCGATATCACGGATATTGCGCTGAGATTCCAAAAATTTTTTCAGCGAAAACGGCTCTCCTGGATCGAGTTTAAGTTCATTGTCTATCACGCGTCTTTGGGTACGGAAATTACCGGTACAAGCAACTTGACCCATTCTAACAAGAGATCCTTCGTCAACCTCATAAGTTACTGCAGCTTCAGTATTGTCCTCGCTGATGACGGCGATCCCCTTTAT
This sequence comes from Desulfobacterales bacterium, assembly GCA_032126435.1. Lineage (GTDB taxonomy): Bacteria > Desulfobacterota > Desulfobacteria > Desulfobacterales > UBA11574 > JAAXQD01. The sequence goes on along the minus strand of JAQBBE010000151.1, from coordinate 829 downwards.
CTTAACATGGGGGTATCCCTTCTCGGAAATCAGAGAAGACAGCGTGTTTTCATCACTGCGAATCATATAGTTTCGGAAAACAGATCCTTTTTTCAAAGTGATGGCCTCAAGCGCTTGATATTCTGATAGCACGGTCAGCCCATGGATTGCTAACGACCGTACGTGTGTCTGAACCCCCTCTTCAATCCCGATTGTGATGTCTACATTCTGTTTTCCGTCCTTAATGTCTTTAGGCGATTTTACTTCATCCTTCACGACCGTATCCATATATCCCTGTTTGAGGTAACGAGATGTAATGGCACGTTTATCCTCTTCTAAGGTTTCCTGAACAAATGCTCCGTTTGCGAAAATCCCCGGAGTTCGGGTCAACGTCTGTTTTTTGATCTTTTTTGAATCAAACGCAAAATTTCCTTTAAAATTAAAGGAATTTACGACGTATTGTAGCCCCTCTTCAATCAACAGGCGAACTTTACGCACCGGTCGGCCGGCTTCTTGTTTTTTTTCAGATTTCATCTCTATCCGGCAGTCCATATATCCCGAATCAAGGTAACGTTTCTTAATCTTGCGGATACTTTTCCTAAGACCCAAATCCTTTCTATTGCCGTCCTTAAACAGGATCAGATCTTTTTTCAGCGTAAAATCCCAAAACGCTTTGTTGCCTTGAAATTCAATGTCATATCTGGAACCCTCATCGATGCGTATCAAAAGAGCAACATTTTGAGTTTTGGCATCTTTCTTGACAACGGAGTTCACAACAACATCCGGATACCCTTTTTCCCGATAAAAACGGATGAGGTTTTGGATGTCTTTGTCAAATTCTTTTTCCTTA
>JAQBBE010000150.1:0-10416 GCA_032126435.1 Desulfobacterales bacterium | reverse complement strand
ATTATTGGTGCCGAGGGACAGAATCGAACTGCCGACACGGGGATTTTCAGTCCCCTGCTCTACCGACTGAGCTACCTCGGCGTGATTTGGGATAAATAGGAAAAATATTAGAAGCTCTTTTTTTTGTCAAGATTTTTTTATCACATATCGCCAAAAAGATGCTGCAGTAAAACACAGGCTGCCACCGTCGCTGTTTCGGCTCTTAAGATCCGCGGCCCCAGGCTCGCGGTGACAAATCCCCGATCCCTGGCACTTTCAATTTCCTGTTGGGTGAAACCGCCTTCGGGTCCAAGCAACGCATAAATTTTATTTATGTTACGATCCGGTCTTGGCAATTCGGCATTGAGCGGCTGCAATTCATTTTCCCAAAAAGCGATCTTAAGGTCGGCGGTCTGAGAAAGATTCAATATTTCTTCGAAGGATACCGTGTCGCCAATTTCCATAATACAGCCCCGCTTGCACTGCTTGATGGCTTCTTTTGAAATTTTTTCCCACCGTTTCGTGCGTGCTGACAGCTGTTTTTTGTCCGGTCTCGGAACGGATCTTTCAGCGATAAAAGGGTTCCATTTTATAATGCCGAGTTCGCTGAGCTGTCGAACGAGGCCGTCCATTTTCTTTTCTTTTAAAAACCCTTGGGCCACCGTAATTTGAACGGGCGATTCTGCTGTTGAAGGAAAACGGCGAATCACCGACACCTTAACCCTTCCGGTGGATAAATCGACGATTTTGGCTTTGTATTCAAATCCTTTCCCGTCAAAAAGACCAATTTTATCACCGGATTTCAGGCGCAATACCGTCTTGATGTGCCGGGCGTCAGAACCGGTGATAACAAATGTCGACCCCGTGCTTTGAGCGTGTTCTATAAAAAAGTACCGCATACGATTTTTTATACCTGTATTTTACAAACGTCAAGTTTGTAAAAAAGCAAATATCTTGACACACTAGGGTCCCTATGTTAGATTTTTTTGAATTTTGGGACATTTATTTCGCAATAATGCATGGCCTTTTATGGAAAACGGGGGGTCGATATGACAATCAATGGTAAGCCCGACAAAAACACTGAAAGGACAGAACCGGCGGAAGATGAAGAGATCATCGAACTTAAAGAGGAGATAGACGACGATGAAATACTCGACCTTTTAGATGCTGTTGAGGAACTTCCCATAGAAGGTGAACAGATTTTAGAACTTGCGGATGAGATCATCGAACCGTCACAAAATGATGAAGAAATTATCGACCTGATGGATACCGTCGAAGAGATTTCCATTGAACCCGACGAAGATGAGGAGATCATCGAACTCATCGCAGAATCCGGCGACACTCCCAAGGAAATAGAGGAAATCGGCGAGTCTGTTTTTACAACCGGCGACCCTTCACCGGAATCGGACGATATCCCTGGCTTAGAAAGCGATCTTTATGAAGGAACCATTGACTTTGATGCGGAATTTGACCAAGAAGTATCCATGGATCCGTCCCTGAAAGATGATTTCGCCGATTCATTGGGAATTGAGCTCGAAACAGGAGATGATATTCCCGAAGGTTCCTTGGAAGCCGGCAGGGTATCCGACGAACAGATAGCGGCGGCATTAGAGCGCGTCATAAAAAAGATGTTTTACGAAAAAATCGATGGTATTCTTGTTGAAGTGATTGAAAAAACGGTTAAGAGGGAAATAGAAAGGCTGAAAAACATTCTGCTCGAAGAAGAATCGGGCAACGAAAAATAATTGTTCTTTTGGACACCAATGACGTCCGGCCTGTTGAACCTGATCATGTCAAAAAACAAAATGGTATAAACCCGGGGATTATGCAATAATCCCCTTTCCATTTTTTAGCCGTATCGGATGCTGTATGTTGTCCGGAACAAGTTATGAATAGGGAGTATTAAGGTATGAGTTCCAATCTTCTAAACAAAAGCTATGAACCCCATGATGTTGAAAGACGATGGTATGATTTCTGGGAAAAACAAGGGCTGTTTGCGGCCGATGCGGCGGACGGCGACCGGAAAGGCTATTCCATCGTCATTCCCCCGCCGAATGTCACCGGTGTTCTTCACATGGGGCATGCCCTCAATAATACATTACAAGATATTCTCTGCCGCTACCGAAGATTGCGGGGAGATAATGTCTTGTGGATGCCCGGGACCGACCATGCAGGAATCGCCACTCAGAATGTTGTTGAAAAAAAACTCGCAAGCGAGGGGTTGGATCGTCACCAGGTTGGCAGGGAAAAATTCATCGAGGCGGTCTGGGAGTGGCGCGGTGAGTATGGCAGTGCAATTATCAATCAACTAAAACGGCTTGGCGCTTCATGTGACTGGGATAGGGAGCGCTTTACGATGGACGAAGGACTTTCGAAAGCCGTCCGAAAGGTTTTCGTGACCCTCTACCATGAAGGTCTTATTTACCGCGGCAAATACATTATTAACTGGTGCGGCCGCTGCCATACAGCGCTTGCTGATCTTGAAGTCGAACATGAAGAGCACGACGGTTATTTATATCATATCCGATATCCTTTTGCAGATGGAAAGGGGGGTGTCGTTGTTGCAACGACCCGACCTGAAACCATGTTGGGAGATACCGCGGTGGCCGTAAATCCTGATGATGAGCGCTATCACGGCATCGAGTCTCACCAGGTCATTCTTCCCCTGATGAACAGAAAGATCCCCATCATCAAGGATAAATATGTGGACACGTCGTTTGGAACGGGAGCATTGAAGATTACACCGGCCCATGACCCCAATGACTTTGAAATCGGCAATCGCCACAACCTGGAGCGGATCAAAGTTATCGATGATGATGGCTGCATGACAGCCGAAGCCGGCAAATTTAAAGGGCTCGATCGATTCAAATGCAGGGACGCCGTGGTTAAAGCACTTAAAGAATCGGGGCTCCTTGAAAAAGTACAACCCTACAAACACAGCATCGGTCACTGTTATCGATGCGATACCGTCATTGAACCGAATTTGTCAAAACAGTGGTTCGTTAAAACCGGCCCCCTTGCGGAAAAAGCCATAGATGCGGTCAAGAATGGCGACACCAGGATCATTCCTGAAATATGGACCAAGACGTATTTTGAATGGATGAACAATGTAAAAGACTGGTGTATTTCAAGGCAGATATGGTGGGGGCATCAGATTCCGGCGTGGACATGCGGGGCGTGTGGGGAAATTATCGTCGCCATGGACACACCGCAAACATGCCCGGCGTGCGGCGGCGCAGATCTTGTACGGGAGACCGATGTTCTGGACACCTGGTTCAGCTCCGCCCTGTGGCCTTTTTCAACCATGGGGTGGCCGGAAGAGACGTCGCTCCTAAAATTGTTCTATCCCACATCCGTGCTTGTGACCGGTTTTGACATCCTTTTTTTCTGGGTCGCCAGAATGATGATGATGGGCATCCATTTCATGGGGGATGTACCGTTTAAGGATGTTTATGTACACGCCCTGGTGCGTGACGAAGACGGCAAAAAAATGAGCAAGTCAACGGGAAATGTCATCGATCCTTTGAACGTGATCGACCACTATGGGACCGATGCATTCCGGTTTACGCTGGCCGCTTTTGCAGCACAGGGCAGAGACGTCAAGATGTCGGAAAAGCGCGTTGAAGGTTACAGAAATTTTATCAACAAGCTCTGGAATGCCACCCGCTTTGCCCTGATGCACATCGATAAAGCGTATAAAAACATACCGGATGAATCCCTTTCTCTTGCGGATCGCTGGATTCTGTCCAGACTCTCCCGTGTTACCGTCAACGTTTCCGAATCGCTGGACAGTTACAGGTTCAATGATGCAGCCGGCGCCCTTTACCAGTTTGTGTGGCATGAGTTCTGTGACTGGTATCTTGAGGCCGTCAAACCCGCTTTGTACGGAAAAGAGGGAGAGAACCGCAAGGAAGCAACCCTGAGCGTGCTGTGGCGCGTTCTGCACGATACCATTATTCTGCTTCATCCTTTTATACCGTTTATTACAGAGGAAATCTGGCATAAACTTCCGGGCACACAAGGCGCCATCATGAAAGCCGTCTTCCCTTTGGATGCCGACCCTGTTGACGGCCTGGCCAGAGACGAGGAAGCAGAATCAAAAATGAGGCTTATCTCGGAGATAATAACAGGAATTAGAAACATCCGGGGAGAGATGAACATTTCCCCCATGTTGTCGCTGGATGTTTCGGTCCATTCGCAGGAAGACTCAACAAGGGAAACGATTCAGCAGCACACGGACATGATCATCAACCTGGCCAGACTAAAATCCTTCTCTGTTGAAAATACGGGACAACGGCCAAAATCGGCGGCAACGTGTGTTGTGGAAGATGCTACGATTTTTGTTTCATTAGAAGGAATTATCGATTTTAAACAAGAGATTCAGCGTCTTGAAAAGGAAATCAACAAACTGACCCATGAATTGACCAAGATTTCAAAAAAACTTAACAATGAGGATTTTCTCAGAAAAGCACCTGAACATGTGGTGGAGAAAGTCAAGGAAAAGCACGAGACCTTTAGACAGAAACAGCAAAAACTTCAGATGAATCTGGATAAAATCAAGGCCCTTGAGGCTTAGGCCGAATTTTTTCATGCTAACCGAAATTAAGGTGAAATGGTTTTATCATGAACTCAATACAGCATCTCATCGAAATAGCGCTAAAAGAAGATATCGGCCCGGGAGACATTACCACCGACAATCTTATCGATCCGAATCTTGAGGGCAGGGGCGTCATCATCGCCAAAGAACCCCTGGTTGTTGCCGGATTGGAGATCGTCGCGCGGGTTTTTCGCCATCTTGATCCCAAAGTCATATTGAGGTCTGAATATAAGGATGGAGATGCCGTAGAACCGGGTGACACCCTGGCGGATGTTGAAGGCAGACTCCGTGCCCTGCTTTCAGGTGAGCGAACCGCCTTGAATTTTCTTCAACGTCTCTCGGGGGTGGCCACCTTTGTCCGCTCTCATGTCAATGAACTTGCAGGGAAAAATTCGCGGCTGGTCGATACCCGCAAGACCACCCCAGGCTGGCGTGTATTGGAAAAATATGCGGTCCGAGTGGGCGGCGCCCATAACCACCGGATGGGGCTGTACGATGGCGTTTTAATCAAGGATAATCACATTGCGGCCTGTGGCGGCATAAAAAAGGCTGTGGATCGTATCCGGTCTGAAGTGTCTCACCTATTAAAGATAGAGGTGGAGGTTTCCAGCAAAAAGCAGGTCGAGGAAGCGCTTGAAGCCGGTGCGGATGTCATTATGCTCGACAACATGAACGTACAGCAGATAAAAGACGCCATCGCGCATATTGATGGAAGGGCGGTGGTCGAGGTATCCGGAAATGTAAAAAAGAGCGTTCTCAAATCCCTGGCAGATACCGGTGCAGATATCATATCCGCGGGGGCTCTGACCCATTCTGCAAGATGTGTGGATATCAGTATGCGGATAAAAGCAGCTGATGAATTGTTATGATTCCGATACGCGATACCATACCTTCCAAACATTACCCGGTTGTAAACCATACGATTATCGGTATCAACGTTGTCATTTATCTGTTTGAAATGTCCCAAGGGGCCGATTTAAATCGCTTCATCTATATCTACGGTCTTGTTCCCGCCAGATATTCGGTCCCTCAAATTGCATCTTACTTTTCAACCGGTCAGCAGCTGTTCTCCCTGTTCTCTTTCATGTTTTTACACGGCGGATTCTTTCACCTTCTTGGCAATATGTGGTTCCTTTATATCTTTGGGGATAATATCGAAGATCGTCTCGGCCCTTTTCGTTACATCGCTTTTTACCTGCTTTGCGGAATTACATCCGGTCTTTCCCATCTCGTTCTCAATTTTCATTCCAACATGCCCACCATCGGGGCCAGCGGGGCCATCGCGGGTGTCATGGGGGCGTATTTGATTCTTCACCCGCATGCCAAAATATTAACACTGATCCCCATTATTATCATACCCTGGTTTATTGAAATTCCTGCTTTTTTCTTCCTGGGTCTCTGGTTCGTTCTCCAGTTTCTAAATGCAACAGGAAGTCATGGCGGTGCCGGCGGAATTGCATGGTGGGCACATATCGGCGGCTTTGTTTTTGGAATCGTTTTCTTAAAGATTTTACTTGCATTGCCTGTGACAGGGATGACCGATAGAATGCGTCGGGTCACCGCAAAAAGAAAAACACACCGGTTGCAGGTTATCCGGCCTGTCGGTCCTGGAAAAGATCCCCACCTCTATGGTACGATTTCCGTTACATCATTCGAAGCGCTTGCCGGGACAAAAAAGTTGGTCAATATCCCCTGGGGATTTCAGAAACGGATTGTCAAAGTCATCGTTCCCCCCGGTGTAAAAGGAGGGAGCAAGCTGCGGTTGAAGGGTTTGGGCAAAACAACATCCGACGGACAACGGGGCGATTTGTTCCTTAAAGTGGCTATAGAAAATTGAAGTACCAGTGAAGAATTTTCTCTCCAAAGAAAATATATAAAATTGCACCAATAGACAGAAACGGGCCGAATGGAATCGCAAATTTCATATTTTTGCCTTTGACCAGTATCATTATCATGCCGACGCATGTCCCCACCATCGACGAAACAAAAATTGTAAAGATAACACCTTTCCAGCCGATAATGGTTCCAATCATCCCCAGCAGCTTGATATCACCGCCGCCCATTCCATCTTTATGGGTAATCAGGGTGTATGCCCAAGCAACACACAACAGACTGCCCCCGCCGATCAGCAGGCCCAGCAACGATTCTTTGAACGTCACGGCCGGCAACGCAAAAGACGCGACAAGACCGATGGGAATTCCCGGGAGTGTGATGATATCGGGTATAATTTTATGATCAATATCAATAAAGGTTATGACAACCAGCGATGAAATAAAGACAAAATATATCAGGCCTTCAAGGGTCACACCCGACATAAAAAGAACATTCACCGCGGCGATCCCGCTCAGGAACTCCACCAGAGGATAGCGAAAAGATATCGGCGTATTACAATATCGGCATCGGCCTTTAAGCCGCAGATAACTTAAAACAGGGATATTGTCATAAAATGGTATCTGGCTGTTGCAGTTTGGACAAATTGAACGGGGAGGATCCACAATCGATTTTGAGACCGGCAGTCTGTATATACAAACATTTAAAAAACTTCCAATGCACATGCCTAAAATAAAAATTGTGCTCACAATCCATACGTCGGCCATGTTTTATAGCGCACCCTCTTGAATTTATGATTGGATAATAGTAAGTATCACCCTAATTGAGCGAAAGTTAATATTTCTCCCAGTTTGTTTACGATCTATTAGGGTATTATCGCCGATGGAAATATCAGACCGGCTGAATGCTCTTGTCTATATACGTAGATGCCGCTCGTGTCAAAACAACTTTTTTTCTAGCATTTCAGCTTTTTGAAAATATTTTCGCTTCAAGTCGTGTTGAATTTTCCTGTTTGACGACCCAATTCGAAAGGAACTGAAACAACCTGGAATCATACTTTTCAATGATAAAGGAATCATCATGCGAAGAACGGACAAGGAAATTACAGATAGCGTCGAAATCGAATCCATCATCCAAAGGTCTGTGGTCTGCAGGCTGGGACTGCTTGATGAGAACCGTCCATATATTGTACCCTTAAGTTTCGGATACAAAGACAATACACTCTATTTTCATTCAGCAAATGAAGGCAGAAAGATCGATATTCTTAAAAGAAACAATACGGTCTGTTTTGAATTCGATATTGACTGCGAACCCATAAAAGCGGATAACGCATGTGAGTGGGGGATGAAATATAAAAGTGTCATCGGTTTTGGAAAAGCGTACTTTGTTGACGGCTTTGAGGCAAAATGTGCTGCGATGGATATTATCATGCAGCAATATTCAGATGGAACATTTGACTATCCGAAAACCAAAGTAAAAAATACGGTTTTCATCAGGGTTGAAATAGAACACATGACAGGTAAGCAGTCTGGTAAAATTGCCTGATGCTGCAAAACTGGGGAATGAGAGGTTCTGAAACGGTTTATAGACAATTTATTTAAAAAGAAACGAAAGGGGAAGATGTTATGAGCATCAATGTGGTGGAGAGGATAGATGATCGTGTCAAGGTAAGGCGCGTGCTTGCCAGTGTTTTTGACAAAAGCGGTCTGGAAGAATTCATACCGGAGCTGCTCAGGATAAATCCGGAGATTCAATTTTTTTCAACCGGCGGGACTTACGCGAAGATAAAAGAGATCATTGGGGATGCGGCGGAATCCTGTCTGACCCAGGTTTCTGATTACACGGGTCAGCCGGAAACCCAGGGCGGTCTGGTAAAGACGCTCGATTTTAAAATATATCTCGGACTGTTAACTGAAACCTACAATGACGCCCATAATGAGGACCTCAAAAGAACAGGTTCCCTTCATATCGATATGGTTGTCGGCAATCTGTATCCGTTTGAGGATACGATTTCAAAACCGGATGTAACGGTTGAAATGGCCCGGGGCAATATTGATATCGGCGGGCCGTGTATGATAAGAGCTTCCGCCAAGAACTATTTGAGGGTTGCATCGGTGGTTGACCCTTCAGACTACGAAGCCATTATATCTGGAATGAAAGCAGATAACGGTTCGATATCCCTCAAACTCCGTTACCGTCTGGCACGAAAGGCGTTTGCATACACGGCTGCTTATGACCGCACCATTGCAGACTTTTTGGGCTCGAAAACCTTTGAGGATGTGAAGGAATGTTATAAGTATTAAAAAACAGGCAGGATCTATCTAAATTAAAGGAGAAAGCAATGGCTGAAGATTTAAAGAAAATGTATCGAACAATAATGGATGACCATTTCCCTCCGAAGATGGAGATCAGTTTTGTGGACCCGGATAAAAGACAGACGCTTTTTTATGATAAAGTATCATGGACCATCGATAACATCCAAAAAGGGTTGAGATACGGCGAAAATCCGGGCCAGGAAGCAGCGCTGTTCAAACTGGTAAACGGAAATCTTGTCCTTGGGGAAACCGAATCTATTCAGCCGGGCCAGTATCTGGCTTCAGATATCGAGCTGTTACAGTCTGGAAAGCACCCGGGGAAAACCAACCTGACCGATGCCGACAACTCATTGAATATTTTGAGATATTTTCCAGACAAACCCACTGTCGTCATCGTGAAACACAACAATCCCTGTGGCGTTGCCAGGTCTGACACATTAGAAGACGCATATCAAAAGGCGAACATGGCAGACAGAGTTGCGGCATTCGGAGGATGTATCGCAGTTAACCGGGCTGTTGACCGGGCAACGGCTGAAGCCATTATCCAACAATATGCCGAAGTGGTGGTTGCGCCTGATTTTGAAGAAGGTGTCATGGGAATTTTTTCAAAGAAGAAAAACCTCAGGGTGATCCGTATCGGCAATATCGAACGGCTGCAGGCTTTTGTGGGTCAACGATGTGTGGAATTTAAAAGCCTGATCGACGGTGGAATTATCGCCCAGTGGTCTTTTGTTCCCGAAGCCCGCACCCGGGCGGGTCTAAAACTTGCAGAATGCGAGTATAAAGGCAAGCACTACCGGATCCAGCGGGAACCCACCGATCAGGAATACAGTGATATGCTCTTTGGGTGGCTTGTGGAATCCGGGATTACATCCAATTCAGTTATCTATGTTAAAGATCAAGTCACCGTCGGCATTGGAACCGGTGAGCAGGACCGGGTCGGTGTTGCAGAGATTGCCAGAGACAAAGCCTATCGGAAGCTGGCGGATCGTTACTGCTTCGATATGTATGGCATTGCTTATAACGATTTGAAAGACGCCGATAAAAAAGCGGAAATTGATGATAAGGTGGCTGTTGAGAAAGGCGGGCTCATCGGCGCGGCCATGGTCAGCGATGCCTTTTTCCCTTTCAGAGACGGTGTCGATGTCGGACTGAAAGAAGGCGTTACGTCGGTCATTCATGCCGGCGGATCGGAGAATGACTACCAGTCCATCGAAGCCTGCAACGAGGCCGGCGCGACCATGGTTTATACCGGCCAGAGGAGTTTCAAACACTAGCCGGATTTCTCATAAAGAATTTTAACGGCCCCGCCAAAACTTGTCGGCGGGGCTTCTTTTTGTGCGATATGCTGGCCCAATGCTTAATTTAATATCATCGGCAATTTCTTTGGTAAACCGAAGATGTTAGCCCACATATCTCACCTGAAAGGAATCATAAGTTCCTCTGCAAACGGATCATGTTATTTAAAAACCCTGGGGAATACGTCTAAAGCAAAATCGATATCATCAGATGTAACATGATAATGGGTGACGGCTCTCAGGCGATCCGGACCGGTGGGGAGCACCCGGATGCCCTGGTCGCTGAGTCTTTCTGCCAGGGTTTGCGACGTAATCCCTTTGCGCGTTGTTTGGAAATAAACGATATTGGTCTTCACATCATCGGGATCAATTGACAGACCTTTTACATCGGCCAAGC
>JAQBBE010000149.1:0-19560 GCA_032126435.1 Desulfobacterales bacterium | reverse complement strand
GGTATGCGATCCGGCCTCATCCGGCAAAAATAACCGTTCGCAGACGACGTGCTCAAATCTGTTGAAAAGGTCATAAAGCGTCTGAAAACCGAGATTGGACATTCCAACGTGATACGTGTTTGGATAAACCAGCGCGACCTTGATGAGTCCGTTCCATTTTTTACGGATAACGCCGGTTTCGGAATCCGTAATGTTCTTACGGAATTTATGGGTTGTCCATGTCATGGATAATTAATCGTGAAAGTCTAAAAGCAAAAACATTACACATAAGCGCCTAGTCCGCCTTTCTCCGTAAAAATGTCGGGACATCTAGGTTCGCAAGGTCGGCATTGTCGACGACAATACCCCTGTACCCTCTGTAGGTACCGCCACTCGATTCACCCACTGCGTGTTTTCGACGAATAAATGTCGGTTCGTCATAATCTACGGCATCGTTTATATCGTCCGGTGTGATATCTCTGACCTTGCCTCTGAGTTCATTTTTTATGCTGGTGTCAGGACCCGAATCGATTCCGGTGGCAATGACAGTGACGCGCATTTCATTGCCAATGCTGTCATCTACTGCGGTTCCCCATATAATGTCGGCATCCTCCCCGACTTCATTGTATATCCGATCGGACGCTTCGGTCATCTCTTCCATTGTCAAATCGCTGTTACTGGTGATGTTCATTAAAACGCCCTTGGCTCCTGAAATGGAGATATCTTCAAGAAGCGGATGGGATATGGCACGCTCGGCGGCCTCGATAGCGCGGTTATCCCCTCTAGCGATACCAATGCCCATAATGGCCATTCCGGCTTTGGACATGATGGTTTTAACATCGGCAAAGTCGAGATTGATCAGTCCCGGTATCATGATAAGATCGGTGATGCCTTTGACAGAATGGAGCAGGACCTCATCGGCTTTCTTGAACATATCGATCATTCTGGCATTTTTGGAAGCAAGGCCCCGCAGTCTGTCATTGGGTATCGTGATGACGGTATCTGCAACTTTTCTGAGAACATTGATCCCTTCTTCGGCCTGTTTGGCCCTTTTCCCGCCTTCAAAAGAAAAAGGCTTTGTCACCACAGCAACCGTCAGCACATCCATTTCTTTGCAGATTTCAGCAATCACCGGCGCAGCACCGGTTCCGGTTCCACCGCCGAATCCTGCAGTGATGAACACCATATGGCTGCCTTTCAGCGCACTTTTTATGGCTTCCGAATTTTCCAGCGCCGCTTCCCTGCCGATTTGAGGATTGGCGCCCGCCCCAAGCCCCTGGGTAAGCTGCTCACCGATCTGAATTTTGACAGATGCCTTTGAGATTTCAAGGGCTTGGGAATCTGTGTTGGCAGCGATAAAGTTTACACCCCGGAGCTCGGACTCGATCATGTTGTTGATCGCATTCCCGCCGGCTCCCCCAACTCCGATAACTTTGATTTTTGCATAATTGTCGTTTTCTACTAACGTAAACGTCATTTCCCCCACCTCCTGTCACAGTAATTGGTTTTATCCTCTATCTTTAATGGCTCCTGTGTCCGCTTGGATGAACATACGTTAAATCAGATGACCTCCTTGAACCATCGTTTCATCCGGATCATGACACGGTTGAAAATATTTGAGTCACGAATCCTGAATTTCTTTTTGGGCTGAATTCTGGCACCGTATAGTACGAGCCCGACGGCTGTCGCATACATGGGATTATTGACGACATCCGTAAGACCGCTGATCCCCCTGGGCGTGCCCAGCCGACATGGAAGATCGAAAACCGTCTCTGCAATATCCGTTATCCCTTCCAGCAGAGATGACCCGCCGGTTAAAACCACACCGGAAGTAACCACTTTATCCATTCCGGCACGAAAGATTTCCCGTTTTATCAACGTGAAGATCTCTTCCACACGAGGTTCCAGTATCTCACCGAGGATCTGCCTCGGCAGCTTCCTAGGTTTGCGTCCGCCCATCCCGGGAACTTCAATGGTTTCTTCGGAACTGATCCTCCCGGCAACACAGGTGCCATATTTTTTCTTGATCTTTTCGGCTTCAGCAATGGATGCACGCAGGCCGATGCTGATATCGTTGGTCAGATTGCTGCCACCGAGGGCCAGAACAAAGGTGTGCTTGATGTTTTTCCCTGAAAAAATTGCAAGATCACTCGTTCCGCCGCCGAGGTCTAAAAGTGCTGTGCCCACATCTTTCTCCTCGTCGGTGAGCACGGCTTCACCTGAAGCCAGCGGCTCCAAGACAATATCACAGACATCGAGACCTGAGCGGTTTGCACATTTCACAATATTATGGGCCGACGTTACGGCGCCGGTCACGATATGGATCTTAGCTTCCAGCCTTACGCCGGACATGCCCACAGGATTCTGGATCCCGCCCTGCTCGTCGATGATAAATTCCTGAGGGATCACGTGGATGACTTCACGATCCATGGGGATTGCTACGGCACGTGCTGCATCGATAACACGATCCACGTCTTGCTGGATAACTTCCGGCCCTTTAATCGCTACAATTCCGCGACTGTTGAACCCTGTTATATGACCGCCTGCGATTCCGGCGTATACCGATGATATTTCACAGCCCGCCATAAGTTCCGCCTCTTCAACCGCCTTTTGTATCGATTCTACGGTGGATTCAATATTGACCACAACGCCCTTCCGAAGCCCGATGGAAGGATGTGTTCCGATACCGATAATGTTTATTTTATCTCCTGTCTTTTCACCGACCACGGCACAAATTTTAGTCGTTCCAATGTCAAGGCCGACGATAATATTTTCCTGTCCCTGCATTTTAAACCTCCTTATGGCCTCCGGCTGCAGATTCTATTTTCGTAGGATTTACTACGATACGATTTAAATTGTTGAGATCAATGGATTCGAGGTCTGAAAAACCTCCATTCTTTTTTAAATAAAAAAGCACATTTTTGAGCATTTCATACTTATTCGGATAATCATCGTACCCGATTTTTATTGCTTTGATGCGGTCAAACGCGTAAATTGTGAGACCCATTTCTCGATCCACACGGATTCTTTTTATTAAACTGCAGGGAAGAACACTTTCAGGTTTTTGCCCAAGCGCCAAGATTTTCATTACAGCATTAAAAGGAACGCTCCGGGATTCACCCCGCACATTGATGTCTGAAAATTCAAGCCCACGAATAATCGGCAGGCGGCAACGGTCCGAGGCATCCATTTCTTTGAATACCTCTCCATGGGTATTGATGATAAATTTTCGACCCAGGTCTAAAATGGCGAGGGGCTCCTGCTCCTTTATTCTGATACTGATTCCTGTGGGAAGTTCCCGGCTGACTTCAGCCTCCTCGATCCATGAATGTGCCAGGAGCCGCTTTCTAACCCTTGAAAGATTTACTGAAAGAATGTTTATACCTTTGGTTATCTGGCTCTGCTGCAAAACCTGTTCCTCTGTGAGCCGATTAGCGCCGGCGACCGTCAGACTTTCAGCCTTGAAATAATCGCACTGGGTTATAAAGTCGTAGGTAAAAATAAAAAGAAAGCTGACCAACAGCAAAATTGTCCCGACCGTCGCTGTTTTCATGCTGAAAATAACGCGCGTTATAATTTTATTGCGCTTTCTGGCAGCACTGTTTTTGTAATAATTATTCCGGATGCGTTTACGTCCCAACAATCTTAACCTCTCTTTTAAGGTCAAGGTTGAACTTGTTTGATACGGTCTCTTCAGCCAGTTCCATCAATGCCAGAAAGTCTGCGGCCGATGCGTTGTGCCGGTTTATAAAAAAATTGGCATGCTTTGATGAAATTTCTGCCCCGCCGATGGATTTTCCTTTTAGACCGGCCATCTCAATAAGTTGGCCCGCTGATTTCCCGGACGAGGGATTTTTAAAAAAACATCCTGCACTCGGCCAGCCCATGGGCTGTTTTTTCCAGCGTGTTTTTAAAATTGTTCGCGCCTCTTTTTTGAGTTTTTCTGAATCCGAAGGACGCAGACGAAAGCAGCCGTCTAATATAACCGTTTGTGCGCGATAACCATCTGTCAGCTCACTGTTCCATGAAAGCGTTCTGTAAGAAAAATCGAGCTGTTCCCGCCGAATTCTTCGGGTCCGACCCGTAGGCAGCAATACGGTGATGGATTCAAGGACATTTTCCATGGCGCCATGAGACGTCCCGGCATTCATCATAATCCCTCCGCCCACCGTCCCTGGAATGCCCAGGGCAAAATTCATTCCTTCAAGGCCCTGTTTCAGTGCATACGCGCAAAGGGATCGCATGCGGACACTTGCCGAGGCGGTAACGATTAGGCCATCGGCTTCCATGCCTGTCTGAACGATGGTCTTCAGACATTTTGTCAACACGATAACGATTCCCTTGATGCCGCCGTCCTTGACCAGAAGATTGGTGCCTTCACCGATGATCAGATAGGAAAGTCCGTTATTCCATGACCATTCCACCAGCGCTTTAAGATCTTCAAGGTTCTCAGGCGTCACCAAAACTTCTGCCGGCCCGCCAACACCCAATGATGTATGTCCGGACATGGGTTCGTGAAATTTGACGTTGTCTCCGAACCGGTTTTCAAGCCATTTTATGCGATCAGAATCAAGGGCCATAAACAGTGTGTCCTCTGGCTGCATCCCAAATATTGACGGTGTTGCAACACATCTATTTTGACAATTCATCAAGCACCATTTCCCCGACTTTCCAAACATCTCCGGCACCCAGTGTGATCATAATATCGTTCGGGGCTAAAACGTTTTTCAGATGCGTAACCGCCGTTTCAAAATTTTGCATATAAACGATGTCTCTGTGCCCGTGGCGCTGGATTCCTTCAAACAGAGCATACCCTTCTACCCCCTTTATCTTTTCTTCTCCGGCTGCATAGATGGGAAGAACCACCAGCAGGTCCGACTGATAGAATGAACGGGTGAAGTCATCAAAAAGTGCCTGGGTTCTGCTATAGCGGTGGGGTTGGAACACCACCACAATCCGTCTGCCCGGCCAGCATTCCCTTGCGGCATGCAGGGTGGTCTTGATCTCCGTAGGATGATGCCCGTAATCGTCGATAACCGTAACCCCTTTTTCTTCACCCTTAATTTCCAGCCGCCGTTGAACACCTTCCGCGGTTTGAAGCGCCGATTTTATAACTTCAAAGGGAATATCGAGTTCAATGCCCACCGCAATACTTGCCAGGGAATTGTAAACATTATGAAGGCCCGGGAGGTTCAGCAAGATCTCTCCGAGTAACGTTCCAAGATGATACACCTTGAACCTGCTTTGCAACCCTTCAAAAGCCACGTCTTTGGCCTGGAAATCGGCCTGAGTACTCATTCCATAGGTCGTAAACCGTTTATGAATGTTCGGGATAATCGCCTGGATCGACTCATCGTCCAGACAAAGAACCGCCAGACCGTAAAAAGGTATTTTGTCAATAAAGCTCAAAAAGACTTCTTTGATGTGTTCCAAGTCTCGATAATAATCGAGATGCTCTCGATCGATATTCGTCACCACCGCGATGGTGGGGGACATTTTTAGAAAAGAGCCGTCGCTTTCATCGGCTTCGGCCACGATATAATCCCCCCCGCCAAGAAGGGCATTGGAATCGATACTTTTTAGTTTCCCGCCGATAACGACCGTAGGATCAAGCCCCCCTTTTCCCAGCACAGCGGCGACAATCGACGTGGTGGATGTTTTTCCGTGAGCGCCGGCAATCGCCACACTGTACTTCAAGCGCATCAGTTCCGCCAGCATCTCCGCCCGGGGGATCACCGGGATCGACGCTCGGCCTGCGGCAACAACCTCGGGATTTTTCGAGCCCACCGCCGACGAAGTGACAACGACATCAGCCCCCCGGATTTGTTCTTCGGAATGACCTTCAAAGATAATCCCTCCGAGGCGTTCCAGACGCCGGGTAATGTCTGAAGCACTGATGTCTGATCCGGACACCTTATAGCCGAGATTGAGAAGGAGTTCGGCAATTCCGCTCATTCCGATACCGCCGATTCCGACAAAGTGGATATGATATTTTTTAAAAAACATACGTTTTGTTCAATTAGTTTTATTGGTTTTACTAAGCTAATCCGGATAAGCCGGAATAAAGAAATATTTGCCACCAAGGCACAAAGACACAAAAAATTTTATTTCATTATTCTTTCTTAGTGTCTTGGTGCCTTTGTGGCGAAAAGAAAAAAGTTTTGCCATAAAATTCATCATTAAGAAATCAACTCGTAACAGTCATCGACAATCGCCGCTGCCGCGTCAACTCGGCCAAGATCCCCGGCCCGGGATGCCATCCGATGAAGGTCATTCGGGTTGGCGGCATAAAAATCAATTCGCTCTGCAAGGGCTTTACCGCTGAGATCCTTTTCAAGGATCATTTCGGCAGCCCCTGCGTCGACCAAAGAACGTGCGTTTAGCACCTGGTGGTCATCCGCAGCAAAAGGAAACGGTATGAAAATGACCCCCTTCCCAATGACTTTAACTTCTGCCACAGTGCTCGCCCCTGCCCGGCATATGATAAGATCGGCTTTTTGATACTGTCGGGCCATATCTTTAAAAAAGGCCTGGACTTTGCAGGAAACGCCCTGTTCCCTGTAAAAACTTTTTACCCGGATTTCATCCTGTGCCCCGGTCTGATGCACAAAGAAGTATGCTTCTTTATCATCGATACATTCAATAGCTTCCAAAACTGCCATGTTTATACTGTGAGCCCCCTGGCTCCCGCCGAGTATCAGGACCGTGAACTGCCGCCGCTGCCCTGAATCCGCCATGTGGGCATCTTTCTGCTCCCTTGCGAATTGGAGAATTTCTTTGCGCACAGGGTTTCCGGTAACCCGTATTTTTTTAGGGTTCAAGCCGGCTTTTGTTTCGTTAAACGAGACATATGTCCGGTCCGCAAAACGCGATAGAATCCGGTTGGTAATTCCGGGCAGAATATTCTGTTCATGCAGGACAATGTTAATCCCCAGGATCCATGCGCCCGTCACAAGAGGGCCGGCGGAGTAGCCGCCCACACCCACCACCAAATCCGGTTTGAAGCGTTTGAGAATCAGGATAGATTCAATGACGCCGATGGGTATTTTCGAGATCGACACGATCTGGTTCCATCTCCCCCGTCCCTTGAGACCTTCAGCGGTAATACGTCGATGCTTAAAACCGATTTCCGACAAAATCGAAATTTCAAAAGATCTCCCGGTACCAACGAATAAGACACTGTTTTCCGGGTTTCTGGCCAAAAATTCCTGAGCGATGGCAATCCCCGGAAAAAGATGACCGCCGGTTCCGCCACCGGCGACAACCATGCGCAGGGCTCCTGAAATATGTCGCATCTCGCCGGAGTTTCTTCTTTTCTTCCCGTTCTTATCGCCCCGAGCCATAACTGCCGTTTGCTTTTTGTAAGGCGTCATCTTAACTATCATCTTTGGGCATTTTTTTAGAGGTTCCGATATTCATCAGCAGTCCGATGGATACCATATTGATCAAAAGGGATGTGCCGCCATAGCTCAAAAATGGCAGCGTAAGCCCCTTGGTGGGCAGGAGTCCGAGGGCAACGCCCATGTTAATACAAACCTGCAGGCCCATCGCCGTTGTCAGACCAATGGCCACCAATGATCCGAAAACATCCTTGCTGTTTCTGGCAATCGATACCCCCCGCCATAAGATTAGGGTATAGAACCCAAGGATAATCAAAACGCCCAAAAGACCGAGTTCCTCTCCGATGACCGAAAAGATGAAATCGGTGTGGGGTTCAGGAAGGTAAAACAGCTTCTGATAGCCGCCGCCGATGCCTGTACCCCAGATCCCCCCTGTACCGAAAGCCAAGAGGGAATGGACAATCTGGTAACCTTTATCTGCTGAATACTGCCAAGGATTCAGGAAACATATGATACGCTCAATTCGATAATCAGCACTGACCATTAAATAGTAGACGATTGGGGTTGCCACGGCCAATGATCCCAGTAGATATGAAATTCGAACCCCCCCGATAAAAAGCATTATCCATGTAATCGCACCCAGAATAACCACCGAACCGAAGTCTGGCTGTAAAATGATCAGAACCGTAAACATGCCAAGGAGCAAAATGTGGGGTAGAAAACCGACCTTGAACTCCTTGATTCGATCCTTTTTTTTATTCATTGAATATGCAAGATAGATCACCAGCGCAAAACGGGCCAATTCAGAAGGCTGAAATGTAAAACCTTCCACACGAAACCATCGCGTTGCACCGCCTGCCGAATATCCGAACCCGGAAACCAGAATCGCAATAAGGAATATAAAGGCCAGGATAAGCAACGGATATGTCAAAGAACGAAAAGTCCGGTAGGGTATATGGTAGCTGACCACCAGTGCAACAATACCCAACAGTGCAAAAATCGACTGTTTTTTTAAAAAATAATAGCTCGTGCCGAACTTTTTCAGCGCCAGGGCCGAACTTGCGCTGTAGACCATGACAATTCCGATGCCCACCAGGAACAGGACCGGAAACAACAGCGCGATATCATATTGGAGCGGCAGTTTGCGAACTTTCTGGATGTTCTGATCGTCACTGGTCATGCTTTTTTTCTGGGTTCCTTTTTGTGCCGTTGCGCCCATTATTTTTATTCCCGGCTTGTCCGAGTAAGGTTTTCGACGGCCGTACAGAAAGCTTCCCCCCGCTCCGCATAACTGCTGTACATGTCAAAGCTCGAACAACCGGGAGATAAAAGCACGACATCCCCGGGCACCGCAGATAGAAATGCAAAACGGACCGCTTCTTCCATTGTGGATACCGTTTGCACGCCCTCCTTGCACGTATCTTCAAGAACCGATTTTATCTCATCCCCCGCTTCGCCCATGGCGATCAGTTTTTTGACACGCTGCTGCACCAGTCCCCGCAATTGTTTAAAGTCTCCGCCTTTATCACGCCCGCCCATAATAAGGACCACCGGGTTCATGAAGACTTCGAGTGCGCTTGCCACTGCGTCGATGTTTGTACCTTTTGAATCATCAAAAAAGCGGACGTCATTTATGGTTTTTATATATTCCAGTCGATGGGGAAGGCCTTGGAAATCGTTTAATCCAGATTGGATCCCTTCTAAAGTACCGCCGACAGCCAGGGCTGCCAATGATGCAGCCGCTGCGTTTTCCATATTGTGCCGGCCCATGAGATTAACCTTTGAAAGGTCAAGAACGGCGTCTGGGTTCTCTTGGGTGCAAATTTTGATTGAATGCGAATTTTGTCCATTGATTCGGCCGATAATTGCATATTCCCGGTTGTGTGCATGAGAATTGCCCTGATGATAAAAGGGCAGTTTCCGGGTCCTCAGTGTT
Source organism: Desulfobacterales bacterium (assembly GCA_032126435.1). Classification (GTDB taxonomy): domain Bacteria; phylum Desulfobacterota; class Desulfobacteria; order Desulfobacterales; family UBA11574; genus JAAXQD01. The sequence goes on along the minus strand of JAQBBE010000149.1, from coordinate 10,305 downwards.
TTGCTGATTAAACAAATAACCGGATCAGAGCCGTTTAGCACTGCGGTATCACCTTCTTGTTGGTTTTCAAAAATCCGGCCTTTGGACCTGGCATAAGACTCAAAATCCGGATACCGGTCGAGATGATCGTCACTGATATTCAGCAGAACACTCACGCGAGGCCTGAATGTATCGATGGTATCGAGCTGAAAACTGCTGACTTCCGCGACAACCATGTCTGCCGTTCCTCCCGTGTCCGCATAATCGATCAAAGGATTGCCGATATTTCCGCCCACAAAAATTTTAAATCCTGAGTTCTCGAGCATGCGCCCCAAAAGCCGTGTTGTTGTCGTCTTCCCATTGGTGCCGGATATGGCGATAACAGGTTCCCGGATGAATCGTGAAGCAAGCTCAAGTTCTCCCAATACCGGAATTCCTTTTTCTTTGGCCCGTTCTATGGGCAAGATGGTATGGGGAACCCCTGGGCTTACGACAATGAAATCGGCATGTTCGAAGGTTTCGATGTTATGCCGGCCCAGCTCCAGTTTAACGCCCATTTTTTGCACTGCAGCCAGATTGGATCCCAGAGTTTTTTCTTCGGCAATGTCGGTTACGGTGACGGATGCTCCCCTATTTTTGGCAAACCGCGCCGCCGCCATACCGGATATGCCAAGACCGACGATAAGAATGTTTTTTTTTGCAAGATCCATGAAATTAAGCAGGTTAATGGTTACGGGTTACGGGTTGTGCATTATTACCGACAACGCATTCTCTTCATCTTTATCTGAGTTTCAGCGTACTCATGGAAATCAGCGCCAGTGCGATTGCGATGATCCAGAATCGAACAATGACCTTGGGCTCAGCCCATCCTTTGAGTTCAAAATGGTGGTGAAGCGGAGCCATTCGAAAAATCCTGCGGCCGTGGGTCATTTTGAAAAAACCGACCTGAAAAATCACAGACAGCGTTTCAATGACAAAGAGCCCACCCACCAGGGCCAGCAGTATCTCCTGTTTGGTGATAACCGCCACGGTACCGATAGCGGCACCCAGGGCCAGCGAGCCCACATCGCCCATGAAAATTTGTGCGGGATATGAATTGAACCACAAAAAACCCAGGCCTGATCCGGCCATCGCTCCGCAGAAGACGGCAATCTCCCCACTCCCTGCAACATAATTGATCTGCAGATAATTGGCGATTTTGAAGTGCCCTGCCACATAGGCAAAAACCATATAGGCAGCTGAAGCGATGATTAAAGGTCCGATGGCAAGACCATCAAGCCCGTCGGTGATATTGACTGCATTTGAGGTGCCGATAATGACAAATGCAGCAAACAATATATATCCCCACCCGAGATCGGGTGAAATATTTTTAAAAAACGGAACGGTCACCCGGGTGGAAAAGTCCGGAACCGTGTAGACCAGAATCCCTGTAACAATTGCCAGAATCGTCTGTAACAGAAATTTGTTTCGAACATTTAACCCCTTGCTCTGCTTCTTGATCTGCATGAGGTAGTCATCAACAAAACCGATAGCTCCATAGCCCACCGTTACCAGAAGGACGATCCAAACAAAATAATTGGTTAAATTGGTCCATAACAGAGTGGAAACAACGATTGAAAAAATGATCAGCGTCCCGCCCATGGTCGGCGTTCCGGCTTTTTTAAGGTGTGTTTCCGGACCGTCATCCCTGATATACTGCCCGATCTGCATATAGCTCAGTTTTCGAATAACCCAAGGCCCCAGCAAAAAGCAGATTAAAAAAGCCGTCAAACTGGCATAGATCGTCCGGAAAGTAATGTACCGGAATACATTAAAGACCGATAGGGTTGTATGAAGCGGAAATAGTAGATGATATATCATTCTTTAATTATGCTTGAAGCGATAATGTTTTGAAAAAGTTAAAAATTTTCATTCATTTTAATTGCCGGCCCAGTGAAGCAGCCCCTCAACAACCTTTTCCATGGCCATTCCCCTGGACCCCTTCACCAGAATCCAATCGCCGGCATGGAGCCGGTCGATGATGTCCTCTATAATTTCTTCCCGGGTACCTTTGAAAATATCACCGGAATCCATATGTCCATCCAATGCACCTGTCACGACATTTTCGGCGTAATCGCCGGTTACATAAATCCTTTCGATCCCGGACCCGGCAGCTTTGGCACCCATCTCGCGGTGCAGAGACTCGGCATGTTCCCCAAGTTCAAGCATGTCGCCTATAATGAGAATTCCCCTCCCCTGACCCTTTAAGGACTTAAGGGTCTTTATGGCAGCTTCCATTGAGCCCGGATTGGCATTATAGGTATCGTCGATGATTTGGACCCCTTTGCCGGTTTTAAGGATGTTCATCCGCCCCGGTACCGGTTCAAAAATTTCGAGGCCATCCTTGATTTCACCGGCAGTTAACCCCAAAAGATGGCCTACGGCCGCTGCTGCCAGGGCATTCGAAATCATGAAAACAGCCGGCGTTTTAAGATCGACAAAGATCCGTTCTCCCGGGAGCACCAGGACAAAAGAAAGTCCCGACGTTTTTTTCTTGATAGACTCGGCCCGGATTGCAGCATCTGCCGAAACGCCGAAGAGCAAAACATTCCTGGAGGTTGTTTCCGCCAGTTTCAAAAGTCTGGGATCATCTGCATTGAGAACCGCCGTACCTTCCGGCTTAATTTTTCCCAGCAGTTCACCTTTGGCTTGCATGACGGCATCAAGGGAGCCCAGCCCTTCAAGATGAGCAGGACCGATATTGGTAATAACCCCTAAGTCCGGCAAACAGATTTGAGCGAGCCGGTCAATTTCTCCGGGTCTGTTCATGCCCAGTTCCAAAACAGCCCACCGATGGTGTCTGTTAAGATTCAGCAGGGTCAGGGGAAGCCCGATTTCGTTGTTTAAATTCCCCTGGGTCGATAATGTACAAAAGCGACGGGAAACAACGCCTGTTGTCATGTTTCGGGTGCTGGTCTTCCCGTTTGAGCCGGTTATGGCGATCACCGAAACATGGGTACGTTTTCTGTTAAATGCCGCAAGGTCGCCCAATGCTTTGCCGGTATCATTTACCGTGATACACGTGATCCCGGATTTTAAAAATTCCCGCTCAGGCAGTTTGCGGGCTCTATTTTTTTCGATCAGAAGTCCGCCGATGCCTTTTTTCAGGACATCTTCAATAAAGCTATGTCCGTCATGAACGTCACCTTTAATTGCAATAAAGAGGTCTTCAACAGATATCCTGCGCGAATCGATGGAAACCCCGGCAAACGTGTCATTGGAATCACCGCAAAAAAGTTCTCCGCCGGTGGCTTTGAGAATCTCAGCAACGGTCCACGGAATCGGGTTGAGGGTTCCGGGCTTCGAGTTGGCGGCTTGAGGTTCCGGACACCCCTGGAATTTGTGGGCAGAACCTTGGCCGTCGATCATTGAGAATGCTTTTTTCGCTTCTTCTCTGTCATCAAAAGAAAGGGTCTGATCCCCGACAATTTGATAGGTTTCGTTCCCTTTGCCCGCGATCAGAACCGTATCTTTGGGCCTGGAGGCTGTAATTGCCAGCTGTATGGCATTTCTTCGATCGGGCTCAACAACATGCCCTTTTTTTTGAAACCCTTCTTTTAGATCTGATGGGGTATATGCATGCAACAACGCTTTTTGTGTTCCATTAAGGATCTGATCGATGATTTCCATGGGCGGTTCAGTTCTTGGATTATCCGACGTAACAATGACAAGATCAGAAAACCTTCCGGCGATTTCACCCATCTGCGGCCGCTTGGCCCTGTCCCGATTGCCGCCGCAGCCAAATACGCAGATGAGTCGACCCGGAGCCGATAATCGTAACGCGGACAGCACATTTTCAAGCGCATCCGGTGTGTGGGCATAATCGACATATACAAACCGGTTGTCGTCATTTGGAATAGCTTCAAGACGCCCAGGTACGACGCCCACCGATTCAATGGCGTCTTTGATAATGTCCAATGAAACACCGAGGGCAATGCCGACACCGGTAGCGCAGAGAATGTTTTCCAAATTATGTTTCCCCACCAGGCTGGATTTGAACTCAAAAAATCCTTCAGGCGTAGAAATTCTGCCCGAAATTCCGGTAAGGTTATGGTCGAATCTTTCAGCACATATACTGGTTTTGTCCGAAAAACCTGTAGAAAGAACAGAAATCTCACCCGATCTTGCTTCGAGCATACGGACCAGCTGTTTTCCTCTTTCATTATTGTGATTTATCACGGCCAGAGCCCGGTCATTGGCCGATTTGGGCCCAAGGATTTCTGTAAAAAGCTTTTTTTTACACGACCAGTAGGACTCCATATCTTTGTGATAATCAAGATGGTCCTGGGTCAGATTGGTAAAGACCGCCAAATCGAATTTGCAGTTGTAAACCCGGTCCAGATCCAGTGCATGTGAAGAGACCTCCAGGACAACATGGGTAATCCCTTCCCCGAGCATTTGTGCCAGTATTTTCTGAAGATTCAATGATTCGGGCGTTGTTACCGGATTTTGGAAGGTCTTCCCCGAGTAACGGTAATTTAGGGTTCCGATGACACCCGCATGGATACCGGCTTGTGAAAGAATCTGCTCGATTAAAAATGCCGTCGTCGTTTTGCCGTTGGTGCCGGTGATACCGATTAAACACAGTTTTTCCGACGGATTCGAATAAAATCTGCCGGATATCGTTGCAAGGGCTCTTCGGGTATTTTCGACCTCAATAATTACGGATTCTCTGTTGACGGGTTTCTGGGCAACAATTGCGGATGCGCCTCTTGACAGTGCATCATCGATAAAGTCATGTCCATCTGCAACAAGACCTTTTATGGCAACAAACAGTCCTCCCGGTTCAACATCCTGTGCCCGGTAATGGATGGAACCTATTTCAGGGTCCGGTAAAAGCGAAACGCCGGCAATATCCGGGTCATGGTGTTCAGCGTTCCGGGTTTCCGCAATCGGTTCGCCGGATTTCGCCCGTATTCCGTGAAATTTTACCGGATGGACAGTTTTTAATAAATTCGAAAGCTGCACGCTTTTATCTTGCTCCCCAGAGAGACGATGAGTCCGTCTGTTTTGCTTTTGGGTGATAAATTCATATAGGCCAGAGTTTTCTGAGCAATATTTCTAAATCCCGGAGCAGCAACGGTACCCCCGTAATGCTGTCCTTTAGGCTCGTCAATGATCACCAAAACTGCAACCTTCGGGTGTTCTGAAGGTACAAAGCCGACAAAAGATGATATATATTTCCCGTTCGCATACGTGCCGTTATTACCGATTTTCTGTGCTGTTCCTGTTTTGCCGCAAACGGAATACCCCTCAAGTGCAGCATTGACACCGGTGCCGCCTTCGGTGGTGACGGTCTGCATGATCCGGGTTAAGGTTTTGGCGGTTTTTTCTGAAATTACCCGCCGCCCTTCACTTGGGGCAAAGCTTTTTATGAGGCGTCCATTTCGATCGGTAATGGCCTGAACAACATAGGGCTTCATGAAAATCCCTTTGTTCGCAATGGCAGACGTCGCGGCGATGAGCTGCAATGCTGAAACCGATATCCCCTGTCCGAAGGATATGGTGCCGGCGTCGATTTTTGTCCACTTTTTGAAAGATGCCAGGCTGCCGGCGGTTTCTCCGGGACAGTCTATTCCGGTTTTTGTTCCAAAACCGAAATTACGCAGTGTTCTGAATAGATGTTCAGACCCTGTTTTTGTGCTGAATTTGATGGCGCCGATATTGCTCGAATATTTGATAATCTGTTGCAGAGAAAGCCATCCATACTCGTGGGTGTCGTGAACAACGTGTCTGCCCACCCGATACTCACCGTTTTCGCAATAAAAGATACTGTTCGGCGAGCTGCTGCCGGACTCTATTGCCGCTGCGGCACTAAAGATTTTCATGGTTGAACCCGGTTCAAACGGATCGGTGATAACCCGGTTCCGCCAAAGCTCCTGGTCGAACTCATTTAAGGCATTGGGATTTAAAAAAGGAAAGTGTGCCAGCGCCAATACGGCGCCGGTGCCGGTGGCCATTACAACGGCCATTCCGGATTTTGCCGAAAATTTTGTCACCGTTTCGGCGAGGGTTGTTTCAGCAATGTATTGGATGTTGCTGTCAATGGTGAGAACAAGATTTTTTCCGCTGGAATCTGAACCGGCTGTGTTTTCAGCCTCAAATCCACGACCGTGAGCATCCCTTAAAACCGTATATCGGGAATCAGCCCCCTTGAGATCATCGTTGCAATAAAATTCGATCCCTTCCACGCCGTCATCGTCGATATCGGTAAATCCAATGAGCTGGGAGGCGAGTGTTTTGTTGGGATAAAAACGCTTATGTTCGCTTAAAAAAACGAGGCCGTCGATGTTAAGATTCCTGACGATTTCGGCCTCCTTGGGGGTTACTTTTCTTTTAATCCATACAAACTTTTTTTCAGAAGTAAGTCTTTTGGCAAGCACATTACGGTTGATTTTCAGCGCCTTCGCAAGTGATTTTGCTGCCGCCTTCGGGTTTTTTATTTGTGGCGGGTGTGCGGCAATAGAGGTAACATCGATACTGACGGCCATTTCCCTTAGGTTTCTATCGTAGATGGTTCCGCGTTTTCCAGAAGATTTTAAAGACACTTCATACTGGTTTGCGGCTTTCTCGGACAGCCAGGAACGGCAAAAAATCTGAAGATACATCGCTTTCGCACCAATAATGGCAAAAAAGAGTGTAAAGGCAATCCCAACGATGATCACGCGAAATTTTATCTGTTTCATATTAACATACGGTCGTGTATCGCAAATTCATACACCAAAGAATTTAGTATGATACGGTTTTTGGGTATCATGGAATAACAATCGTCTGCTTTTGAGTGGGCGTTACCAGGCCGAGTTGGTTTTTTGCAATTTTTGCGATTCGTTCCGGTGATTTTAAGCTTGCCAGCTCAATCTTCAAGTTGGTCTCCAAGGCCACAAGTTCATGCTGTTTTTGGGTCTCCTTTGAAATTTCGTAGCCGACCCCGATACAGTTGACACGGCTCCACGTATATAGGAAAAGTTCGGCAATAAATACGGTCATGAAAACAATCCAGATCCCCGTTTTTTTCATATCGCCTGTTTTTTTTCGTGTTTCCCGGGCCATTATATCTTTTCCGCTGCTCTCAATTTTGTACTTCTTGCCATGGGATTTCTTGCAATCTCGTCTTTTGTGGGACGAACGATCTTTTTTGTCAGTAAGCGAATGACCGATCTTTGATCACAGACACATTTGGGGAAATCGGGTGGACACACACACGATTTCCCCAAAGCTTTTAATCGATGTTTTACAATTCGGTCTTCAAGGGAGTGGAAAGATAGAATACAGAGACGACCTTCGGGAGTGAGGAGATCCGCAACGTTTTTCATGAATAAATCGAGCATTTCAAGCTCCCTGTTTACAGCAATTCTAAGCGCCATGAAAACCCGTGTTGCCGGATGAATTTTTTGATTAAACAGTGCAGGCTTTGGAATAGCATCGCACACAATCCGGACCAGATGTTTGCTGGACCTTATGGGGTTGCGCTCCCGCTGCTGAACTATTTTTCTTGCGATTTGTGCTGACCAGCGTTCCTCTCCATATTCCTGAAATATTTTCCTGAGGCTATTTTCCGCCATCCGGTTGATTAAATCTTCCGCTGTTGTGTTCGCCGCTGTGCTCATCCGCATATCAAGCGGTTCATCCCTTTTAAAACTGAAACCACGACCGCTTGATTCGATCTGATGAAGTGAAACCCCAAGATCAAGGAGAATGCCGTCCACCGATCTTATCTTTAACTGTCCAAGAAAATCGGGGAGATATATAAAGTTTCCGTGAAAGATGTGGACGCTTAAGTCCAACGGTTCTAAAACTTTTCTTGCGTTTTGGACGGCATCTATATCTTGATCGATGCCGATAAAGACGCCACCCGGCATAATTTTTTTGCATATTGCCCCGGCATGTCCCGAGCCTCCAAGGGTACAATCAACATAGATTTTTCCGGGTCTGCAATTCAGATAGCGGAGCACTTCGTGAAGCATTACAGGGGTATGTTTGAACGACATACAATTAGAGCCCTAATTTAGCGATTTCGTTTCTTACGTCCTCCTTTTTCATATCTTTTTCCAGATACGCATTCTCTCTGTCCCAATTTTCCCGTGACCATATTTCAAAATGATCGAGAACGCCGACCAGTACAATTTCCCTGTCTAACCCCGCATATTCTCTCAAGTTCTGCGGTATCAAAACACGATCCTGTTTGTCGCAGGGACATTCAAAAGATCCGCCGATAAAAACTCTTCTGAATCGGCGCATACTCTCGCTTTTTTCGGCAAGGGACAATATGCGGCTCTCGATTTTTCGCCACCCGTCATAGGTATAGGCCACAAGCCCCTGATCCATCCTGGAAAGCATGACGCCATATGAGCCGTCTGCTTTAATCATGTCACGGAATCTGGCAGGAACGATGATGCGTCCTTTGGTATCGATGGTATGAAATGAGCTTCCTCGAAACATATTTCTCCAGAGTTATCCACTTTAATCCACTTTTCTTGTTTAAAAGTACATTTTTCGATAAATGTCAAGAAAAATAAATGAATATACAATATTTTTTTATAATAATTTATAAATGTTAAAGGAAAATATTATATCAAATATTAAGTGGAGTAAAGTGGATATATTTTACATATTTGGGATATCGTGTGGATGTTCCGGAAAACAGGAGGGCGCTTTGGTGGCGCTTTTGGATGGTTGAAAAACAATCAAGGTATTTTAACTATATAGTTTTTAAACGTTTTTAATATCGACAAACTCGTAAAAAGTCTTTTGTGATCGATATCTGATCATTTGGGGATCCAGTATTTCAAGCGAAAATTTTTCCCAAAACAAATAAAAAAGGGCCAAATGATATTCAGCCCTAGCATCTTGTTCAAAATGGTAGGCACGATTGGATTTGAACCAACGACCTCTACCGTGTCAAGGTAGCGCTCTCCCCCTGAGCTACGTGCCTGTACGTTTGAAAATCTGTTAACACCTCTTTTTTGACCTGTCAAGAAAAATGGCTGTTTGAACCCAGATCTAAATCCAAGTCATGGGAAGTCTCAGCTCTTTAGCGGCCGACCGCCACTGGGAACTATCCGGCTCATGAGAAGCCTTTGGGCGCGCTTTTACTGCAATCGCTGCCGCCGGAACTGCCGATAAAACACGTGGAGCTTAAAAGCCGCTTTACCCGGCTGTGAGCACATTCAGGGCAGGCTGCCTTTTCATCATCACTCCTGAAAACAAGCACCTCAAAACAATGGTGACACTTTTCACATTGATATTCATATATGGGCATGAAAAACCTCCGAATCTGGATTTTTTGGGTCCCTAATTGAGCGAAAGTTTAGGGTTGTATCAAATATTGAAACAGCGCTTCTCTCATCGTATCCGTAACCGCCATCGATGTCTCCGCTGTGTAATCATAACAGACCTGGACCGATTCACCGGTGGCATAAACCATCGATTCGTTTTTAGAATCAATGAGTTTATATCCAAAAGAAAAACTTCGGTTCCCGATGTGTTTGACCCACATTTGAAGCGTAATAGTATCATTAAATTTAATCGGTTTCAGATAATCACAGCGAATATGCGCCAGGATAAAGGTGAAGTCCGAAGGGCTTGAAACCTTAAAGATTTTTTTGGAAAAATTTTTTCGCCCTTCTTCAAAATATGTAAAAAAGACTGCATTATTAACATGTCCAAGGGCATCAAGGTCACGGAACCTGACGTCGATGTCGGTGGAAAACATTTTATTTGATGGCATTCAAAACTCCCAACCCGAATAAATTTTGGTTAAAAATAGTGATCATACCCCGGTCATGTCAAGGTCTAACCCGAATTTTCCACGAAAAACATCAAACAGAAAGGGTAAATTAACCCTATCGGGTGCGCCATCCGCCTCAATTCCCTTTGTGAAACCTAAATTGAGCGGTTGTCGAGTTTGCCGGAGCTGCAAGGCGCAGGGGGTGCCGCTGTAGTCGGCTACCGCAAGCGCCCTGCAACATAGCAGATCCGGTAAAATCGGCAAGCCCGAAGGGTTTCAAATGGTGACAATTTTTTTAATAAAAATATTGACCTATTGGATGAGACCTATTCGCAATTTTAGCGATGTATATTTATTTGTAATTATTAAAATTTTTAATTCCTGTCACTATCTGGAACGCTCAGTTTAGGATATATCAATCCGGCGTGCTGCTTTTGATATTGTTGATAATGCGGGTGGATGAGATGTTTTCTGTCATCGGAATCAGAACCACCCTTCCCCCCAGGGCTTCGACCCGTTCGTGCCCAAAAACTTCCTTGGAGGCGTAGTTGCTCCCTTTG
>JAQBBE010000148.1:0-4811 GCA_032126435.1 Desulfobacterales bacterium | reverse complement strand
ATCATTTTTTTTGTGAATGGATTCTTTTTATGTTTGATTTAAATGGTGTTCTATAATAAAAATCCGTTTCTGATATATGGAATTGAGTTTTGGAAGGTTATTCCATATAAAATTAAGATATTTTGGAGAAACACATGAGATCTGTTATGGTTGTTTCGGAAAAGCCGGAAGATTACAGAAAAATTCATTCCGCCTTTAACTCAGGGTGTTGCATCGATAGAACCACTGGAAAAAACGAAGTATTAAAAATCCTTAGAATAAAACGATACGATTTTCTTTTTATTGATCTAAAAATCCTCCTTGAGTCGACTCAAAGCAATGACTATACACAGGTGTTGCAGCCATTAAAACAGTTATGCCCGACAATTGAAATCGTTGTCATGGCCAGTTCCGACATGATCAGGGAGGTGGTCAAAGTCGTAAAAGCCGGTGCCAGCGATTACCTTACATACCCGTTGGATCCGGACGAGGTTCAACTGGTAACTGAAGCCATAAGCGAATCCAATATTAAGCAATCTGAACTCGATTATCTCAGAGAACAGTTCTGGAGATCGGATTCGCTGGAAATGGTTCATACCAACAATGGCACTGTTAAAGAAGTTTTTAAAAAGATTCATAGGGTTGCGCCGACAAAAACAACCGTCTTGCTGATCGGTGAAACAGGAACAGGGAAGGGTGTTTTGGCAAAATTAATACACAGACACAGCAACCGGGAAAATGCTCAGTTCATCAGCGTCCATTGCGGAGCTATTCCCGAGACTCTTTTGGAAAGCGAGCTCTTCGGCCATGAAAAAGGCGCTTTTACCGGTGCTTTCAAAAAAAAACTGGGTAAGTTTGAGATTGCCAGAAATGGAACCCTGTTTCTGGATGAGATCGGCACCATAACGCCTTCGGCGCAGGTTAAACTGTTACAAGTGCTTCAGGACGGCACCTTTAATTGCGTGGGGTCTGAAAAATTCATCGCAACCAACGCAAGAATTATCACAGCGACGAATTCCAATTTAAAAAAAATGACCGAAGACGGTGATTTCAGAAAAGACTTATATTATCGTCTGAATGTCTTTCCCGTCGAAATCCCACCGTTAAGAAAAAGAAAAGAAGATATTCCGTTGCTGATCCAATTTTTTTTAAAAAAACTTAGCAAAGATCTCCAGAAAGATATTCATGACGTCCATCCCCAGGTCAGGGAAGCTCTGGAGAAATATTCATGGCCGGGAAACATACGGGAGTTGGAAAATCTTTTGGAGCGGGCTTACATACTGGAGAATTCTGAGTTGCTGATGCCGGAGAGTTTCCCTGTAGAGCTTTTTGAACATGAAACTTCATCGGCTGTTTTGCCTTTGGGTACCGATGGTTCACTGTCGGAAGCGCGTCGAAAAGCCATTGAAAGTTTTGAAAAGAGATATCTTAAGGAATTGATATCGCGAAATAGCGGGAAAATAAACCAATCTGCCCAAGAAGCCGGCGTCAGCACCCGCCAGTTGCATAAACTCATGCTTAAATACGGTATTCGAAAGGAAGATTTCAAAAATAGAAACTAACCCGGTTTTTCTCACGGGCCTGATTTTAAAAGCGGGCTTCCGGCCTGTAATGGGCCGAGCGGCCGACGCCCGCTCTTAAAATTTATGATTCTGTTTTTTCTAGTATTTTATAGGATTCCACTTTAATGGTCTTGACGCCATCTTCTTCGACGACCTCGCCGGTTGCTTCCACGGTTTTGCCGACATGGTTTAACATCTCGTTGCCCATATCCGTATCTTCCACTTCATACGTCATGCCGTTTTCTGCGACAATCTGATACGTGTCGTTGATGGTTCCGGTAATGGTACTTTGACCGGCAAATACCGGATTCGAACAGAGCAATGCAATCGAAAAAACACAAATTATTCCTGCAACAATCCATTTTCGCTTATTATCCATTTTTCAGCCTCCTTTAATCTTTAATTTAAGATAGTAAAAGACAACGTCCGACGCTTTTTCAGCGTCCATAAAACTCAACATGAAATAGCAAGATATATGCCAGCCATATAACGAATTGAACTGCAACAGCGAGCGCATTTCCCGTAAGCTTGCTGAAACCTAAATTGAGCGATTTTTGATTCGATCTGCACCAATCTCTCGCGCATCAGAGCTCTGCGAAATTCCTCGACATATCCATGGGTATGTCTGCGGATTTCGCAAATCTTGGTGCATCAAGATCTTGGCACATCTCTTCCCCAAAAATCGCTCAACTTAGGTGAAACGAAGTTTACTCCGTGAAACCTATCTGTCTTTTCTGTTTAACAGGGGTTAAAATCCCGCCTTACGGGGCTGAAGGGAGCATCAAAACACGGGTGTTGGATCCATTGTAAAAGGTGTTTCAGAACTCAGGGTTCCTAAGATGAAGAGAAATTCATGGGGTCAGTGTGTGAGAAGGCCGGTTGCAGCTGAGGAAGTCATAGCACGCGGCAAAACTATCCAGCGTGCCGTTATCATCACCATGACTGTCGGAACCTCGATCGATGTTCACCTTCCAAAAGATCGCTGCCATAAAGCGCAAAATAGGTGGTACCCGCTGCACCGAAAAGAAACGCAACGATAAAATTAATGGATGGACCGATCTGCCAAAGAAAAGCCCCCCCAAAAGCTGCTATTGATACGATACTATCTCGCAAGAGATAATACAGGCCGAACATGGCTGCTTTACGATTCTCCGGTGCAAGGTCCATGATAAGGGCTTTCCGTGTCGGCTCTCCGAACTCCTTGAGGCCGCGCAAGATGAAGGCGAATACCAGCAGTTTAAAGGATTGACAGAAAAACAGGACCAGTGGAAAGAACGTAAAAAACATAAATGTTATGACAACGAAGGGTTTTTTGGTACTTCTATCCGCCAAATACGCCACCGGAATATACACCAGCATGGCGACGGTCATTTCAATGGCTGTCAGGATGCCGAAAGATAACGCCGTTATCGGTTCGGCGATGGTTTTCATGCACCATACCACTACAAAAGCATAGGGAATCTGCTCACAAAACCGAATCAAAATATCTGAAATAAGTAATCGCTTAAGCGACGGGTGCATGTGATGTAAAATCTTCAGTGGATTCTTTTCAGGCCTTCCGGGTTGTTTTGTTGAAGTTTTTGGCGGATCGTCTTCGATAAGAATCTGCTGGAGAACCGTTGCAAGGATAGATAACAGAAAGGCGCAACCAAAGGCAGCCCGAACGCCGTCACGCTCACCCCAGAGTCCGATGCATATGCCCCCCAGAATCGGCCCAAGTGCCATGGGAATTCTTCTCATAAAAGAGTGCATGGAGACACCCATGGTTCTCTTGTTCAAGGGGAGAACTCTGGCAATAAGGCTCATGGTTGCAGGCAAAGAGATTGCCGACCATGAAAGGAAAAATACCGAACCCAATAACACCGCCTGCCAAAGGGGAATCAGTATGACGATGACAAATCCGAACATGGCGATGATGTTAAAAACAAGCAGGGCTTTCTTGGTGCCGATTCGGTCGGAAAGGTATCCTCCGGGAAAGGAATAGAGTGCAGACAACAGGTTGTCGAGACCGTTGAGAAGACCGATGGATAAAGCGCCGCCACCCAGGGCGATGAGATAAATCGGTAAAAATCTCTCGGCCATCCGCTCGCCCATACCCACAAGGATGACCATGCAAAGCAGTCCGACCGTACTTTTTCGGAGACCGAGAAAGTCTGAGATCTGGGACCGTATGGACATAACTCCGATACCTCGATATGCTGGGTCAGGCCCTAAATAGGCGGCGCGATGGTGACCAGCACACGCATTTTGCTGGTTGCCCGGATGCCGTGGGGTTCGCTAATATCCGAAATCAGAACGTCTCCAGGGTTGGCCGGAAGTTCACTATCGTCTTTCCCCAGAAAGGAACCGGTGCCTTCAAGCACCACGATACTGAGCTGGCCTTCGATGTCGTGAGAATGGATGGGAAGTTCTTGACCGGCGTTAAAATTGAAGTTCAAAACCTTAAAATACGGGGAGTCATGAACCAACAATCTTTTTATGGCCTTATCCCCAAAAACGCCCTCCTTAAACACTTCAATCCTTTTCATCATGGCGGATTCTCCTTTCTTTTTCATATATTAACATTTACTTAAATAAAATACCATTGTGTTTGTGTGTTTGCATTGACTTAAGTCAAATTCTTTTTAAATTAAAATAACATATTGAATTAATAATGATTAATTTATGTAAATTGTTTTAAGATGCATAGATTTGGTTTTCAAAGCATTTGTTTGTTGACAACAATACTACAATGTAGCATTTTCAAACGGTTGTCAAATTCGGCGCCATGCGTATTGTCACGGGCGGAGCTGAAGATTTTCAGGGATGCTCAACCTTTGAAAAAATGATTTTCCAGCCCTGAGGTAATTGAAAATAGGCGGTTGACTTCTCATGAAGGCTATGGTTGATTGCGTGTATATTGAATAAAACTCAACTGGTCGATTTGACTGATTAATTTGGATTGTTTTCTATACCGTCCATTCTCCAAAGAATCGAACCGGCTGAAGATCTAACCGTTTATATAGGGCGTGCCATGAACAAAAAAATTGAAAAGGAATATTTGCTCAAGGCGATTGGCGCTTTCAAACGAAGGTTCATCGTGGTTTCGCCGGAATTTAAAATCCTGGCTGCAAACTGCCGGCCCGATGGGGAATCCGAAGCTGAAATTATCGGAAAATGCTGCCATGAAGTGTTCTATGATCGATCCTCTCCATGTCAAAATTGTGCAGTAAAAGAGACCATCAAAGATGGCAAACCCACTTTAATGCCCAAGCCTGAAGATACATTGGA